>CADCCI010000037.1 GCA_902799895.1 uncultured Bacteroidia bacterium | reverse complement strand
CGAGTTGTGCAGGTTAAGTTCTTGATTCACAATCATTTACTAAAAGCTGGTTCTTAAATTCTGAGAACCGGCTTTTAGGAACTTGCTCATTACTAAGTACTTAACCTGAACAACTTCTGACAGTGTTCTCCCAGCCTGCTCACAGAAGGGCCTGTTTCAAAGGCACCTTCCATGTTAGAGGGCGTTTTCCAGGAAGGTCGGGGTGTTTTGAAGAGGACCTTCCATGCTGGAGGATGATTTCATGGAAGGTCAAGGTGTTTTGAGGGGGACCTTCCATGTTAGAGGGCGTTTTCATGGAAGGTCGGGGTGTTTTGATGGGGACCTTCCATGTTAGAGGGCGTTTTCAAGGAAGGTCAAGGTGTTTTGATGGGGACCTTCCATGTTAGAGGCCGTTTTCATGGAAGGTCACGGGGCGGGGAGCGGGTTAGTGATCTTACTCTGCGCTTTTTGCCAAGACTAGGATCAAAAACGGCCCAAATTGATCCTAGTCTGCTGTTTTTTTTCTAGAGTAAGATCAGTGGGACCTGGTTGCCGTGGGGTCTGGGTGCAGGGCTAGGGGGTGGAAATGGTGAAAAAGTGGGGCGTAGGCTTGTCGGAGTCAAAAAGACTGACTATCTTTACGCCGGGAAGGAGTTTTGGACTCCATTTTTTATATTATGATTTGTCAAGCATGGTAATTAACGACGAAAACACGTTCCGGCGCATCCGGACCCCTTTTTATTATTATGATATGCCGCTGCTGGAGCAGACGGCCGATACGGTAGCCGAGCTCTGCCGCCGCTATGACATCCATGTCCACTATGCGGTGAAAGCCAATTATGGCCGCCGGGTGATGGAAGTCCTTTCTTCCCGTGGATTCGGGGCCGACTGTGTGAGCGGCAACGAGGTGGTCCGCGCCTTCGAATGTGGCTTCCAGCCGTCCCGGATCATGTGTACGGGGGTAGGAAAGACGGACGCCGAGATGGCGGCCGGCCTGCGTCTGGGCATCCAGGCCTTTAATGTGGAATCGATGGAAGAACTGGCGGTCCTGGATGGCCTGGCCGAACGGATGGGCGTGGTAGCCCACGTGGGCCTGCGCATCAATCCGGGCATCGACGCCCATACCCATAAGTTCATCACGACGGGCCTGACCGAGAACAAATTCGGCATCGCCCTGCGGGATCTGGATGCCGTGATCGATGCCTTGCGGGAATGCAAGAATGTTTACTTCGAGGGACTTCAGTTCCATATCGGCTCGCAAATTACCGACATCGAGGGCGTGTATGCGCACGAGTGCCGGCGGGCCGACGAGGTGGCCGACTACTTCGAGCAGAAGGGTATGCCGGTGCACAACCTGGACCTGGGTGGTGGCCTGGGTGTGGATTAGGACGATCCGGATACCCATCCCATTCCGGAATTCGAGCGCTGGTTCAAGGTGGTGGATGCCTCGCTGAAGCGCCGCAAAGACCGCCGCATCCATCTGGAGCCGGGACGGGCGCTCGTGGCCCAGTGCGGCACGCTGGTCAGCCAGGTGCTGTATGTGAAGCATGCTGCCGACAAGGATTTCCTGGTGCTGGATGCGGGCATGAACGACCTCATCCGCCCGGCCCTCTATGGCGCGCGGCATCGCATCATGAAGTTTTTTGCCGCTCCGGACACGCCGATGCATCGTTACGATGTGGTCGGACCCGTGTGCGAATCGTCCGATGTATTCGCGGAAGGGGCGTTGCTGCCGCAGTGCCAGCGGGGCGACCTGGTGGGCCTGCGCAGTGCCGGTGCCTATGGACAGGTGATGTCCAGCCGATACAACCTGCGCGATATGGCGCCGTCGGTTTTCTCGGACCGTCTGGCCGTTGCGCCCATGCGTGAGAGTTTCCCGGAAAAGTAGTATATTTGCAGGCTAATTTTTACGATTATGTTCGAGAACTTACAGGAACGACTGGAACGCTCTTTCAAGATACTGAAAGGTGAAGGGAAGATTACCGAGATCAATGTAGCCGAGACGCTGAAGGATGTCCGGCGGGCGCTGCTGGATGCCGATGTGAGCTATAAGGTGGCCAAGGAATTCTGCGACTCGGTGAAGGAGAAGGCCATGGGCCAGAACGTGCTCACGGCCGTGAAGCCGCAGCAGATGATGGTGAAGATCGTCCACGACGAACTGGCTGCCTTTATGGGCGGCGCCTCCACCGACATCAACGTGAAAGGCAATCCCGGTGTGGTGCTGGTGGCCGGTCTGAACGGTTCCGGTAAGACGACTTTCTCGGGCAAATTGGCCCTGAATATCAAGAGCAAACGCGGCATGCAGGTCTTGCTGGCCGCTTGCGATACCTTCCGCCCTGCCGCAATCGACCAGTTGAAAGTGCTGGGCGAGCAGATCGGCGTTCCGGTCTATACCGAAGAAGGGGAGAAGGACCCGGTGAAGATTGCCCGCGCGGCCATCGCCAAAGCCAAGTCGGAAGGAATCCCCGTGGTGATTGTGGATACCGCCGGCCGTCTGGCTGTGGACCAGGAGCTGATGGATGAGATTTCGGCCCTGCACCAGGCTGTGCAGCCTACCGAGACCCTCTTCGTGGTGGATGCCATGACGGGTCAGGATGCTGTTGAAACGGCCAAGGCCTTCAACGATCGTCTGGATTTTGACGGCGTGGTGCTGACGAAGATGGATGGCGACACCCGTGGCGGTGCGGCCCTTTCCATTAAGTACGTCACCGGAAAACCCATCAAGTATATTTCCACGGGCGAGAAGATGGAGGCCCTGGATGTGTTCCACCCGGAGCGTATCGCCGACCGAATCCTGGGTATGGGCGATGTGGTTTCCCTCGTGGAGAAGGCGCAGGAGCAGTTCGATGAGAAGGAAGCCCGCGAGTTGAAGAAGAAACTGGCCAAGGATAAATTCGGCCTCTGGGACTTCTACAACCAGATCCAGCAGGTGAAGAAGATGGGCAACATCAAGGACCTCGCTTCCATGATCCCCGGTGTGGGGAAAGCCATCAAGGATGTGGATATTCCGGACGATGCTTTCAAGGGCATCGAGGCCATTATCCTTTCCATGACGCCCGCCGAGCGGGACAATCCCGATATCTTGAACGGCAGCCGCCGCAAAAGAATCGCAGACGGTTCTGGAACTTCCCTTCAGGAAGTGAACCGTCTGCTCAAACAGTTTGAGGGTACGCGCAAGGCCATGAAATCTGTCATGACCGGCAACCTCATGGATAAGATGCGCGGCATGCGCCGGCGCTAATCATTTTGCCGATTGGTTTGTCTCGAGCTGTCCCAGGAAGGTGATGGCTTCGCGATTGCGGCTATTCACATTGATAGAGGCAGATCCGTTGTCGTACAGGCGGATGTTGTACTCGTAGGTATCCTCGCTGTTCGACGCAACGATCTTGATGTCAAAGACACCCGGTTTGACTTCCTTCCAGTCGTAGGAAGTGATCTCCGTCTTGAAATCCAGGGCATTGCCACCTCCGTAAGGGATGTTGGTAGCGCGTCCGAAATACGGCAGGGCCGATTCCAGGTAATTGTCGCTCACCTTGACGAAATACGGGTCGGTAAGCGTCTTGCTCGGGGCGCGAAGGGGAATCATCTCGGTGGCAACGATCTTGAACGAAGCCGCGGGAACTTGTTCACGAACGCTCTTGGCGATGGCAGCCTGCTCGGCGGCACGCTGTTCGCTGGTCTGTTTCGTGGCAGCGCAACCAGCGAGCAACAAGGCGGCTGCACAGAAGAGAAGAAGATGTGCTTTCATGTGGATTGATATTTAAGGGGTTATTGCTTTCCAAATAAAAGTTGCATATCGGCATCGATGCCTTTCGCGGCCAGGCTCTCAGGGACGAAACGCCAGCGGCCGATACGCTCGGGGTCTCCGATAATGGCCGGATCGATGCTGCCATGCTCCAGCAGGTAGTTGTAGAGGATGTTCCGGATTTCCGGGTAGTATTCCACAACGCGGTCGGTAATCTTGTCGGTATCAATGCCGATGGCCCGCAGGATGCCGCCGCCACCGCTGGCGCGGTAGGAGGTCATGGCCACGAAGTAGGTCTTTTCCGGGTCAAAGGGCTGCCCGCCGGCCATCGAAGCAATGTCCACGCGGCTCCCGGCGGGCTTCGTGACATCCACGGTATAGTTGATGCCGGCGGCGGAGTCGAAGTTGTAGGAACGGTTCACAAAGGACCATCCCTGCTGTCCGGTGCGGCTGTCATGGCGCGGGGCGATCTTCAGGACATGTTCTCCCGGTCGGGACACGGTATTGATCCACTGGTCGTATGAATACTCCAGATAATCATGGATCTCGCGGCCGGTCATCTTGACCACATAGAGCTGATTCTCAAAAGGATAGATGGTGAACAGGTCATTATACACCAGGGTCCCGGCCGGAACCGTCCCATTGTAAGTGAGCGGGGCGGCAAAGGAAATCTGTGCGGGGGAGCAGCCCAGGCACAGGGTGTGGACCAGGTTGAGGTAGTCGCACATGCCGGCATAGCCGTCACGGGTGCGCAATTCGGCCTTCAGCTCTCCTACTTCCTTGAGGGTGAAGGCCTTAACGGCTTCGTAATCGGGATGGAATTGCTTTTCCATCACCGTATCCACCTTGCATTTATCTATCGGAATCAGATCGGCCTCGGTCTCGCGGGCGACAACTTTTCCACCCTTCACGGTCAGGCGGATGTGTCCGTGACCCATGAAGCGGCAATGGCTGCCGGAATTGATGAGGGCCGTGTTCCCCCGGGAGACGACATAGGGATGGTGATCGTGCGAGCAGACAAGGAAATCAACCCCTTCCAGCGAATGCAGCAAGTCCATTCCCTGGCTCTCCAGCGATGCTTCGCCCTCACGGCCCGTTCCCGAATGGACGGCTACGATGATGACCTGCGGCTTCTCCTTGGCCCGGACGGCATCCACCGTCTGCTGGACACGCGGAATAAGGGATTCGAAGGTGATGCCGCGCCAGACGCTTTCGGCCAGCCAATTCTTCATATTCGGGTTGGTGAAGCCGAGGATGGCAATCTTCAGCCCGTGGCGTTTCAGGACTGTATATTCCGGGAAATACGGGCTTCCGTCGCTGTCTTTGCGGGCGTTGCCTGCCAGGAAGGGGATGCCCGCCGCTTTCATCTCCCGGGCGATGCGGTCATAGACCGGATGTCCCGTTTCAATGTCGTGGTTGCCCACGGCGATGGCATCGTACCCCATGTAGGCGGCCATCCGCGTGTACACGTGCGTTTGCGTGGTATCTACGTAGTTGAAATAGTAGGCGGCATTGTCCCCCTGGAGGATGTCACCGGCATCGACCAGAATGACGTTTTCCTTACCCGCGGCCGCACGTACGCTATCCACGCTCCATGCTACGGCCATCAGCGACTTACGGGTTTTGGCCGACGTGTAGGTGGAATCGAAATAGGTTCCGTGTACGTCGTTGGTGGTGAGCAGCTCGAAGGCGTACTCGCCGTCTTTTGGCCCGCAGGCGCAAACGAGCGCCAGGGCGGCAATGAGCATTTTCTTCATCAGATGGCAGCTTTAAAGCGGTATGTGGTTACTTTTTTGGCGGGTTTCTTGTTGAGGATCCGGTCCAGGGAGAAGATCAGGGAAACGACTTCCTGATGGCCCTGGAAGCCGTCCTCGAAGTGGAAAACCGTGCCTAGTTTCAGGTCCAGGAAGGAGGCGATGCGGGGTTGCCACCAGGCTTCCACGCGGTCGTAAACTCCTGATTTTCCGGCTTCCCGGCCGATGCGGTAGAAGGGCGAGCCCATGTAGAGGTCGCTCCCATAAGAGGTGCCGGCCACGCTGGGGTTGGTGTACAGCGGCATCAGGTTTTTGCCGGCATAAAAGCGGTTCACCAGGCTGATGTTCCAGTGACGGGCCTCGGCATAGACTTCGGCGCCGCCGGGCGTGAGCGTTCCGGATTGCTGCACGCGATCTCGCTGCATGGCCTGCAGCCAGCCCAGGCGCAGGGTCAGCAGTTGGATGCCGGCCATCTTCCCGGCATTCAGCTGGGCGAAGGGCTCCACGAGATTGTCATCCACCACGCCAGGGTATTTGTACGAGCCGGCAAAGTGGTGGAAGGTGCCGGCCCAGCCCAGGGTTAGCCATTCTTTGGGCGTCCATTCGCCGTAGGTGAAGATGACGAATTCTTCGCGGCGGAATTCGCTTTGGTGGCCTTTCCAGTCACATCCCACTTCGAAGAAGGCCTTGGACGTCTGCAGTTGCAGCAGGGCGCCGTCGAAGTTGCGGTCCAGGTGGCGGAGAGAATCCGACCAGAAAGCCTGGGAATAGTTCCCCTGCGAGAGGCTGCGCGGATAGGCGCCGAACACGCCGGTCAACTTGGCTTTGGAGAAAGCGAGGTCGAAACGATACCAGAGCGTGATTTCGCGAAGAAGGCGCGTGTTCTCCAGTCCCCGGTCGGCATCGTCCGAACCGGCGGCCGCCGGCGTACGGACGGGGTATTCCCCCATGTTCTTGATAATGTCCAGGCCCGCCATCAACTGATGGACGTTGCGGGCGTTCTGCTTGATGCGAAGTCCTACGGACGGGGTCAGGAAGGCTGTGTTGATGGTCATGGAACGGGTAAATGCCTCTTTCCCCGCGTCCATTTCGCGGTTGTCGAAATAGAATTCGAAACCGGTATCGTACACGAATTCCGGTTTCTGCCCGAAAGCGGACTGGGCCGCCAGCACCGCCAGCAGCAGGAACAAACATCTTCTCATATTGCAAAAATAGTAATTTTTGCTGATACGTTACCTAAAAGGATATGGAATACTTAATTGTGGGTAATATGGGAAGCAAGGATATCTGTTTCCAACGTTCCTCGTCAATATCATAGACAAGGGTTATGGGATTGTGCCGGTTGGTCGCATTATACACTCCCAAATATAGTTTTTGAGAACATTTTTTAGTTGTCCGGGAAAAAGTGCATCCCAAATCGAGCCGGAAATAAGATGGCATACGGTAATTGTTGATTCCGGAATAGTATTCAATCTTGGTTTCTTCCTGTAATTCAAACATCCAGGGATGAAAAACACCTTCCGGCAGCGTCTCCCAACTACCTGATTGGTATGTCAGCAAGCCGGACAGGATAAAGTCAAAAATATCATTATGCCACAAACGTCCGTTGCCGGTAACATTGAGGATGTGTGTCCGGTCAAATTGAAAAGGGAACGCGATCCCATCGTTGATATAGGGGAACTGTCTGTCTGTCTTGGATAGCGTATAAGCAATTCGCAGGGTGTTTTCCCCATGTATGTATTCTGCAAGAACTTCCAATCCCTTTGATGAACCTGACCCGACATCGACATCGCTTTTCCAACCGGCCAAAGACGGACTGAACAGATTGATGGCATTCCGGTAGCAAACCAGATTCTTCATACTTTTTGAGTAGGCGTTAACCGATAAAGACAGCGCCCCTTTTTCGAAAAAGAGGGAACTGCTATATTGAATGGATTCTTCCGGGAGAAGCGTTTCATCTGAAGGGACTATCAAATCCAAAGACCAGCCGGTAGGCAGACCGTCAAGCAAATGATGGAACTGTTTCCGTTTGTCTATTGAAACTTCAAGGCCAAAACCGGGAAGGAAATACAGGCGTCCCGTGAGATCGTATTCCGGATGAAATGAAAGGTCATGCGTCTGGTCCGTCTGGTAAAGATTCAGGCGTCCGGATGTGCGAATAAGGTAAAGATTGTTTTTGCCCTTTTCCCACTGGACGGAAAGGGTGCCAATTCTTGAATCAAGGGGGGATTCTGAAAAGCTGCTGGTGTGAATACCCGGTCTGCGGCCATCAGTCAAGCTGAAATAGGCGTTTGGTAAATACGAAGATTGGGTAAACAATAGACCGATACGGAAAACATCAGCACCAATAAGCGGATACGAAGCAGAAAAACGGGCAGACCATTCGGATAACGAGTTTGTCATTCCCAATAAGTTATCAGCCTGCACAGACTGTGTTTGTCCTTGTTGGGAATACAACCGATTCCAGGATAATCCTGCATCCAGACAACCGGTTTGCGAGTCAAGATGATATTTGAGATTAAGAATCGAATTCTGCCAAGACATCTCAGCCTGGGTTTGTCTCCAAGTATAATCGTAAGAATCTTTTGAATGAAAGTAACTTAAAAAAATGCGTTGCTTTCCTGAAATATTCCAGTTAATCTTTCCAAATAAATCGTAGACGGTAGCTTTCGTGTCTTTTAAATCCACACCTGAAATATGGTCTTGTAACTTAAATCCATTCCAAATCATGGCTGTGGGTGACCATCGGGCAGAACCAATAACGGATAGCCGTTCCTTTACAATGGGGACTTTGGCGAGGGAAGATATAAAGGCCGGACTAACGGAGAACGTTCCGGAGAAATGGTTCGCAATCCTGTTTTGAGTCGTCATGGAAATATAGGCATCAGTAAAATCACCTTCATCGGCCGGGAAACCGCTAACACGCACATGCGCATCTTCCATTATTTCCAAGGGAACGGATTGGGTAAACCCTAACAAGTGTGTATTTCCATAGACGGGAACACCATCAAGGGTGATTCTCGTCCCTCCCATATTCCCACCACGGATGTATGCGGCAGAAGAGCCCTCTGCTCCCATGGACACTCCTGGCAGAACTTGAATATATTTTATTATATCGGCTTCTCCAATGGGAGAAATAAGATTATGGACATCTCCGATTCGAACCTGATAACCGTTTATTCCAGAGTTTACAAAACGGGAAGCTTCCTTAATTGACGCAGAAAGTGTATCTCTGACTTCTTCTGTTCGTTGAGCGTAAGCATTGAATGTGAATAACAGAGACAAGACAAAGATATGGAGAATATTTTTCATTGCTCAATAAAATCTCCATTATAGCCTCGGATGGCCGATTCTTCACTTCTATATAAGATAGCTCCGAAAATGCCAATCCCACCAGAAACATTCGTATAGGCATTTTCGTGATTATAGATATACCGCATATCCCTTCCTTTATCCAGTTCCCTTTGATAAATATCTTTCAAGTATAAATCAAGTTCATCAGAGACAATACGAATATCAAATAATCCACCTTGGTTTGGTGAACATGTTAGGGGAAAATCCGCCAAGAAAATAAAACTACGCGTAGTATATAACGGGTTATTGCTAATGGATAACGGGTCTTCTCCATTATCAAATAATTGAGGAGAAGGAATGCGGACGAACCCGTCATGCAAGGGGAGGCTTTGATAGGAATCCTTCATCCATCGTTTTGCTTCATTTAGAGAGAGACTCCATAATTTCATGGAATCTAGACTGAAACAGGGAAATGTGCCGACAGTCTTTGAGATTAAGTTGAAATCATCTGCATTAGGATGAGTAGTCCCGATTAGGTTCCCTTCTTTTGGAAAAACCCAAAGATTAGCGCTTCCGTCAAATGGCGCACCAGCACGAACGTCGAAACCTTCGGCGTCTTTATAGGGAATTCGTAATTCGCAGGAATAATATAAATGATCAATTAAGGCTCCTTTTCGTCGTTTCATAAATTGCTTGATATAGACGTTTGGAGGAAAGGTGGTCTTGGCACAAATTATCTCTTGTCCATCTTTCTTTATGGATAAAGAGTATTTCTCTCCATACGCAGGTGTCATTTCTGCATTCCAACGGGTATTATCCTTCTGTTGGAAAGAACATATTGTTTCCCCCCTTGCATTCATAAGTTCTACTGATAAATCAGAAAGAGAGATGTCTCTGTTTTTTCCGTAGGAAGTCGCGGGGCGAATGTCTATTTCCTGAATATTCGATTCCGTTAAGATACAGTGTACGGACAATGGTGTTGGGTATCCTGTGTCAAAATCGATTGATTCCACGCAGGAAACAATCACGGTTGACAAGAGTGCCAACCGTGCGGTTAGAGAAATAATCTTATTCCTCATAATAAATAAATGCACAGGCAGAATCACCTAAAGGAGTATAGTAATTGCACCAAATGGAGGTTGGATCTTGTCCGCTGATTTTACCGGATACCGGGGTCCTGTCGTGGGCTGTTGGGGAATTTTAACATGGATCCATTCCGCTTCGTAATCGATTTCCCGTTCAACGGGATCAATGTATATTTCACCAGTCTTTGCGTTTACAAAAACGTAATGATAAATTTGAAAGCCAGTAATAGTACCCGGGTTAGGGGACATGATGACAAGCCATGAACTATAATCAGGAGAATAATATGGATCTTCAAATTGGTCCGCAAAGCTTTGCTTTATTCTTGTAGATGGAGGAAGAATGTCCTTGGAAACGACTACATAATCAAACATGCTCCAGAGATCTTCAGTGATATCGCGAGCCTGTTCCCAGGTTAGCAGACTTCCGTCCGGGTTGTAGTAATCGGATTTGTCCTCGTCTTCCTTGCGGCAAGCTAACGCAAGTACCATAATGAGAGAGAGATAGATGAATTTTTTCATATAATAGCGTGTTTATGAAGCGCAATTTACTAATTTTAATCTAAAAAACGGATACTAATCTTATGAAAAAAAGATATCTTTGCGTTATGATGATAAAATGGCAGACACCCGTTTCAGAAGGAAAGAGTTCCGTGCCCCTGCATGAAGGGGATGATATTATGGTATTGGGTAGTTGTTTTGCTGACGAGATTGGCCGCCGGTTATCCGAGTGTGGGATGGATGTGTGTGTGAATCCGTTTGGGACCCTTTACAATCCCGTTTCGGTGTGCAACAGCATCTCGCGCCTGCAATGCGGCGTCCCCTTTACGCGCGAAGATTGCGTGGGAATGGGGGCCGGCGCGGGTCTGGTGTGCTCGTTCAGCCATCACACCTCCTTTGCACGCCCTACACCGGAGGCTTTCCTGGAACACGCCAATGCGGCCCTGGAAACGGCCTCGGCCCGATGGAAGGCATCGAACCGGGTGCTCATTACCCTGGGAACGGCCTGGGTGTACCGGCACAAGGAAAGTGGGGAAGTGGTGGCAAACTGTCTCAAGCGGCCGGCGGGGGAGTTTTCCCGCGAGCGGCTGACGGTGCCGCAGACGGCGGCCCTGCTGAAATCGCTGGTACAGCGCTATCCCGATAAGTTTTTCGTTTTTACGGTGAGCCCCATCCGCCATCTTTCCGACGGAGCGCACGGCAACCAGGTAAGCAAATCCATCCTCCTGCTTGCCCTGGAGGAGGTCTGCGCCGCCTTCCCGGACAGGACGGTCTATTTCCCTGCCTACGAAATCCTCCTGGACGAGTTGCGGGACTATCGGTTCTATGCCGAGGATATGGTCCACCCGTCCCTGCAGGCGGCCGAATACGTATTCGGGAAGTTCCTTTCCTTTGCCTTTCCGGACGAAGAACGCTCCCGGTTGGAGGAGCGTCGCAAGGCCTTCAAGGCGTCACAGCACCGTCCGATGCATTAATCCAGGCCGGATTGCAGGAAGGCGATGAAGCGGTCGATGTTGAGGTCGTATCCGCGAACGGGGGTGAGTTGATTCCCGTTCGCATCCAGAATGACATAGGCCGGTTGAGCGTTGATCCCGAAACGCGTTCGGGCGATGTAGGAGTTCACTTTTCCCATCTTTACGAGTTCTTTCTCCTCGGGGGTGACGATGCGGTCCTGCGGGGCGGCGTCGTATTTTTTCTCATCGGTATAAAGGGAGGCGATGATGAAATGTTCGCGCAGCAGGGTCAGAACGCGCGGATCGCACCACACGCGGGCTTCCATCTCCCGGCAGTTGGTGCAACCATGGCCCGTAAAATCGGCAAAGACGCGTTTCCCTTCTGCCTGGGCGCGTTCCAGCGCTTCGCTGAGGGAGAAACAGCCGGGCAGGCCGTGGGGGATTTCCAGGTCATTTGTACGGGTATAGGAGCGTTCCTGGTATTTCATGGGCGGAAGATAGCCGGAAAGGGCTTTCAGCGGGGCGCCGAACAGGCCGGGGATCATATACACGACGAAGGAGAATACGGCAATGCCCAGCCCCAGCCGGGTCAGGCCGATGCCCTCAGGGGCTTCTTCTCCTTTGAACCGAAGCCAACCCAGCAGATAGCAGCCCAGCAGGCTGAAGACCACAATCCAGATGGCCAGATAGACCTCGCGGTCCAGCAGGCCCCAGTGGTAGGTCTGGTCGGGAATGCTGAGGAATTTCAGGGCGAGGGCCACTTCAATGAAGCCCAGGACAATCTTGACCTGCCCCAGCCAGCTGCCGCTCTTGAGTTTCTTTAAGATGGACGGGAAGAGGGCCAGCAGGGTGAAGGGGAGGGCGAAGGCTATGGAGAAGGCGAGCATGGTGACCATGGGTGTCCAGAACTGCCCCTGGGTAGATTTGATGAGGACCGTCCCCACGATGGGGCCCGTGCAGGAGAAGGAGACCAGCACCAGGGTCAAGGCCATGAAGAAAACGCCCACCAGACCACCCCGATCTGCGTTTTTGTCGCTCTTGTTGACCAGGGAAGCGGGTAGGGTAATCTCAAAGGCGCCGAAGAAGGAGGCCGCAAAAATGAGGAAGACGGCAAAGAAGATGAGGTTGGGAAGCCAGTGGGTGGCCAACCAGTTGAATATATCTGCCGTGACGGCCGCGCCGCCAATCAGGCGGGTCAGACCGATAATCAAGCAGATTGAGGAAGAAGGATACCGTCATCGGGACCATCGGGAAGACGCAGGGGGTCAGCAGCATGGCCAGTCCCCAGAGGATGGCTTCCAGGACCAGGGCCCAGAGAGAGCCGCCGGCCGTCCCGTTGTCCTCGGAAACCGGCTGGGCTTCCTGCAGGGAAGCGGTTTGGGTGGGAATCAGGGGAATCTCAAAGCCCCAGTTCTCCGGGGCGGCGCACAGGGTGTCGTTGCAGCTGTTCCAGGTGATGGATCCTTTTAGGACCGCACCTTCGCCGGCGGTACGTACCTGCTGGACCAGTACGATGCTCCGTTCGAAAATCAATTCGCCCGAGGCGGTCTGCCGGGGTTCGCCCACTTCCTGTAGCGCTCCTTCCAGGGTAAAGCCTTGGGGCTCAGCGAAGTCGATCTCGGTGGCCGAATACTCGTCGCGGAGGCTGTAGGTGTGCCAGCCGTCGAGAATCTTACCGGTAAAACGGACTTCCAGCAAGCCGTCTTTCAGGGCGGAAACGCTTGCGGTCCAGGTGACCGTTTGTTCCGGAGCCTGGGCAAAAGCGGCGGCGCTGAAAAACAGTACCGCCACCAATATTAGCATTCTTCTCATAACGGGAAGGAATTATTTTGCGTAGGCCACCGAACGGGTTTCGCGGATCACGGTAATCTTTACCTGACCCGGGTAGGTCATTTCGTTCTGGATCTTCTGGGCGATGTCGGCCGAGAGGGCGGCGGCCTGCTGGTCGCTCACTTCCTCCGCACCTACGATCACGCGCAGTTCACGGCCGGCCTGGATGGCGTAGCTCTTGGTGACGCCCTGATACGAGGCGGCCAGGTCTTCCATGCCTTTCAGACGCTTGATATAGGATTCGATGACCTCGCGGCGGGCACCCGGGCGGGCGCCGGAAATGGCGTCGCCAATCATTACGATGGGGGAGATGATGGAGGTCATCTCGATTTCCTCGTGGTGGGCGCCGATGGCGTTGCAGATTTCGGGTTTCTCCTTGTACTGCTCGGCCAGTTTCATGCCCAGCAGGGCGTGCGGCAGGTCGGGATCCTCCTCGGAGACCTTGCCGATATCGTGCAGCAGGCCGGCGCGTTTGGCAATCTTGGGGTTGAGGCCCAGTTCGGATGCCATGATGGCGCTGATGTTGGCCACCTCACGGGAGTGCTGCAGCAGGTTCTGGCCATAGGAGGAACGGTATTTCATGCGGCCGATAAGCTTGACCAGCTCGATGTTCATGCCATGG
>CADCCI010000036.1:4521-17468 GCA_902799895.1 uncultured Bacteroidia bacterium | reverse complement strand
TTCGAGGTGTTCAAATATGCCAAGGAGCGGGGTCTGGACTTTGTGGAAACCCTTTGCGCCCGCGGCTGCCTGTCGCTGCTGAAACTGTTCACGCCGGACCGGTTGAAAGTGGCCAGCCGCGACCTGACCAACCTGCCGCTGCTCTGCGCCCTGGCCGAGACGAAGATCCCCATCATCCTGTCCACCGGTATGGCGGGCAAAAAGGAACTGGACGATGCCCTGGCCGTTATCACCCGCTACCACGACCAGATTGCCATCCTGCACTGCGTCTCCCAGTATCCGACGCATCCGGACAACCTGAATCTGAATACCATCCTCTATCTGAAAGAGCATTATGGCCAGTACACGATTGGTTTTTCGGACCATACCATTGGCATTGCGGCTCCGGTCGTAGCCGTGGGAATGGGAGCGGAAATCATCGAAAAACACATTACCCTGGACCGGCATATGAAAGGAACCGACCAGGCAGGCTCGCTGGGACCCGACGGCGTGAACCGGATGGTGCGCGATATTCGCATCTGCGAACGCTGGATGGGGGTAAAAGACATCTATATCGAGCCGGGCGTGGCTTCCTCGAAGGTAAAACTGGAGCGTTCCATCGCTACCTTGCGTGAGATGAAGGCCGGCGAGGTCATCCGCGAAGAAGACCTGCATATGCTCAGCCCCGGCGACGGTTTCAAATGGAGCCAGCTGGACCAGGTGGTGGGCAAGACCCTCAAATGCGATATTCCCAAAAACGAAATCATTTATCCCGATAGCCTGCAATGAAAAAGCTACCCAAACTGATCCTGACCGATATCGACGGTGTCTGGACCGACGGTGGGATGTACTACGACCAGACCGGCAACGAGTGGAAGCGCTTCAATACCTATGACGGCGGCGGCGTAACGGCCGCCCACGCCCTGGGCATCCCGGTGGGCATCTTGACCGGGGAGAAAACGCGCATCGTAGCGGCCCGGGCCGCCAAGTTGAAGGTGGATTATGTGGTGCAGGGTGTCCGGGACAAGCTGGCGGAAGCGCAGACCCTTTGTAACCGGTTGAAAATCAACCTTTCAGATGTGGCCTATATGGGAGACGACCTGCCGGACCGTCCGTTGCTGGAGGCCTGCGGCTGGAGTGCCGTACCGAAAGGCAGTTACCTGGAAGGGAAGGTGCCGGTAACCCTGGTGACGGCCAAACGGGGCGGAGAGGGCTGTTTCCGCGAGTTTGTAGAAACGATTCTGAACCATGAATAAGCCGTTGATGGCGTTGGCAGAGCGCCTGTTCCCCATCTGCCGGAGCATTACCGGACCGGGTGTCCGCGAGACCCTTTCCATCCTGCAGGAGGAATTCCCGGGTCTGAAAGTGGCATCCGTCCCTTCTGGCACGCGGGTTTTCGACTGGACGGTCCCGCGCGAGTGGGAAATCCGCGACGCCTGGGTGGAAACACCCGACGGCCGGCGCATCATCGACTTCCGGGACAGCAACCTCCACGTGGTGGGCTATAGCGTGCCGGTGGATGCTGTCGTACCCCGCGAGGAATTGCTGCAGCACCTGTATGTGCAAGAGGATCAGCCCGATGTAATTCCGTACGTAACTTCTTACTACAAAGAGCGTTGGGGCTTCTGCTGCACCCGTCGGCTGCGGGATTCGCTGCCGGAGGGGAACTACCGCGTACACATCGACAGCCGCCTGTTCGACGGGGAACTGAATTACGGAGAAATCCTCCTTCCCGGCCGGGAAGAGAAAGAGGTGATGTTCTCTACCTATATCTGCCATCCGTCCATGGCGAACAACGAGCTTTCCGGTCCCATCGTGGCCCTGGAGCTGGCCAAATGGCTGGCTGCGCAGCCCCATCGCCGCTACAGCTATCGCTTTGTCTTTATTCCCGAAACCATTGGCTCCATTACCTACCTGAGCCGTCACCTGGAGGAACTGCAACGGAAGGTGGTAGCGGGGTTCAACATTACCTGCATCGGCGATCCGGCCCATTTCTCGTATGTGGCCTCGCCCTATGGCGACAACCTGGCCGACCGGGTGGCGCAGCATGTCCTGCGGGCCCTGGATCCGGACTTCAAGACGTATTCCTTCCTGGAGCGGGGGAGTGACGAGCGCCAGTATTGCTCGCCCCGGGTGAACCTGCCGTTCTGCTGCCTGTGCCGCTCCAAATTCGAGGAATACCCGGAGTACCATACCTCGGCCGACAACCTGGATTTCATTACGGAAGAGGCTTTGCAGGGCTCCGTGGCCATGCTAAAAGAAGTGGTGTCCGTACTGGAACACAACCGGGTGTACCGGGTGACGGTTCCCTGCGAACCGCAGCTGGGTCCCCGCGGACTGTATCCCACCATCTCCCGGCGGGACACGTTCGACCAGGTAAAGGCCGTCCGCAACCTGCTGGCCTATGCCGACGGCCGGAGCGACCTCCTGGCCATCAGCGACCGCATAGGCGTTCCCGTCCGTGATCTCATTCCCCTGGTCGAAAAACTCGGGGATTTGCTGGAAGTCTGTAATTAACGATTCTCCTCTTCGAGGGTAAAGGCGGAAGATCCGTTGAAGCAGTGGAGGCAGATGTCCTCCTGCGGGATGCCGATGCTCTTGACCAGCGTTTCAATGGTGGTGTATTTGAGCGAGTCCAGGTTCAGCCTGCGACGGATTTCCTCTACCATCTTTTCGTACCGCGGGGTGCCCGTGGTGGCATATTCCTCCAGATGCTCCTCATCGTCCCACTCCTTGATGATGCGCCGGGTGATGAGTTCCAGATAGTTCTTGCTGGCAGAAAAATTCACGAAAGGACAGGCGTATACCAGCGGCGGGCAGGCAATGCGCATATGCACTTCGGCCGCTCCGAGTTCCCGCAGCGATTGGGCGTTGTTGCTGAGCTGGGTGCCGCGGACGATGCTGTCGTCGCACATCAGCACCTTCTTCCCCTCCAGCATATCCCGGTTGGGAATCAGTTTCATTTTGGCGACGAGGTTTCGCGTGGCCTGGTTCGACGGCATAAAGGAACGGGCCCAGGTGGGGGTGTATTTGGCGACGGTCCGCATGTAGGGGATTCCACGGCCGGCAGCATAACCTACCGCCATGCCGATGCCGCTGTCGGGAACGCCGCAGGCGCAGTCGGCGCAGACCGTATCCTGTTCTCCCATCGCCTTTCCGCAGTTGAAACGCGTTTCCTCTACATTTCGGCCTTCATAACAGGAGGTCGGGAAACCGTAATAGACCCATAGGAAGGAGCAAACCTGCTTGCGCGGATTGGGTTTCCGAAGCTGCTCATAGCCATTGGCCCGCAGGCGGACAATCTCTCCCGGACCGATGTACGCTTCGATTTTGTAACCGAGGTTTGCGAATGCCGTGCTTTCACTGGTAACGGCCATCGCACCGTCTTTCTTTCCGAGCACGAGCGGGGTACGTCCCCAGGCGTCGCGGGCGGCGATGATGCCGTTCTCGGTCAGAATCAGGATGGAACAGGAACCCTTTACTTCCCGATAGACATTCTCGATACCCTCTACGAAATCTTTCCCCCGCACAATCAGCAGGCTGATCAGTTCCGTGATGTTGATCTTGCCGCTGCTGAACTCGGTGAGGTACATGCCCTCTTTCAGAAACTTCTGGGCCAGATCGTCGGCATTGTTCACCTTGGCCACCGTGGCGATGGCGAAACGGCCGAGATGGGAATTGACCAGCATCGGCTGCGCGTCGGTGTCGCTGATGACGCCTATGCCGGAATTTCCGATGAATTTCTCCAGTTCGTCCTCGAAACAGCTTCTGAAATAAGCGTTTTCCAGGTTATGGATGCCGCGGAAAAAGCCGCAGTCTTTCTCGTAGGTTGCCAGTCCGGCCCGTTTGGTTCCCAGATGGCTGTTGTAGTCGGTACCGTAAAAAAGGTCCACAGCACAAGGCTGCTCGGAAATGATTCCGCAAAGTCCTCCCATTATAAATATTTGTTAAGTTCGAATGATAATGATCTGTTAGGCATCCTCGCCACCGCCGCCGTGACGTTTGCGGTCCAGCGGGTCCAGCAAAATCTTGCGGATACGCATGTGGTTGGGGGTCACTTCCACCAGTTCATCCTCCTGGACGTATTCAAGGGCTTCCTCCAGGGAGAACTTGATGGCGGGCGGGAGGACAACTTTTTCGTCGCTGCCCGAGGCCCGTACGTTGGTGAGTTTCTTGGTCTTGCAGATGTTGATGTTGAGGTCGCGCTCGCGGGTATGCTCGCCCACGACCTGGCCGCCATAAATCTCCTCGCCGGGTTCCACGAAGAATTTGCCGCGGTCCAGCAGCTTGTTCATGGAATAGGCAACGGCCTCGCCGGTCTCCAGCGAAACAAGGGAACCGTTGGTACGGCGCTCGATTTCGCCCTTGAAAGGCTGGTACTCCTTGTAGCGGTGTGCCATGATGGCCTCGCCCTGGGTGGCGGTAAGCAGGTTGGAGCGCAGTCCCATCAGGCCGCGGGTGGGGATGTCAAATTCCAGCAGGGTGCGGTCTCCGCGCGGTTCCATATGGATGAGGGCGCCTTTGCGGCGGGTCGCCATTTCGATGGCGGTACCCACAAACT
This sequence comes from uncultured Bacteroidia bacterium, assembly GCA_902799895.1. Taxonomy (GTDB): domain Bacteria; phylum Bacteroidota; class Bacteroidia; order Bacteroidales; family UBA932; genus Cryptobacteroides. The sequence continues at coordinate 12,928 of CADCCI010000036.1, read as the reverse complement.
CCTCGGGCACCTCGATGGAAAGCTCCTCGATGGGTTCGCAGCGCTGTCCGTTGATGGTTTTGTCCAGCACCTTGGGCTGGCCGACCTGGAGTTCGAAGCCTTCGCGGCGCATGGTTTCGATGAGCACCGAAAGGTGCAGCACACCGCGGCCGAATACCACGAAGGAATCGGCGTTCAGGCCCGGTTTCACGCGCAGGGCCAGGTTCTTTTCCAGCTCGCGGTCCAGGCGGTCCTTGATGTGGCGGGACGTGACGTATTTGCCGTCTTTCCCGAAGAAGGGGGAATTGTTGATGGTAAAGAGCATGCTCATCGTGGGTTCGTCCACGGCGATGGGCGGCAGGGCCTCCGGGTTTTCGAAGTCGGCGATGGTGTCGCCAATCTCGAATCCTTCGATGCCCACCACGGCGCAGATGTCACCGCACTGGACATTGTCTACATTGGCCTTGCCCAGGCCGTCGAAGACCATGAGCTGCTTGATTTTGGATTTCTCAATGATGTCGTAGCGCTTGCACAGGCTCACCTGCTGGCCCGAGTGGAGGCTTCCGCGGGTAACCTTTCCCACGGCGATCCGGCCCACGTAAGGGGAGTATTCCAGCGAGGAAATGAGCATCTGGGGCGTGCCTTCCTGCACGGTAGGGGCGGGAATCACCTCCAGGATGGCATCCAACAGGGGTGTGATGTCGCTGGTGGGTTTCTGCCAGTCGCGGCTCATCCAGCCCTGTTTGGCGCTGCCGAAAATGGTGGTGAAGTCGAGCTGGTCCTCGTTCGCGTTCAGGGCGAACATCAGGTCGAAGACTTCTTCCTGCACTTCGTCGGGACGGCAGTTGGGTTTATCGACCTTATTGATGACCACGATGGGTTTCTTGCCCAGTTCAAGCGCTTTCTGCAGGACGAAGCGCGTCTGCGGCATGCAGCCTTCGAAGGCGTCTACCAGCAGGAGCACGCCGTCGGCCATATTCAGGACCCGTTCCACCTCGCCTCCGAAATCGCTGTGGCCCGGAGTGTCGATGATGTTGATTTTCACGCCCTTATAGATGACGGAAACGTTCTTCGCCAGGATGGTGATGCCCCGTTCGCGTTCGAGGTCGTTGTTGTCGAGGATGAGCTGTCCGAGGTTTTCGGGCTGGCGGACCAGATTGGCCTGGTAAATCATCCTGTCCACAAGGGTGGTCTTGCCGTGGTCGACGTGCGCGATGAGCGCTATGTTCCTGATTTCCTGCATAAAAATGTATAATTTGCTTTTCGGGGTGCAAAAATACGGATTTATCTAAAGAAGATAAAATTTTTATCGTATTTTTGTACTTCAATTCGGCACGATATGTCAGAAAAAATCATTATTCTCGATTTTGGTTCCCAGGTGACGCAGCTGATTGGCCGCCGCCTTCGGGAGTTGAATGTTTTTTGTGAGATCTATCCTTATAATAAGTGTCCGCAGCTGGATGCGTCTGTAAAGGGCGTTATCCTGTCCGGCAGCCCGTGCTCGGTACGCGACGCCAATGCGCCCCAGGTTGATCTGGGTGCCATCAAGGGGAAATTGCCCCTGCTGGGCATCTGCTATGGCGCACAGTACCTGGCCTGGCATTACGGCGGCAAGGTGGAAGGTTCGCTGGCCCGGGAATACGGGCGGGCGATGCTGACGGTGAAAGGGAATTCTCCGCTGCTGCGAGGAGTGTCCGCCCGTTCGCAGGTGTGGATGTCGCACGGCGATACCATCTCGGCCCTTCCTGCCGGCGGCGAGGTCATCGCTTCGACCGATGACGTAGCCTATGCGGCCTATCATATTGCCGGAGAGGAAACCTACGCGGTACAGTTCCATCCGGAGGTGTACCATACCACCGAAGGCCTGCAGATGCTTTCGAACTTCGCCCTGGGTATCTGCGGCTGTAAAGGCGACTGGACACCGGCCTCCTTCATCGAGACGACGGTGGCGCAGCTTCGCGCCCAACTGGGTGAAGATCAGGTGATTCTGGGCTTGAGCGGCGGCGTGGACTCCACGGTGGCCGCCGTGCTGCTGAACAAGGCCATCGGCCATCAGCTTACCTGTATTTTCGTGAACAACGGCCTGCTCCGCAAGAATGAATACCGCGATGTGATGGCTTCCTACCAGGATATGGGCCTGAATGTCATTGGTGCCGACGCTTCCGATGCCTTCCTGGACCAGCTGGCCGGCGTAACCGAGCCGGAAGCCAAACGAAAGGTGATCGGCCGCCTGTTCGTAGAGACCTTCGACAAATACGCCAAGTCGATTAAAAACGCCCGCTGGCTTGCCCAGGGGACCATATATCCCGATGTGATTGAGAGCGCCGGCATCCCCGGTATCGCTTCCAAGATCAAGTCGCACCACAATGTGGGCGGTCTTCCGAAAGAGATGAACTTGAAGATCGTGGAACCGCTCCGGATGCTTTTCAAGGATGAGGTTCGCCGCGTGGGACGCGCCCTGGGCATCAAAGAGGAACTGGTGGGACGCCATCCTTTCCCCGGCCCGTCGCTGGGCATCCGCATCATCGGCGAAGTAACCCGGGAGAAACTGGACGTGCTGCGGGAGGCGGATGATATCTTCATCCGTGGACTGCGCGCATACGACTGCACGGCACTGAACCTGCCCTCTGCTGCGGATCCTTCCCAGAAGGCGCGCAACCTGTACGATGCCATCTGGCAGGCGGGTGTCATTCTGCTGCCGGTGAAGAGCGTGGGGGTAATGGGCGACGAACGCACCTATGAGAATCCTGTTGCCCTGCGCGCCGTGGTTTCGACCGATGCCATGACCGCCGACTGGTTCAAGTTCCCCTACGATTTCCTGGAGAATGTGAGCAACGAAATTATCAACAAGGTGCGGGGTGTGAACCGCGTCGTCTATGATATTTCGTCCAAACCGCCGGCAACCATCGAGTGGGAGTAGCCCTTTTTTCGAAAGAAACCGCGCATTTTCGAAAGAAAAACTGAACGCAAGAATTTTAAAGGCTTAAATGTATGATTTTTAAAGCCTTGTAATGGTATTTGCCCTATTTTTGCCCTCGGACAAAAATGCAAATGCCATGAAAAACCATTGGATTCTATGGGCAGCCCTGGCACTGCCGATCTCTTGCCAGGAACTGTTTGACAAAGAAGAAGGGGAAGGGGAACTCCGCTGGAGTTTCTCTGAAAAGTATGAGCCTTCCACCAAGGCTTCTTCCCAGGAATTGCCGGACACCAATGACTTCCGTCTGGAAGTGAAAGACGCTTCCGGCAGCATTCTCTACAGCGGTCCCTATGGGGAATCGCCCGAATCCATGCTTGTGAAGGCGGGTGCCTATACGGTTACCGCGCTCTCGGGTGAGTTTACCAAGCCACAGTTCGATGCTCCGCAATGGGGCGATACCCAGCAGGTTCTGGTAGAGGCGGACCGAACCGCCACGGCCGTGCTTTCCTGCCATCAGATGAATGCGGGCATCCGCCTGCGTATCCAGCCTGACTTCCTGACGGTCTATCCCAAAGCCTCGATGTTCGTCCAGTCCGATGCAGGAAAACTCCTGTACAGCTATTCCGAAAAGCGGATTGCCTATTTCCCGCCGTCCGACGTGTCGGTGGTGATGAGCAATGAGGGGAAGGACGAGACCCTCATTACCCGCAAACTGGCCGCCCGGCAAATCCTGACGGTGGGCATATCGGCTCCGGAAACGGAGGAGGAACTGAAATCCTCCGGACCGCGGATTACCATTTCCATCGATACCACGCGCGTGTGGAATTACGAGCATTATACCATCGGGGACGAGGATACCGGCGGGCAGCAGGGAGGGGGTGAGGATGACCTGGACAAGGCCTTGGGCATTGGCCAGGCGCGGACGGCCATCGGCAAGGAAGGCGTCTGGGTGTACGGCTACATCGTGGGCGGCGACCTGACGAGCTCGGCCAACGGGATGAAACAGAAGGCTCCGTTTACCTCGCGCACGAACCTGGCCCTGGGGACGCGCGCGAGTACCACGGACAAGTCTTCCTGCCTGAGCGTGAACCTGTTAAAAGGAGAGATCCGCGATGCCATCAACCTGGTGGATCACCCGGAAATGCTGGGAAAGCGGATCTATCTGAAGGGGGACATCGTTTCGGCCTATTACGGGATTCCCGGGCTGAAAAATGTCACCGCGTATGTGCTGAAATGATGCCTACTGCTGGTTTTTCCACAAGGCGTTCATCTCCTCGAGCGTCTTGCCCTTGGTCTCGGGCACCAACTTCCAGACGAAGAGGGCCGCGATAAGGCAGACACCGCCGTACAAGGCATACACGAAGAAGTGCGACATGTCGTACAGGGGCACGAAGGTAGAGGAAACGATGAAGTTGAAAACCCACTGGAAGGCAACGGCAATGGCTGTGGCCTGGCTGCGGATGGTGTTCGGGAAGATTTCCGAAATGTACACCCAGCAGATGGGTCCCCAGCTGAACATGAAGCAGGCGCTATAGACCATGATGCTGGCTACGGGCACAATGGCCGGAACCGTCACGACATTGCTCAGGGCTACGCCCAGGGCGCCCACGGCCATGCCCAGGGAGCCGGTGATGAGCAAGGGTTTGCGGCCCAGTTTCTCCACCGTAAACACGGCCACCAGGGTGAACGTGATGTTGATGATACCCATCAGCACGGTCTGGAACATCGGGTCGTCCATACCCATCGACGCAAAGATGCGCGGCGCGAAATACAGCACGGCATTGATGCCGATGATTTGCTGGAACACGCTCAGCATGCAGCCGATGAAAATGACCATGATGCCGTAGGTGAAGAGCTTTTCGTTCTTCTTGACGGCATCCTGGCGGACGGTGGCCTTGATATCGGCCAGGATCTCGCGGGCACGGGACTCGCCGTTGATGTTGGACAGCACCTGGAGGGCTTTCTCCTCCTGACCGTGAATGGCCAGGTAACGGGGCGTCTCGGGCACCAGCAGGATGAGCAGGGCGAACAGGCCCGCCGGAACGGCCTCGGACACGAACATCGTGCGCCAGCCAATCTGGGTGGTCCATTCCATCACCGCGGGATCATTCGCATGGCTGCGTACGATGAGGAAGTTGACGAAATACACCACCAGCTGACCGAAAATGATGGCGAACTGGTTCCAGGAAACCAGGCGGCCCCGTTTGCGGGCAGGTGCAATTTCGGCAATGTACATCGGGCAGATGGCCGATGCGAGTCCCACGCCGAGTCCTCCGAGGATGCGGTAGCCGTTGAAGGCAGTCAGCAAGCCGAGGGTGGGAACGCCCTTCTCGAAGAACAGGAATTCCGGGAACCAGGAACCCAAGGCGCTCAGCAAGAAGAGGATACCGGCAATGAAAAGGGTGCGTTTCCGGCCGAAGGAAATGGCCAGGCGGCCGGAAATGAGGGCACCGATCACGCAGCCGATAAGGGCGCTGGACGTGGTGAAACCGTGCAGGGCGTTGGTATAGGTGAAGTCCTTGGCGTTTTCAAAAAACGCCTGCAGGCCTTTCTCTGCGCCGGATATGACAGCTGTGTCGTATCCGAAGAGCAAGCCGCCTATCACGGCCACCAGCACGATGCTGATGAGATAGGCGACGCTCCCTTGCTGTCTGTACTGGCTCATTATTTCGCGTACAGGTTTAGATAGGTCTCATAGAGTTCCTGTCTGCCGGATGCGGCAACGGGCTCTCCGTTCTTCTTGGCGTACTCGTACAGCTCTTCGAGCGTGGCCTTCCCTTCATCGAACTTCTTGCCCAGACCGCTGTCAAAGCTGGCATAACGCTCTTTCACCATGGCCGGAATCGGGCTCTCTTCCAGGATGGCGGCGGCGTTCAGCAGGGCGTGGGCAATGGTGTCCATCCCCGAAATGTGGGCGATGAAAATGTCCTCCGGGTCGGTCGAGGAACGGCGCAGCTTGGCGTCGAAGTTGAAACCGCCGTCGTGGAGACCGCCGTTGCGGATAACCTGCATCAGGGCCTGGGTCAACTCGAGGGCGTCGATCGGGAACTGGTCGGTATCCCAGCCGTTCTGGGCATCGCCGCGGTTGGCGTCGATGCTGCCCAGCAGGCCGGCGTCAACGGCCGTGGCCAGTTCATGCTCGAAGGTGTGCCCGGCCAGGGTGGCGTGGTTCACTTCGATGTTAACCTTGAAGTCCTTGTCCAGGCCGTGCTGGCGCAGGAAGCCGATGACCACCTCTACATCCTGGTCATACTGGTGTTTGGTCGGTTCCATCGGTTTCGGCTCGATCAGGAAGGTGCCCTTGAATCCGTGGGCGCGGCCGTAGTCGCGGGCGGCGGAAAGCATGGCGCCCAGGTGATCTTTCTCCCGGTACATCTGGGTGTTGAGGAGGGAATAATAGCCCTCGCGGCCACCCCAGAACACATAATTCGTACCGCCGAGTTTGATGGTGGCGTCGATGGCGTTCTTGATCTGGACCGCGGCGCGGGCGACGATATCGAACTGCGGATTGGTGGCGGCACCGTTCATGTAGCGCTTGTGACCGAACACGTTGGCCGTTCCCCACAGGTTCTTGATGCCGGTTTCCTTCATCTTCTCCAGCAGGTAGTCCGTAATGTCCTTCATCCGGGCCTCGTACTCGGCAATGTCGTCGCAGTCTTCAATGAGGTCGATGTCGTGGAAGCAGAAATATTCGATGCCCAGTTTCTGCATCAGCTCAAAACCGGCGTCGGCTTTCGCATGGGCACGGCAGTAGGGGCATTCGCCCTTGTCCCACTCATAAACGCGGGTCTGGCCGCCGAACGGGTCGCCGGAGGCCTGGCCCAGGGTGTGCCACCAGGCCATGGCGAATTTCAGCCATTCTTTCATAGGTTTGCCCATAACCAGCCGGTTGGCGTCATAATAATGGAAAGCAAGCGGATTCTTGCTCTGAGGTCCCTCGAACGGGATCTTTTCAATGGTAGGGAAGTACTCTTTTGTCATAATTGATTATTGGTTTTATTATTGAATTATCGATGCCCATTGCCGGTAGGCCTCGTCCAGAACCGGCAGACGCTGCGGTTCCACGACCGCCAGCCGTTCCAGGTTGGCGAAGGCCTCCTGCGTGTTTCGGTAGATGCCTGCTCCGATTCCGGCGCCGCGGGCCGCTCCCGCCGCACCGTCCGTATCGTACAGTTCGATCACGGCTCCCGTGCAGTTCGCGAGGGTTTGGCGGAAGATATCGGACAGGAAGAGATTGGCTTTGCCGGCGTGGATTTTCCGGACGCTCACGCCCATTTCCTCCATGATGCCGATTCCGTACCGCAGGGAGAAGGCGATGCCTTCCTGGGCGGCGCGCAGCAGGTGGGCGCGGGTGTGGCGGTTGAAATCGATGCCATGCAGACTGCATCCCACTTCCCGGTTGCCCAGTACCCGCTCGGCACCGTTGCCGAAGGGGAGGATGCGAACGCCCTCCGATCCGGCGGGGATGGCGGCGGCCAGCTCGTCCATTTCAACATAGGACATGCCGTTCGGGACGATGTTGCGGCGCATCCAGGCATTCAGGATGCCGGTTCCGTTGATGCAGAGCAGCACGCCCAGGCGGGGCTCGGCGGCGCTGTGATTCACGTGGGCGAAGCAGTTCACCCGCGAAAGCGGATCGTGGCTTACCGTGCCGCTCACCCCGTACACCACGCCGGAGGTGCCGGCGGTGGAGGCTATCTCGCCCGGGTTGAATACATTGAGTGACAGGGCGTTATTGGGTTGGTCGCCGGCCCGGTACGTGACGGGCGTTCCCTTGGGAAGACCCAGTTCTTCCGCCACGGAGGCTTTCAGGCGGCCTTGCTCGGCAAAGGTGGGGACCAGCTTCGGAAGGATGGATTCCGGGAATCCGAAGGCGTCCAGCAGTTTCCGGGCGGGCGCGTTTTCCTTGAAGTCCCAGAAGATGCCTTCCGACAAGCCGCTCACGGTGGTGCAGGCTTCTCCGGTGAGTTGGGCGGCCACCCAATCGCCCGGGAGCATGATCTTGGCTAGGCGTGCATAGGTTTCGGGTTCGTTTTCCTTGACCCACGCGAGTTTGGCAGCCGTGAAATTGCCGGGGCTGTTCAGCAGGTGCTCCAGGCACCAGTCTGCGCCCAGCTGCTCGAAAGCCTGTTTGCCATAGGGGACGGCGCGGGAATCGCACCAGATAATGGCGGGGCGCAGGGGCTTCAGGTCTTTGTCTACGCACACCAGGCCGTGCATCTGGTAGGAAATGCCGATGGCCCCTACGTCCTTGCGCGCTTGGGCGGGCAGGCGCAGGGTAGCCTCTTTCAGGTAGGTCCACCAGTCCTCGGGCCGCTGCTCGGCAAATCCGGGTTTCGGTGCGGCAATGGGCGCTTCCGAATCGGGATAGGAGGCGCTGGCGATACAGGTTCCGGATTCGGCGTCCACCAGGGAAGCCTTGAGGGAAGAACTGCCTATGTCATATCCTAAAAGTATCATAAGGTATCTGTAGGGTTTAACATGAGTGTGTCTAAAATGGCGTAGAGC
>CADCCI010000036.1:0-4422 GCA_902799895.1 uncultured Bacteroidia bacterium | reverse complement strand
ATGGATTGCTGGATCAGCCGCAGCTGGTCCGGGCGGATGTTCCATTTCCCGGCCGTTTTGTAGATGTTTACGGAATCGGCCGGCGACAAGGGGTTGCCGGTGATGTACAGGATAACCTTCCGCCCTTTGTCGCGGGTGATCCGGTAATCGTAAAGATAGGTTTTGCTATAAACCCGCTTCTCGGCAATGAACCCCCGGACGTTCCGTTCAAAGTTGTTGCTCCGGATCATGTTGAAAGCCGACCACAGGCTCGGAACGATGAACAGGACAAGGATCAGGCTCATCCAGCTGAGCCGGCGGTTCGTGACGCTACGGTTGGGATTTACTACCTTCTTGAAGCGTAAATACCTGACCATCAGATAGGTGGCCATGGTAATGAAGACGCCGTTAATCAGGAAGAGATAGAGGGCGCCGAAGAAGAATTTGGCCGAGAGGTGGGCCAGGCCGTAGCCTGCCGTGCAGAGGGGCGGCATAAGGGCCGTGGCAATGGCGACGCCGGACAGGACCGTCCCGCGCTCTTTCCGGCTGTTCTCCAGGATGCCGGCCAGACCGCCGAAGAGGGCAATGAGCACGTCGTAGATGGTCGGGCTCGTGCGCGCCTCCAGCTCGGTGGGGTTCACCGGCGACAGGGGAGAGATCAGGAAGAAGAGGGTCGATGCCACCAGGCTGATGAGCACCATGATGATGAGGTTCTTCAACGCTGCGCGCAGGAGGTCGAAGTCGTGGGTCCCCAGGGAGAGGCCGATGCCGATGATCGGGCCCATGAGCGGGGAGATGAGCATGGCGCCGATGATGACGGCGGTGGAATTGACGTTCAGACCCACCGAAGCAATGACGATGGAAAATGCAAGGATCCAGACATTCGGTCCCTGGAACCAGATGGAATTCTTGATCCGTTCGGCCGCATCGTCGGTGTCGATGTGGTCGTTGATATTCATTACTTTATGAATCTTCCTTTTTAATGTGTTCCAGTCGGGCAGCATATGGATGGGTCTTTATGCAGAGGCGATGCACTCCATCTCCACCAGCCAGCCGGGCCGGCAGACGGGGGCGTGCAGGAATACTTTCGGGGTATCGGGGAAGCGTTCGTCGAAGAGCGGCTTTACGATGGCGGCGTCTTCGCGGTTGCGCAGGTAGATGAGCATCATCCGGACGTCGCTCCAGGCATCGCCGGCTTCGTCCAGCAGGGCTTCGACGTTTTCCCACATGCGGCGGGTCTGGGCGGCTACGTCGCCTTCGTGGAGGATGTTGCCTTTGTGGTCGATGGAGGCGGTTCCCGAGATGAGGGTGGCGTGATGGCCGCTGGCGTCCAGGCGGACGCCGCGTTCAAAGGTAACGCCGTAGTCATAGGTCGGGCTCAGGTGCGTGCGGGCGTACAGGTACCGCTGCGTGAAGGCTCCTTCCAAGGCCAGTGCGTCCATCTGGACGATCGCCGCGCGTGCTGCCGCCCGGACTGCATCTGCCGCCCGTGCTGCCGCCGGGGCAGTTTCTGCCGCCCGTACTGCCGCCGGGACTGCATCTGCCGCCCGTGCTGCCGCCGGGGCAGGCACCCCCTCGTTCGCGGAAACGAGGGAATATGCTCCCTCGGGGGTACCTGCCACGGTGGGCCGGCCGGCAATGCCGGTAGAGGCGATGAAATGCGTCTGGGGGGTGAGCCCGCAGGCGGCGAAAAATTCGCGCCTGGCCTTAACCAGGCCGGCGTATTGGTGGTCTATATCGTCACAGAAAAGCCAGGTGCGGACGCAGTTGCCTTCGAGCGTGAGTCCGTGCCCTTGGAGCAGGGTGGCATAGGCGCCGAAAATCGAACGGGTCTGCTCTTCGGACGTGCCGTCGGGACAGGTGAGGGAGGCGGTGACAATCAGGCGGAAGCCTTCTCCCTCGAGGAGGGTTTCGCAGCCCTGGTATCGCACGCGGAATCCTTCGCATAGGACCAGCCAGAGGGCTACGGACCCTTCGCAGAGGACGGGTTGGATGATATGCGACACGGCGCCTTCTTCCGCGGGAAGCTGGCGCAGGAGGCTGTTATCCGGGAGAAAATACCGTTTGAACGCTACCTGCTGCTGCGGGTGGGCGGACAGGATGCCGTCCTGCTGTGCTTGTAGCTCCGTCAGGTTCTGTCCTTTGATGATATAGTGGTTAAACTTCATTGGCTTGTCCAATACAATTTTCAAATATACAAAAAATCTTTTAATTTTGCTCTTGTTATGAGCAGCACTGAGGAAAAGTTTCGTGAGGACCTTACGGCCCACTTGCTGGAAGTGGCCACGGGCAATGGTTATTTGAAAGGCATCCTGTTAAATACGCCTGATTTGGACGAGGCCTGGCAGCGCTATGCCCCGTCTTTCTATCCCGAAGCCGTCCGGGAATTCAATGGCTATCCGGAGTTTTGCCTGGCCTGCGCCGGTTATCTGGGAATGGCCGTTGCGCACCTCTGGGACAAGGATTGGACGAAGTATCGGGAGACGCCGTATAGCTTTTTCCAAGGCGAGAGGGGATTCGACGATATGGATGACCACATTACCGCGAACATCCTCAAGGAAGGGAAGCACTGTGTTGCCGCGATGCAATCCCTATCGGCAGCCACCTATCATTTTCTGATGAAATCCGGCGCCGAGGCCGGTACCGCCGAAGCCTATCGGCTTTTCCTGATCAGCATCGAAGTCCTCTATAAAATAGGTGCCGCCATCGAACTTGCCCGCCTGGGCTACAAGTTCGAGAAGCTTGGCTAGACTCTGGACAACAATTGGCCATTCTTGTCCGAAAACCCTTAGTCGAGCAGCATTCCGGACAAAAATCGGCATTTTTGCGCCCAAAAGACTTTCCAAATAGCGGTGTTACCCTTTTATTCATGCGAATAAAATCTTATCTTTGTACAGATGATTATTCTGGTACAAAGAGATGAAACGCATAATTCGAACACTATCCCTTTTTCTTGCCTTTTTTAGCGTTGGAATCCTTCTTCCGCATAATCTTAAGGCACAGGCGTATGCCGACACGAAGTTGAGCCCGGAGGAACGGGCGGCGGACCTGGTGTCGCGTCTGACGCTGGAAGAAAAAGCGTCGCTGATGACCTATCGGAGCGCTGCCATTGAGCGGTTGGGCATCCCGGCCTACAACTGGTGGAACGAAGCCCTGCACGGCGTGGCACGAAACGGCAGCGCGACGGTCTTTCCGGAGCCTATTGGCATGGCGGCTTCGTTCGATGATGCCCTTCTGTATGAGGTGTTTACGGCTGTAAGCGACGAGGCGCGCGTGAAGCATCGCATGGCGCTGGCCGACGGTGAATCCGGTTGGTACCAGGGGCTGACGTTCTGGACGCCGAACATCAACATCTTCCGCGATCCGCGCTGGGGACGGGGAATGGAAACCTACGGCGAAGATCCCTACCTGACCGGTCGCCTGGGCGCTATGGTGGTACGCGGCCTGCAGGGCCCGGAGGATGCGCCCTATCTGAAAACCCACGCCTGTGCCAAGCATTTTGCGGTCCATTCGGGCCCGGAGGCCGACCGGCATCGTTTCGATGCCCGCGTGAGCGAGCGCGACCTGCGCGAAACCTATCTCCCGGCTTTCAAGGAACTGGTGACCAAGGCGAATGTCCGGGAAGTGATGGTGGCCTACAACCGCTTCCGCGGCTATCCCTGCGCGGCCAGCGATGAATTGATCAACAAGATTTTACGCGGCGAATGGGGCTACAAGGGCCTGATTACCTCCGACTGCTGGGGTATTAACGATTTCTATGTAAAAGGCCGTCACGAGTTTGTCAAGACCCCGGCGGAGGCGGCGGCCGCGGCTGTGCACGCCGGTGTGGATACCGAATGCGGCAGCATCTATCAGCATATCCCCGAAGCGGTCCGCAGCGGCCTCTTGGACGAGCGGGACGTGGATACCTGCCTGCGCCGGCTCATTGAAGCACGCATCCGCCTGGGCGAATTTGACCGTCTTCCCCTCTGGACAGAACTGCCCGACAGCCTGGTGGAAGGCCCTGCCGACCGGGCCCTGGCCCGGAAAATGGCCGAAGAGACCCTGGTCCTGCTGAAAAACGACGGCATCCTGCCGCTGGCTCCGGGAACGCGGATGGCCTTGATCGGCCCGAATGCCGACGACCGCGAAATGATGTGGGGCAACTATTGCCCGGTGCCGAAAGCCACCATTACCCTGAAAGACGCCATGCAGGAGCGGGTCGATGCGCTGGAATGCTTCCAAGCCTGCGAAGCGGTGAAGCCGCTGATGTCAACGGAGGAAATCCTGGCCCGTTTGGAAGGCATTGATATTGTGGTCTTTGCAGGCGGTATATCGTCCCGGCTGGAAGGGGAGGAAATGCATGTGTCGGTGCCCGGCTTTTCGGCGAGGTGAATCCCTCGGGCAAGCTTCCGGTTACCTTCTACCGCGATGCCGGCCAACTGCCTGATTTCTCGGACTATG
>CADCCI010000035.1:15653-28952 GCA_902799895.1 uncultured Bacteroidia bacterium | reverse complement strand
CCACCGGTACCGACAAGGATGCCAGCGCATCCCCTGCTTCGAACCGTGTTGCAGTTTGCATTGTTAAATAATTAAAAGAGCGATGATCATGAAAAAATACTTATTCATCCTTTTCGCACTGGTTCTTGCCGTATCTTGCAATGACAAGGAATTCCTGGAGGAGCACTCTTATTCGAATGACTCCCAAGGCTTCTACCAGTCCGAGCGCGCTATGGAGATTGGCCTGGCTTCCTGCTATTCGGAGGTCCAGTATCTGATTTTTGGTAACATGCGTCAGACTCACTCTTGGATGCTGATGGGTGTCGGTCTTGACAGTTTCGCACAGACTAGTGCAAACGACCACTTCTCCAACTGGTCTACCTTGACCGGAGACAGTGGCTATGCCCGTCACTGGCCGGACTACCTGTACAAGCTTGCCAACCGCGCCAACACGGTTGTCGATATGATCGACGCGCACGATGAAATCACATATTCTACCGCTACCTATAAGAATGAACTTCGTGCAGAGGCTGTCTTTATGCGTGCTTTCGCTTACCGTTGCCTTGCCGGCATGTACGGTGGTGTAGCATATGACACGCACATGACGACGGAAGCCCGTTACGATTATTCCCTGCTTTCTCGCCAGGAAGCTTGGGAGAAGCTTGCTGAAGATTTCAAATATGCAGAGGAAAATCTGCCTGTCAAGCCGCGTCTGATGGGTACCCTCACCAAGGCTGCCGCCGGCCACTATCTGGCCGAGACTTATCTTGCTCTGGGTAAATTCTCCGAGGCCGAGGCCGCTGCGACCCGCGTCATCGGCAAGTCCGACGGCGACTACGAGATCATGAAGACCCGTTTCGGTAACCGTGCCGACCAGGCTACGGACCGCTACGGCAACTCCCTCGCCGCTCCTCAGGGTGCCTACTGGGATCTGTTCCGCTGCTCCGCCAAGTCGGACGGGACCGCAGCTACGGACTCCAACCCTAACGATCCGGCCAACAAGGAAGCCATCTGGGTTCTCCAGATTGACTACAAGCCCGGTATTGACAGCTATCCGCTGGGTGGTTCCGGAGATTCCTGGGCCCGTATGCATGTTCCTGTCCTTGAGGCTACCTGGGCTCCCTGGCTCCCGATGGGTGGCAAGAACGGTACCCGTATCCAGACTTGGTACGATCCGACCGATCCCAGGGCCGACAAGAATGGTAACGTAACGGAGAAGTTCTACATCTTCACGGCCGACGCTACCTGCTTCCCGGCTGGCGTAGCACCTTCCGGTTCCGGTACTCCTGCTAAAGATATCGAAGAGGCCCAGGGCCGCAAACTGGCTTACAATCTGTCTACCCGTATCGACTCCCTGGCCTGCCGGGCCCAAGGTTTGAACAACGCTGCTTCTGCACTGGCCATGTATGCTACGGAGTATGTTACCCGTCCTTCGGGCGATGTCAACGGCTCCGTCTGGGATGACCCGAACGACTTCCGTGGTTCCGAAGTCATGATTCAGCGTGACCCGTATCTGCCGTCCGGCAAGAAGTGGTCCGAGGTGAAGGCAAACATCATTGCCCGCGCCGCCGCCCACGCCAACGACAAGGACAAAGATGGCAAGGCAGTTAAGAATCTCTACGAGCTGACGGCCGCCGATACCGTAAACGTGACGCCTCGTTTCTGGAAATTCTCGGATGATATCCATCCGTTCCACGAGGAAAACGTGAACAATGTTTACGATGCCGACTGGTACATGATCCGTCTCGCCGAGACCTATCTGCTCCGTGCAGAGGCCCGTCTGGCACAGGGTAACAAGAAAGGTGCTGCCGATGATATCAACGAACTTCGCAACCGTGCCGGTGCCAAGCCTTGCACCGAAAGCGATGTGGATATCGACTACATCCTTGACGAGCGTATCCGTGAGCTCTTCGGTGAGGAGCAGCGCTGGATCACCCTCAACCGTCTATCTTGCAACCCGAACTGCGGTACGTATGTTACCTCCAAGTATCCTACTCAGGACGCAAAGACCTCTAACACCTTGTATGAGCGTACGCGCAAGTATGGATTTGGTTACGAGAATGACGATCGTGGACGTGAAACGTATAAGGATGCCATGGGCAAGACCCGTCATCGTCCGAATATCAAGCCTCACAACTATCAGCTTCCTATTCCTACGCAGATCATTCAGTCCAACAAGGACAATCAGATCCAGCAGAATGAAGGCTATTAATAGTTGAAATTCTAATAAAAAACCGGTCTCCGCAAGGGGGCCGGTCTTTTTTTTCGATTCTGCAAAAAAAACGGTATCTTTGTTTCGCTAGAAATCGTTTTATTGTCATGAAGGGAATCTTCA
Source organism: uncultured Bacteroidia bacterium (assembly GCA_902799895.1). Classification (GTDB taxonomy): domain Bacteria; phylum Bacteroidota; class Bacteroidia; order Bacteroidales; family UBA932; genus Cryptobacteroides. Next base: position 26,638 of record CADCCI010000035.1, on the reverse strand, counting down.
ATATTTGTCTTATTCTGGCCATGATGGGCCTGGCCGCCTGTCAGCGTCAGACCGGATTGGAAAAAATGGCCATGCAGCGCCTGCCTGTTGCCTTGGAAAAGGCCGTCCGGGAGCAGTTGCCTTATACGGATGTCCGGGTGGAAAGGCCGTTTACTTTGTACGATTGTGACAGTCTCTGCATCATCCAGTGTGAGGGTGTGGCGAAAGATGCCCAGGGAGAAACCGTCCAGTTTCCTGTCCGGTATGCCTTTCTGCTGGATGTGGTCATGAGTGCAGCCGAGAGACATCGGATCTATTGTGAAACGGTAATGGGAAGCCCGATTATGGATGAGGAAGAAATCCGCAGGACCCGGGAGATCCTGGCTGAAAAGGGAAACGAAATCTACCGGTATTATCTTGCGTCTTCCACGAACATCGAAGACAGCCTGCCATGAACCGGTTTGCCCTTGCTTATCGCGAACAGCAGCAGTTGTTCCTGTTCGATAAAACCTACCTGCTGGGAACGCTCTTGAAGGTAGGCGGCCTTTCTACGCTGACCGGCCGTTTTATCGTACAGTTTTTCTGGAATCCTACGATAGCCCTGTGCCTGACCGTGCTGCTCTTGCTGCTGGGCGGATGGATGCTTTGGGCATCGGTCCGCCGTTCGTTTTCTGATTGGGTGCTCCTGCCGGTCGTTTGTATTCCTTTTGTCCTGCTGGGAGCTTCGTTGGCAGACAACGCGGTGTATTTTGACGTGGTGCCTGCCTGGCTGTTTGCCGTGGGTGCTTTGTGGCTTTATAATAATTGTACGCGCGCACGCGTATGGAAAGGCCTGCTCCTGACGGGAGTCCTCTATCTGGCCGCCGGTCCGGCTGCCCTGCTGTTCGCCGTCTGCGCGATGATTACGGACGCGTTCCGCCGCGACTGGCGGGGAACGCTTTATCCGGTGCTGGGCCTGCTGTGCGGCTGGCTCGCTTATCGGCTGGCCTGGGTTCCCACCCTTGCCGCCGCCTGGACGCCGGCCCTGTACTATAACATCGACGCACCCTTGCCGGCCTGGCATTGGACGGCCTGGGCCTGCCTGCCGCTTTCCGTGCTGTTTTGCGAAGTGCTGAAACGGCTGAAGGTCAAGCGTTGGGTGCCCCTGGTGGCTGGTCTGGCCTTGCTGGGCGGCACTTTTATCCCGGCGGGAAGCATCGCCAAAAAGAGCGAACTCCGTCAATCCAGCCTGGATTATGAATTTGAATACTATACGTGCAGGGAAGACTGGGACGGGCTCATTGAAGCCTGCATGCACGCCCCCTGGCTCCCGCGGACGGCGAATTATCTGAACATGGCCTTCGCCTGGAAGGGAGAATTGAGCGAACGCTTGTTTACCTTCGACCAACGCGGCCCTTCGGCTTTGGTGCAGAATACCCCCGATCGGGGCATTGACGTGGCCATGTCCCACCTCCTTTTTACGATGGGCAACATTGCGGCGGCCCAGGATGTGGCTTTCAACCTGTTCTATTCCTTGAACGGGATGTGCCCCGCAATGGTCAAGATAAATGCCCAGATTGAACTGATGCGCGGCACTTATGCGGTGGCGGACAAGTATCTGTCCATTCTGGAAAAGGCACCTCATTACCGCAGCTGGGCGCGTTCGCATCGCCGGTTCCTGTACGATGACGCGGCGGTGGAAGCCGACCCGCTGTTGGGGAATGGCCGGCGCAACCTGGCCGCTGAAAATGGTTTTTCTATGTTCTCGGACCCTGTAGGGGAACTTTTCCCCATCCTGGATGTGAATCCGGGAGATACCCGTGCGAGAGAATATGTCTTATGTTACTTGCTGTTGATGAAGGATTTGAACTCTGTCAAACATTTCATCGAAGATTATTATCAGGGAGAAAAGGTCTTGCCGCGGGTGGCCCAGGAAGCCATGGTCTTTTACAGCGAGTACTCCCGTAATGTGGAAGGAATAGAACCGTTTGGGATTGACTGGTGCTATGATCACGGCGTGATTCACGATACAGTCCTGCGGTTTATTGCTTACCAACAGGCGGCCGTGGCCGGGAAAGCCTCCTTGCAGAAATTCCGTGGAACCTATTGGTATTACTTGATACACACAGAGATATGAGAAAGTTTTTCCTTTTGCTCTTGCTGGCATTGTGTCTGGCGTGCAGCCGGAATGTCCGTTCCGACGGAACGCTGGACAGCCTTCCGCCTATCTGGCCGGATTATGCCGGGGTGACGGTTCCCTGCAACATCGCTCCGCTGGATTTCTCGTATCTGGGCGACGAACCCTGCCGCCTGCTGGTAGGGGACCGTTGCATCAAGGGGAAAGACGGCTGTTTTATCGTCCCGAAACGCCTGTGGCGCGCGCAGATGGCGGCCGATTCGCTGCAATTGACCGTACAGGTTTGCCGCGACGGAAAATGGCTTTCCTATCAACCCTTTACCGTGTACGTTTCGCGGGATGAAATTGACCCGTGGATATCGTACCGGCTCATTCCGCCCGGTTATCAGGGCTGGCAGATGATGGGCCTGTACCAGCGCGAACTGGCAGGTTATACCGAGCGGGCCATCATTGAAAACCGGCTGACCGGGGGAAACTGCATGAATTGCCATACCTATTGCAACGGCGACCCTGAAAAGATGGTTTTCCATGCCCGGGCATCGTTCGGCGGCACCTTGCTGGTGAACGACGGTTCCATTGAGAAACTCAATACCAAGACCGATTCCACCCTCAGCGCCCTGGTCTATCCTTACTGGCATCCGTCCGGGGATTATATTGCTTTTTCGGTGAATAAGACCCTTCAGGTGTTCCATAGCCACGATCCCAACCGGATCGAGGTGTACGACGAGGCCTCGGATGTGGTGGTTTACAATGTCCATACGCACGAGATTGCCTGGTCGCCGCTGACCAAGGCGGCCGACCGCTTCGAGACCTTCCCGACCTTCTCGCCCGACGGAAAATGGCTCTATTTCTGCTCGGCCCGGGCCGTGGCCCCCATGCCGCAGGAGTACAAGGGCGCGAAATACGGCCTGTACCGGATTGCCTTCCATCCCGAGGACATGACCTTCGGCGACGAGCTGGAATGTGTCTATGATGCACCCCTGGAGGATAAAAGCGTTTCCTTCCCGCGGATTTCGCCCGACGGCCGCTGGCTCTGCTTCACCCGTCACGGATACGGGAACTTTTCCATCTGGCACAAGGATGCGGATTTGTGGCTGGTGGACTTGCAGGACGGCAGCGTGCGCGAACTGGCGGGCGTGAATTCGGACGATGTGGACAGTTTCCACACGTGGAGCAGCAACGGCCGGTGGCTGGTTTTCAGCAGCCGGCGCGATGACGGCCTGTACACGAAGCCCTATTTCACCCACGTGGATGCGGATGGAAAGGCCACCAAGCCCTTCCTGCTCCCGCAGGAGAATCCGCTCGAATTCTACAAACGTCGTATGGAATCCTACAACCTGCCGGCTTTCACCACCGGTCCCGTGGAAACCGATGCCTTTGACCTGGTCCGGACCATGCGGGACGATGCCGGGATTAATGTTACTGTAAAACAATGATAATCAACAATATGAAGAAATTGACATTCTTGGCTGCCGCCCTGCTGGCGGGTTTGACCGCCCTGGCCGGTCCTACACACAAGGTACAATTGTCCAATGGCCTCACGGTGGGCATCGAAGCCTGCTCGGATGGGATTTTCCGGGTAAAGGTATCGCCCCGTTCCGATTTTTCGGAGTCCCTGATGGAACGTTACGGCTTGCTTACCACCCAGTGGGAGACCGTTCAGGAAAAGGTAAGCACGGACGGGCGCACCTGGACCCTTACGACGCCCACGCACAAGCTGGTCCTGGACAGGAAAACCGGAAGGATCCGTGTGCTGACGGCCGATGGAAAGACGGTGGTGGAAGGCGTGGAATTCGTGCCCGGAAAGGACCGGAAAGTCGCCTCGCTGGCCAAGGTAATCAATGACAAGTATGCCAATCTTCATGTGGTGAAAAACGATGGCATCATCGGCGATGATACCAATAAGAAAGAAAAGAAGGACAATGCCGAGAGCGGCGAGCCTGCCGATGCCAGCCTGCTCCGGTTTGCGCTGGGGAAGGAGGAACGCTTCTACGGAGGCGGCAGCACGAGTCGCGAGCATATCCAGCACCGCGGAGAGCTGCTGCGCATGTGGACCACCTATCAGCATACGGAAATCCCGATGCCGTTCGTGATGAGCAGCCGGGGCTGGGGCGTGTTCAACAATGCCACCCGCAAGAATTTCTTCGATATCGGCTATACCGAAAAGGATGTGTTCAACATCTTCAACACCTTCGACGAGGCCGATTTCTATCTCCTGTGCGGCACCTCGATGAAAGAGGTCCTGCAGCTGTACACCCGGGTGACGGGCGGCAACTATGTGCTTCCCAAGTGGGCCTATGGCCTGTGCTTCGGTCCGAACATGCGTGAGGATCAGTGGGATATCCTGAACGATGCGGTCTTCTTCCGCCAGCTCCAGGTTCCCTGCGACGTGTTCTGGCTAGAACCGCAGTGGATGGAGAAACGCTACGATTTCTCTACGGCCAAGCGCTGGAATTTCGACAAATTCTCTCCGGAACCCTACTGGCTGCAGGACAAGTATCCCAAACAGCTGTACAACCGTCTTTTCGTTGGAAAACTGCGCAACATGGGCTTCCATCTGGGCCTGTGGCTTTGCGAGGAATATGACCTGAGCATTACCGAAGAGGATGAGATTGCGGCGCGCGAAGGCCGGCCGCAGTCGGGTCAGGAACACTGGATGGATCACCTGAAAACCTTCCTGGACTATGGTGTGGAAGGTTTCAAGATGGATCCGGCCCGTACCATCGACGAGCATCCCGATGCGGCCTATTTCAACGGCCGGACCGACAAGGAGATGCACAATCTGAACCAGGTCCTGCTCCAGAAACAGATGAACCAGATGTCCCGCAAGCACGTGGGGAAACGCATCTGGTATCACTATACGGCCGGTTGGGCGGGCACGCAGCACTGGGGTGCCTCGACCAGCGGCGACAACGGCGGCGGCAAGACCGCCCTCTTCGACCAGCTGAACCTTGGCAACAGTGCTTATATGAACCTTTCCTGCGACGTAATGAGCGTCCCGAAGGAACTGGAAATGCAGGGCCTGCATTTCGGGCTTTTCCTGCCTTGGGTTCAGATTAACAGCTGGTTCTCCATGATGCAGCCCTTCTATTATGGCGAGCCGGAGCAGAGCATCTACCGTGATTATGTGCAGCTGCGCTACTCGCTGATGCCGTACATCTACTCGGCTGCCCTGGAAGGAGGATTGACGGGTATGCCGATCGTCCGTTCCATGCCGCTGATGTTCCCCGAAGACCGCTCCTGCGACGATATGTGCTACCAGTACATGTTCGGAGACAGCTTCTGCGTGGGCATTTTCAGCAACGAGATTTACCTCCCCGCCGGCGTCTGGGTGGATGCCTGGACGGGCGAGCGGGTTGAGAGCCGGGGCGAGACCTTTACCCGGGGCTATCCCGAAAACCGCGCCGGTCTGCTGTTTATCCGCGACGGCGCCATCATCCCGACGCAGAAACCCGTACAGTGCCTGGGCACCAACCCGTTTAAGGAGTTGGTGGTGAAGGTCTATCCGTCCGGCGATTCCTCCTATGTCCTGTACGAGGACGATGGGGACAGTTATGGTTACGAGACCGGTGCCGTGGCATCGACCCTGTTCCAGAGTCGCGAGGGCGATGGCAGCGTAAACCTGGTGGTGAATCCGGTCCAGGGATCCTATGCCGGCATGCCTGCAACGCGTGATTTCCAGTTCCAGGTGGCCCTCCGGTACGTTCCTTCCAAGGTGCTGGTGAACGGCCGCGAAGTTCCCGGCTGGACCTTCGGGGACGATGCGAAACTGCAGCTGACGGTTTTGGATGCGCCGGTGAACGAGGCGTTGAAGATTTCCGTCGTTCTCAGTGGGGAAGAAGCCGCGTTCAAACCGGTCGTGGCGCGTTCTGCGGCCTACTCGGCCGATATCAAGACGGCAGAATCGGTCATTTTCTAGCATATGAAAAAGTTGCTTTTCTGGGGCGCCGCCTTGTTGCTGGCTGCCTGTTCTACACCCGATTACCGCGATGCTTCGCTCCCGCCTGCAACCCGTGCGAAAGCCCTGCTGGCGCAGATGACGCTCGAAGAAAAGGTCGGTCAGATGTGCCAGTATGTAGGCCCTTGCTACGTTCCGCCGGGAGAGGGTTCCGCGCATGGGAACGTGGATGCGACCGATGAGAACCTCGGCCATCCGGATATGGCAGAAAAGATCCGGGAAGGGAAGGTGGGCTCTTTCCTGCACGTCCTTTCCGGTGAAGAGGCGGCCGGCCTGCAGCGCATCGCTTCGGAGAGCCGCCTGGGGATTCCGCTGTTGTTGGGCGTGGATGCGATTCATGGGAATGCTCTCCACGAGGGATGCACCATTTATCCTACGAATATCAACATGGCCTCAACCTTCAATCCCGCGATGATGGAGCAGATTGGGGCCGAAACTGCGCAGGAGATGCGTCGGACTGGGATGTACTGGACCTTCGCGCCGAATCTGGACGTGGCCCGCGATGCCCGTTGGGGCCGCATGGGCGAGACCTATGGGGAAGACCCGTTGCTGGTGTCTGAAATGGGAAAACACCTGATCTGGGGCCTCCAGGGCCGTGATGGTGTTTATGGCGAGGACCATGTTTTGGCTTGTGCGAAGCACCTGATCGCCGGCGGCGAGCCGTTCGGCGGCATCAACGCGGCGCCGATGGATTTGTCTGAGCGGAAGCTCCGCGAAGTCTTCCTTCCTCCCTTCGTTTCGGCCGTGAAAGAAGCCGGCGTGGCTACCTTTATGGCGGCGCACAACGAGATTAACGGGGTCCCCTGTCACGGAAACAGTTGGCTGTTAAAGGATTTGCTGCGCGATGAACTGGGCTTCGATGGCTTCGTGGTGAGCGACTGGATGGATATCGAACGGATGCATCTCTACCATCATTGGATGCCGTCCATCGAGGAGGCTTTCCGCGTTTCGGTGGAGGCCGGTATCGATATGCATATGCAGGGGGACGGTTATTTCGAGACCATCGTGGAGGCGGTCCGCGGGGGCCGGATTCCCGAGCGGCGCATTGATGAGGCGGCCGGGAAGATCCTGGAGGCGAAGTTCGCCCTCGGCCTTTTTGAAACCTTTGGTTCCGACACTCCGATGACGGAGGGCCTGTCTGCTGAAATGGTCCTGCAGCATCGCCAGACGGCGCTGGAGGCGGCCCGCCAGGGGTTGGTCCTGCTGAAAAACGACGGGACGCTGCCGCTTTGTTCGGGGACAAAAGTGCGGAAGATATTCGTGTGTGGACCGAATGCCGATAGCCAGACGATTCTGGGTGACTGGGCCGCTCCGCAGCCGGCCGAGAATGTGGTGACCGTGCTGGAAGGTATCCGCAACGTTGCTCCGGGAACGGCGGTGGACACCCTCTGCTTCGGCGGGAAAATCGGCAATATTACCGATGACCGTATCCGGCTGGCCCGTGCGAAAGCCGCATCGGCCGATATCAATATCCTGGTGCTGGGCGAGAATTCCCAGCGGTACTCCGCTTTCGGCCGCACCTGCGGCGAGAACTGCGACCGCGACAATATCGACCTGCCCGGTCGGCAGGAGGAACTGCTGGAAGCCGTGCAGGCTGCCGGGAAGCCGGTGGTGCTGGTGCTGTTGACGGGCCGTGCGTTGGGCTTGACCTGGGCCGAGGAGCATGTAAATGCCATCCTGAATGCCTGGGAGCCCGGTATGATGGGCGGTCAGGCGGTGGCCGAGGTGCTGTTTGGCCAGGTGAATCCGTCGGGTAAACTGCCGGTTACGGTGCCGCGGAATGTGGGGCAGATTCCTACCATTTATAATTATAAGCCGATGCAGTATTCGCGGCAGTTTGTCCTGAACGAGACGGGGGCGCTGTATCCTTTCGGCTTCGGTCTCAGCTATACGACCTACTCCTATTCGGCTCCTTGTTTCGTTTCTGCAATTTCAGACACCGCTGCCTCTATGGATGCAGCTTCGCTTTCGGCTGCTACTGCTGCCGACACGGCAGCGGCGGGCGCCTCATCGCAGGATACGAAAGAAAATGCTCTTCGGTGCGACACCGCTGCCGTGTCGGTGAAGGCGTTGCCTGTTTACGTGAGCGTGGAAGTGACCAATAGCGGTGCGATGGACGGAGACGAGGTGGTTCAGCTGTATGTGCGGGACGAATATGCGTCGGTAACCCGTCCGGTGAAGGAACTGAAGGCGTTCCGCCGGGTACACATCCCCGCCGGAGAAACCGTGCAGGTGGCATTTGAGATTACGCCGGAAATGCTGGCCTGCTGGTCGGGGAAGGGCGATGTCTGGACGGTGGAACCGGGAGATTTCACCCTGATGGTGGGCTCTTCGTCGGCCGACAAGGACCTGCAGACCCTTACCCTGCACGTCGATTAACGGCGCAGGCGTACATAAATGCTGAGCGGGAGGGCTTTGCCACTGCGGTCGTGCAGGGCAAGTTCCCCGCTTTCCAGTTGGAAGGGGGCTTTGTCGTCGGTTACGTAGGGCAGGCCGAACGCCTGGCGGACCACCGTTTCGCCCAGCAGGGGAGAGAAGCCGTTGGAATAGAGGTTCAACACCATGAAACTGTCTTTCGGGGCCAGGATGGCGGCCACGCATTCCATCATCTCGTTCAGGCACTCGTCCAGCTTCCATTTTTCTCCGTCGGGACCGTGTCCGTAGGCGGGCGGGTCCAGGATGATTCCCTGGTAGACATTGCCGCGCCGGGCTTCGCGCCGGGCAAATTTCATGGCGTCTTCCACCACCCATCGGATGCCGTCCAGACCGCTCAGGTCCTGGTTCTGGTGTGCCCAGGTGACAACCTGACGGACCGAATCCAGGTGGGTGACATCGGCTCCGGCGGCCTTGGCGGCCAGGGAGGCGGCCCCGGTATAGGCAAAGAGGTTGAGCACGCGTGGTTTGGGCCGGTTCTGCGCGGCGGCCTGTGCCGCCAGCGCGGAGGTGTGCCGGAAGATATATTCCCAATTGTCGGCCTGTTCCGGGAAGACGCCCACGTGTTTGAACGAGGTCAGGCCCAGGCGCAGCCGGAACGACAGTCCGCCGGAACCGGTATAGCGGATGACCCACTGGTCTTCCATCTGACGGAGCCGTGTCCAGGTTCCGCTGTCTTCCTTGCCCGCCTTGCCGAAGCCGGCTCCGGGCTGGAAACGAGTATGGGCGGTCTGGGCCCACTCGCTTTCCGGTAACGTCTTGTTCCAGATGGCTTTGGGCTCGGGACGGATCATGCAGTAGGGGCCGAATCGCTCCAACTTTTCACATCCGCCGCAGTCGATGAGTTCGTAATCCTTTGTCATGATGCATTTTCATCGACTTCCACCAGCGAGGTGAGAACTTTTTCAATGCGGTCTGCAAATTCTTCATCCCCGGCGTTGCGGGCCTCCCGGGAGAGGTAATACACCAGGTTGCAGCACATTTCGAAGTTGTCTTTGGCGAAATCGTAAAATTCGTAGAAGAAAGCGGTGGATACCATCAGGTCGTCCAGGAAACGGACGGCGAGGTCACGGGCTTTCTCGGCATTTCCGGTCTTGTAGTAGGCGGCCACCATGTTGATGACGGACAGGTCGTTGCCCGCAAAGCCGATGCAGGTGGAGGAAAGCGGATAGTTCTGCTCCGGCATGATCTGCTGGCACTGGTCCAGGGCCGCTTCGGCCCAGTCTTTATGACCGCTGCGGAGGAAGGCTTCGGCCGCGTTGAGGAACATATTCCGCTGGGACATCACACCCATAAAGGTGTAAAGGTTCTGATAGTCAACGTAATAGTCGGTACGCGAGAGCGCATCCCAGCAGAAGGTCTCGGTCAGTTTGCGGTGCAGGTCGTCCGGGTCGATAAAGCCCGGGGTAGTGGACGTAATCTTGCTCTTGATGGGCACGAAATGCCAGGAGAAACCGTCGTAGGCCAGGTAATCCTTGATGCCGATATTCAGGTCGCCTCCCTGGTTGAGTACGTGCAAAGGTCTGTCCCACTGGTAGTTGGAGAGCAGGTCCAGCATGAATAGTTCCGGTTTCGAAAGATAATCTTTCTTGGCCGGGATGGCGAGCTCGATCTGCTCGGGAATCTCATCGGCATATTTCGCATCCAGGATGCCGTACCGGATGACATTCTCTTTGTTCACGGGGATGATGAGCCGGCGCGAAACCAGGTAGTCCACCTTGCGTCCGCTGGACAGGGAAACCTTGGCTTGGGGATGTTTGAAGACGGCCATCACATCGGCAATCGGCAAGGCTTGCTCGCGGGTGTCGTAGATGGGGACGTATTCGTTTGTGCCGTACAGATACTGCTCCGGACCCACGGTCAGGTCCAGCGGGGCCGATTCGTTCACGGCGTATTTCATCTGGTCGATATGCCAGTCGGTTCCCAGCAGGGAAGTGTTGACGATTCGCACGTCCGTGCGGATGTTTTCCACCTCCTGGGCGTACCAAAGCGGGAAGGTGTCGTTATCGCCGTGGGTGATGAGGATGCCGTTTTTCCCTACCGATTCCAGGTAGTTGCGGGCGAGCTCCACGGCGGTGTACCGGTGGCTGCGGTCGTGATCGTCCCAGTTTTCGGCCGCCATGATGGCGGGCGCAGCCAGGCAGCCCACGGTTGTCAGCGCAGCAACGGCAACGCCGCCCCGGCCCTTCAGGGCATCGGTAATCCAGGTATAGAGGGCGGCCACCGCGAATCCGATCCAGATGCTGAAAGCATAGAAGGAACCGGCATACGCATAATCCCGTTCGCGCACCTGGAAGGGCGGCTGGTTCAGATACAGGACGATGGCGATGCCCGTCATGAAGAACAGCAGGAAGGTGACCCAGCAGCCGCGTTTGTCGCGGTCGAACTGGAAGAGCAGTCCCAGGATGCCCAGGAGGAGCGGGAGGAAGTAATAGTGGTTCTTTCCGCGATTCTCCGACAGGATGGCGGGGCCGTCGCTCTGGTCGCCCAGGCGCATGT
>CADCCI010000035.1:13223-15635 GCA_902799895.1 uncultured Bacteroidia bacterium | reverse complement strand
ATAAAGTCTATACCGCTTTCCCAGTTGCCGTAGAACAGGTCTGCGGCGGGGGAGTGGATGTCATTTTGCCGTCCCACGAAGTTCCACATAAAGTAACGCCAGTACATCCAACCCAGTTGGAAATCGAAGAAGAAATACAGGTTGCTCCAGAAGGAGGGCTTTTTGTAGTCCGCCCCCGGTACGCTGCGTCCCTTTCCGTTCATATAGGACAGGTAGAACTCCTCGTATCGTCCGTCCGGGCTGGAAGACCACATGCGCGGGAAGAACATCTTGCCGTCGGCGTGGTAGTCCGCGTCGGCGGGACCGGCCACCTTCTTGTATTTTCCATCCAGGGGTGCCCAGTATTTGGTGGTCTTGATATCATAGGGCGCGCCGAAATACTGGCCGTACAGCAGCGGCGTGGAGCCGTACTGCTCGCGGGAGAGGTAACGCACCAGGGTGAAGGCGTTATCGGGCTGATACTCGTTGGTAGGGGTCTTTACGCTGGAGCGGATGATGACGATGGAGAAAATCGAAAAGCCCACCACAATCATCGTCAGGCACAGCAATGCGGTGTTCCAGAAGACTTTACCGGAGCGCAGGGTCCGGAACAGGCCCCAGAAGCAGGCCGTCAGCAGGGCCAGCATAAAGAAGGCTGCGCCGCTGTTATACGGCAGGCCGAGGGTGTTCACGAAGAAGAGGTCGAAATAGGCCGCCACCTTCGGAAGATAGGGGATGAGCAGGAAAACCAGCAGTCCCACGATGACCACCGACACCAGCATAATCTTGACGCCCTCCCAGAAGGTGTAAGGCTGGTCTTCACGTTTGCGATAGTAATACATGAAGACGATGGCCGGGATGGCCAGCAGGTTCAGCAGGTGCACGCCGATGGACAGGCCCATCAGGAAGGCGATGAGCACGATCCAGCGGTTGGCATACCGTTCGTCGGCCTGGTCGTACCACCGGGTGATGGCCCAGAACACCAGGGCGGTGAACAGGGAGGACATGGCATAGACCTCACCTTCTACGGCTGAGAACCAGAACGTGTCGGAGAAACAGTAGGCGAGGGCGCCCACGGCTCCGCTGCCGAAAATGGCCAGGGCCTGTCCTACGGTGTATCGTCCGTCCTCTCCCTTGGGAAGGAGCCGCTTCACGAAGAAGACGATGGTCAGGTAGAGGAAGAAGATGGTCAGGGCCGAGCAAATGGCGCTCATGGCGTTCACCATCACAGCGGCGTGCAGGTTATCCGAGAAGATGGTGAAAAAACGCGCAATCAGCTGAAAGACAGGGTTTCCCGGCGGGTGTCCCACCTCCAGTTTATAGGACGATGCGATAAACTCGCCGCAGTCCCAGAACGAGGCGGACGGTTCGATGGTGGCGAGGTAGGTGAAAGCGGAAATAACGAAGGTGAGGGCCGCCGTTATCCGGTTCCACAGGGTGAATCTATTCTGCTCCATATATGTCGATTTTCAGACTTTATCTTACAAAGATACAAACGAAATCGCTATCTTTGCAAAAAATGATCCATATTTTATGGCAGAAAACGATTGGAAGAAACGCCTGGGCGTAGTCTACTCGACCAATCCGGACTTCGCTTACGCATCGCAGGACGAGGAACAGGAGCAGCCAACGCTGCCTCCTGAAAAGCAGCGTCTGCGCGTTTGTATCGACCGGCGGAACCGGGGTGGCAAGCAGGTTACGCTGGTAACCGGTTTCGTGGGTACCCAGGACGATTTGGCGGCCCTGGGGAAGACCCTGAAGGTAAAATGCGGCGTAGGGGGAACGGCAAAGGATGGGGAGATTACCATCCAGGGAGATTTGCGTGACAAGGTCGTAGCCCTGCTGTGTGCCATGGGTTACCGGGCGGCACGCGGAAATTAACAAGATGAGCGAACCTATCCAGCAAGCATTCAAGACCAGTACGTTGCAACTGGAAACGCATCCGGTGGAACATCCGGTGCAGGATCGCCCGTGGCAGGCAGAGCCGGTGAATTCTACCGCCGCGGTCTTTTTTATCGTACTGGTCATGCTGAATATCCGCAACTTCATGGAGGTGGTTCCCGCCGCCGCGCAGACCCTGTGGCGTTGGCGGGCGAATTTCAAACTGGAATCCAGCGTCCACCTGGCCCGGGCGCGGAATATCTGCGCCGTTTTGTGCTGCATTCCTTTCTGTATGACCGCCAATCGGTATGCGTTCTATGCCCCGGACTACCTGAAGTCCGTTCCTTCCTGGGCGGACATGCCCCTTACCGTGGCGGTGGGACTGGGCTATTTTCTCCTGCGGCTTTTCCTGGCCTGGCAGCTGGAACCCAGGAGCCGTAACCGGGAAGCCTACAAGGTGTCCAACCGGGCTTATTTTTCTATGTTCGTCATCCAGGCCATTGCCATCCTGCTGACGGGCATGCTCCTGTCCATGTTTGGCATGGATGCAGT
>CADCCI010000035.1:0-13139 GCA_902799895.1 uncultured Bacteroidia bacterium | reverse complement strand
CAACATTTTTGTATCTTTGCGCGCTCGAACTCCTTCCTACCGGCTTATTGGCCGCGTCAGCCGTCTTTGTATAAGGGCGGATGGGGGTTCAAAACGAACGGAAGAATATGAAAATTAAGAAGATACTGATTTCGCAGAAGCAGCCGCTGAACTTGGCTCCCTTCACTGCACTCCACGAAAAATACGGTGTCGATATTGAATTCCGCCGGTTTTTCCTGGTTGAACCGCTTACAGGTCGTGAATTCCGTGCCCAGCGCATCAATCTGGCCGACTATACGGCCATCGTATTTTCCTCCCGCCATGCCATAGACGCCTATTTCAAACTGGCCGAGGAGATGCGTGTCAAGGTTCCCGAGACCATGAAGTATTTCTGTACGACGGATGTGGTTGCGATGTATCTTCAGAAGCACATTGTCTATCGCAAGCGCAAGATTTTCTACGGTACCGGAACGCCCCAGTCGGTGGTGGACCTGATTGGTCCGAAACACAAAGGGGAGAATTTCCTGATCACATCTTCCGATACGGGCAACACCGATGCCATTACTTCGCTTTTCGACCAGGCCGGTCTGAAATACAATACGGCCGTGCTGGTGAAATCCGTTCCCCAGGACCTGAAGGACCTGGATCTCCCCACCTATGATGTGGTGGTCTTCTATAATCCGAACGATGTCAAGTCGTTGCAGGAGAATTTCCCGGAGTACCGGCAGGAAGGCCAGCTGTTCATCTCGTACGGCCGTTCCATTGTCAAGACGATGGAGGAGGCCGGCCTTTCCATTGCAGTAAAGGCTCCCTCGCCGGAAGTCCCTTCGGCCGCCAAGGCCATCGAGGTCTGCCTGGAACAGCACAAAGACGATTAAAACCGCGGCGTGATGATGCCGTTCACCCGAAATACCCTGAAGAAAGCGGAACGCCTGTCCTCGAAGACCGGCCTTTCGGCTTTGTTGTCCATGGGTAAATGGGGTGTCCAGGGTCCCATCCGCTATTGCTGCCTTGCGGACAACGGGCAGGAACAGGCCCGTATCGTGGTTTCCGTTCCCAAGAAGATGTTCCGCCGGGCGGTGAAACGCAACCTGCTCAAGCGTCGGATCCGGGAAAGCTATCGGACGCAAAAAGCCCTTCTGGAGGGCTCCCGGGTGGATCTGATGTTTGTCTATACCAGCAAAGAGGTGTTGGATTCTGCGGTTATCCGTGAGGCTGTCGGGGCCATCTTGACCACGGTGGCAGGGTCTTTCCATCAAAATAATCCGCAGGAATGAAGGAGAACAGCCTGATACGCCGCATCGCAATAGCACCGCTGGTGGGCCTGGTGCGATTCTATCAGGTTTGTATATCGCCCCTGAAACCCGCCTCTTGCCGGTTTACCCCTACCTGTTCCCAATACGCCCTTGAGGCGCTTCGCAAATACGGCCCTTTCAAAGGGGGCTGGCTGGCCCTTCGCCGCATCCTTCGCTGCCATCCCTGGGGCGGCAGCGGTTATGATCCCGTTCCTTAATATTCGCGCGTATGCCCAAGAAAGAGAAGATTCGCCAGATGTTTGATACCATTGCGTCAGATTATGATTTCCTGAATCATCTGATGTCGTTGGGCGTGGACCGTGGCTGGCGCAGGAAGGCCCTGAAGGCCATTGTGCCGGCACAAATCCCGGCCGGATTCAAGGTGCTGGACGTCGCGTGCGGGACCGGCGATTTTTCGCTGGCCATTGCCCGCGCGTTAGCCGTCGCGGAGGGAGCATCCGTCGGACAGAAACGCGTCCTCGCTGCGCGGTCCGAGGTCGCTCCGCTGCGGAAATGCCCTCCGGAGGCTTCCTCCGCGACGGCCGCATCGGTGCTGGGCGTGGATTTGTCGGAGGGAATGCTGGAGGTGATGCGGGAGAAGGTAGAGAAGGCCGGACTCGCTCCGGAATCGGCCGGAAATGTGGCGGTTACCGCCGAGGTGGGCGATGCGGAAAACCTTCGCTTCGAGGATAAAACCTTCGACGTGGTGACGGTGGCTTTCGGGGTGCGGAATTTTGAGAATCGGCCCCGGGGACTGGAGGAGATGCTGCGGGTGCTGAAACCGGGCGGACGGCTGGTGATCCTGGAACTGAGCGTTCCATCGAACCGGATCCTGCGCGCCTGCTACAACCTGTATTTCGTGCATCTGCTGCCGTGGATTGGCGGTTTGGTTTCGGGCGACAAGGCGGCCTACCGGTATCTGCCGGCTTCCGTACTGGCGTTTCCGGGACGGGATGCGTTTACCGCGGAACTGATCCGGGCCGGGTTTGTGGATGTGCGGCATCGGGCGCTGACCCTGGGACTGTGCCGGATGTATGTGGCCTTTCGCAAAACCTGTTAGGGAATTGCAAGTTTTTTGTTAACTTTGCGGGACAAAAAGAGAATAAGTATAATCATATAAACTACAGTTATGCAGCAATTTATTGACAGCTACGATTTTACCGGCAAAAAAGCCATCGTGCGCGTAGATTTCAACGTCCCTCTGGACGAAAACTTCAAGATTACGGACGACACCCGTATCCGTCGGGCCATGCCTACCCTTAAGAAGGTGCTTGCCAGCGGAGGTTCCGTTATCATCATGTCCCATCTGGGCCGTCCGAAGAAAGTGGACCCGAAGTTCTCCCTGAAGCACATCGTGGACCATGTGTCTGAGTGCCTGGGCGTTCCTGTCCAGTTCGCCGATGACTGCCAGAAGGCTGCCTCCCAGGCGGCTGCCCTGAAGCCGGGCGAGGCGCTTCTGCTCGAGAACCTGCGTTTCTACGCTGAAGAGGAAGGCAAACCCCGCGGCCTGGCCGAGGATGCTTCCGAGGAGGAGAAGAAAGAGGCCAAGGCTGCCGTGAAGGCCAGCCAGAAGGAGTTTGTGAAGACCCTGGCTTCTTATGCAGACTGCTACATCAACGATGCGTTCGGTACGGCTCACCGCGCCCACGCTTCTACTGCCCTTATCGCCGACTACTTCCCCAACGACAAGATGTTCGGTTACCTGATGGAAGGCGAAATCAAGGCCATCGACAACGTGCTCAAGCACGCCGAGCGCCCGCTGACCGCTATCATCGGTGGTTCCAAGGTTTCTTCCAAGCTGGCCGTCCTGAAGAATCTTGTTGGCAAGGTGGACAACCTGATTATCGGCGGTGGTATGGGTTATACCTTTATCAAGGCCCAGGGTGGCAAGATCGGCCTCTCGCTGCACGAGGATGAGCTCATCCCCGATGCACTGGAGATCCTGAAGACCGCCAAGGAGAAAGGCGTGAATGTCTATCTTTCCAAGCAGACCATTGCCGGCCAGAAGTTTGACAACGATACGCCCCAGCGTATCTTCGATACCCACGACATTGCCGACGATTGGGAGGGTATGGATGCCGCTCCGGAATCGCTGGAGACCTGGAAGAAGGTTATCCTTGCTTCCAAGACCATCCTTTGGAACGGCCCCGTGGGTGTGTTCGAGCTTCCGAACTTTGCTAAGGGTACCCTGCAGATTGCCCAGGATCTGGCCGAGGCTACGAAGAATGGCGCCTACACCCTCGTGGGTGGCGGCGACTCTGTCGCAGCCGTTACGCAGATGGGCTATGCCGACAAAGTGAGCTATGTCTCCACCGGCGGCGGTGCCATGCTCGAGGCCATCGAGGGCAAAGAACTGCCCGGTGTGGCGGCTATCCGCGGTTAATTCGTTTCCCCTTTATAGTGTGTGGCGGTCCCTCCCGGATCGCCGCACGCTTTTTTGTCCCGGCCCATCCATCAAAACGGCCTATTTGGTGGACGAACGGCTATTTGTCTCCGCCATCCACCAAAACGGCCTCTACGGTGGATGAAGCACCCATATGACCTGCGCCATCCACCAAAACGGCCTCTACGGTGGATGAAACGCCCTTATGCCTTCTCCATCCACGAAAAGGGCCTTTTTGGTGGATGATCACCCTCTGGTCTGTTCCGCCCTGTCCCGTGATGCCAAGAGGACCGGCACCACCGCCGCTCGACGGCCAGGAGCGGCGGCTACGGCTCGGCCGGGCTGCGGGGAGCTCAACCCAAAAGGCTCTCCTCCCCGGCCGGCCGTTTCCGGTGTGTGCCCAAGGGATAACGGTTTGTGCAGGACAAAGGGTTGATTTACAGCTACTTATGGAAAGCCGGTTCTTAAAAACAAGGAACCGACTATCTGGATCTTGTTGATAGTTAATCACTTACCCTGCACAATGAAAGCGCCTTTCACAAAAGGAAAGAGCTCTTCACACAATTGAGACCCTGACCCGAATGATGAGGCCCTGACCCAAACGATGGGAAGCGCCTTGGTTGGCATGGTATTTGTCGAAGAAGGTGTTGTGTCGCAGAGAATGATTTGAAAGAGGAAGATGAGGGGGCATGATGGTCAAGGAACAGCATTTTAAATTTCCAAAATATGAATAAGGTGTACGGATTTGTGGCGATGACCGTGATGGCGCTCATCGCTTTGTGCGTGATGCCAGCGCCAACGGCGTCGGCATCCTCGATAAGGTTCGGGAAAGACAGGGAAGCGGTGTATAAGGAATCCGCTTTCTTCAAAGCGGGGACTGGCATCGTTGAGGGTAGGTTCGAGGGCCCGAAGGTCCCCGGGTTTCTGGAATATTATGGCTATAATGCCTTCGAAGATGGTAACAAGCAAGCGTGTCTGCTGAAGGAAGACGGTTCCTTCCGTCTGGAAATTCCGTTGGAATATCCCGTCTTTACCTATTTTGTGGATGAGAATAATCGCAGCTTCTACTTTTATCTGGAGCCCGGAAAGACCGTGCAGATGACGGTAGGTCCCGACGGGAAGGCGCAGTATGCCGAAGGAACTCCGTGTGCGAACCTTTGCCGATGGATGAATACGTCTTCCCGTACCTTGGATACCCAGTATCGCTATTGGGAGATTCCCCGCTCGGAACTCGCCACGATATCTTTCCCCGATTATGCGGCCCGGGTGAAGGAGCATCAGGCCGGAGTGATGAAACAGGTGGACTCGATTATCGTCGCGGAACGATTCTCTGCCAAAGAAGCCCATCTGCTGCGTCATCAAACCCTGCTTCGCACCTCGTTGAACCTTTTCGCTTTCAGCCATCTGCCCGATATGCCCGGAACGACGGAAGAGATGAAGGCACAGCGGCAGAAAGATCTGTCCGATCCGGCGCAATATGAATTATTGCGGCAACTGGATCCGAAAGACTTGACCTGGTTTTCACTTCCGACCGAGATGTATTTTATGTCCAACCGTTATTCTTTCTCCCCGTTGATGCGTGACCGTTTGTATGTCTTGCATCCGGCCGCCGAAATCCTGGCGGCCGACAAGGCAATTTTCGGGAAGAAAGCGCCTTCGGTATTTATGCAGGCAGTTTTACAGGGCGCATATCTGCTGGAGTCGGAATTTTTGAAGAAACAAGACCGTACCGATGAGCGGCTCGCGGTGATGGATTCGCCGTGGCTGAAGGCCCGTTATGCCCGGACAGTGGAGCGTCTGCGTCAGGGAAAACCGGCCGTCTATGCGCTTCCGGACGGTCCGGGGACGGATATCCTGAACCGCCTGCTGGAACCGTATCGCGGCAAATGGGTCTATTTGGATTTCTGGTCAACCGGGTGCGGTCCGTGCCGGGTGGGCATCGAACGGTCGAAGGAACTCCGTGCCAGGGTGCGCGAGATGGAAGATCTGGTCATTGTTTTTATTGCCGGCCGGCGGGATACGCCCGAAAAAACGTACAAATCCTATGTAGAGAAGAATATGCCTGATGAGATATCGCTTTATCTTCCCCAAAAGGAGTTTGTTATGCTGAGCGTACTGTTCCAATTCAATGGCATCCCGCACAATGAACTGGTGACGCCGGACGGAAAAATCGCAACCGGCCGGATCCCCCGGTTGGAAGATAAGACCTTCCTGGAGCTGATCGACCGGATTCGTGAAGGAATTAAATGAAAAAAATACGGATGACCTGACAAAAATAATTATCTTTGTAAGTTAAGATAGTTATAAGTATGTTGGATGCATTGTTTGTCAACTGGAATGTCCATCCGGAAATCTTCCGCATCGGAGGTTTTGCCCTTCGGTGGTACTCCCTGTTGTTTGTAGGCGGGTTTATCCTGGGTTGGTACATCTTCCGTTGGTTCTTCCGCCGCGAAGGTATCAAGGAGGAACTGCTGGATAGCCTCTTGTATACCTTGCTGATTGGCACCATCGTCGGCGCCCGGCTGGGACACTGCCTTTTCTATCAGCCCGATTACTATCTGGGCAGCTGGGAAGGCTTCCTGGAGATTTTCATGCCGTGGAAGGGCGGCCTGGCCAGTCACGGCGGCACCATTATGCTGTTCATCTGCATGTGGTGGTATGCCCGGAAATACGGCCCCAAGAATCATTTCGATCTTACCTGGCTGCTGGACCACCTGTGCATCGCAGTGAGTTTTGCTGCCTGTTTTATCCGGTTGGGAAATCTCTTTAATTCAGAGATTTACGGCGATGTGACCACCCTTCCCTGGGGCTTTATTTTCCAGTTGAGGGGAGAAACGGAGCCCAAGCATCCTACGCAGTTATACGAGGCCGGAACCTATCTCCTGCTGGGCTTGTCGTTGCTGGCGCTCTATGCCAAGAAACTGGACAAGGTTTACCGCGGGACGTTTATCGGCATCTTCTTCATCGTCTGCTTCGGCGGCCGTTTCCTGATTGAGTTCATCAAGGAGCCGCAGGTGGCGTTCGAGGAGGGGATGACCCTGAATATGGGACAGTCGCTCAGCATTCCGTTCGTCCTGCTGGGCATCGGGTTCCTGGTTTATGCGTTTACGAAAAAGTTGCCTGCCAGGGCGGTGAAACAATGAGAAAACTGGTCATCGACAACGAGGAATTGTTCGGCCGCGTGGTGGAACTGCTGAAGGAAGGGCGTGAAGTCACGATCCCGTCCAAAGGATTCAGCATGCTGCCGTTCATCCGCGGAGAACGGGATCTGGTGGTGTTGGAGCGGGCCGATGACATCAAACCGGGCGATATCGTCCTGTTCCGCCTGGATGGCCGGTATATCCTCCACCGGGTGATGGATGCGGATGGTGCGCTGGTGGAAACGATGGGAGACGGTATCCTGCAGACACGCGAGAGTTGCCCGCGCAGACAGGTTTACGGCCGGGCGGTGGGAATCCTCCGGGACGGAAAACGGCGCGTGGACCCGAATGGCCGCTGGCAGCGGATTTGGGTGGGCGCCTGGTGGGGCTTGCTGCCGATACGCCGCTGGTTGCTCGCGATTTATCGCCGGCTGCCCTGGAACGGTTGGTTAAGAGAACAATACAAACAGATAGCAAAATGAGAATCAAAGAAGGTTTTGTGATGCGGGTCGTCTGCGGAGAGAATGTTATCTCCGGCGAAGGCCTGAAACAAGTGAATTACAGCAAGCTCGTGAGTTTGAACGCCACGGCTACCTTTTTGTGGAATGCCCTTCAGGGAAAGGACTTTACGGCCGAGACCATGGCAGATCTCCTGACCGGAGAATACGAAGTGGACCGGGAAACGGCTTTGAAAGATTCCCAGGCCCTGTTGGAAAAATGGACGGAATTGGGTTTCATCGAATAGGAAATCGTGAAAAGGCTGTTCCAGTATTTCCGGTGGCTGTACCGGTATAGTGAAGGGGCACGGAGCGCGCTCCTGGGCAACATCCTGCTGGGTGTGGCCACGGTGGCGCTGAACCTGATCTTTATCTGGATGTGCAAATCGCTGGTGGATATTGCCACCCACGTCCGGGCGGGTGCAATCGGCTGGTATACGGCAGCTGTCCTCATTGTAATCGGCCTGCGGTTGATTTGCTCGGCGCTGACGATGCGCCTGGAGAACATCACCACGGCCAAAATGAACTTCCTAATCCGGAAGCGGATCTATGCCGACCTGCTGGGTTCCCAGTGGACCGGAAAGGAAAGATTCCATTCGGGCGATACCCTGAACCGCCTCATGAACGATGTGGACAAGGTGACGCAGGTGATCTGCTCCGAATTCCCGATGATGGTGACGACCCTCGTCCAGCTGGTGGCGGCCTTCGTTTTCTTCTGCCTGCTGGAATGGCGTCTGGCCCTGCTGCTGATTTTGATTTCGCCGGCCTTCCTGACTTTTGCGAAACTCTTTTTCCGCCGGATGCATGGCATTACCAAAGACATCCGGGATACGGAGAGCCGCATCCAGAGCCATATCCAGGAGAGCCTCCAGCACCGCAATGTCATTCGTTCGCTGGAAACCGGCGAAATCATGCGGGAGCGGCTGGACGATCTTCAGGAGGCAGAATATGAGCAGATCCTGGACCGGACGCGTTTCAATATTTTCTCGCGGACCGTCATCGGCGCCACCTTCAACCTGGGGTATATCGCCGCTTTCCTATGGGGTGTCTTCGGCATCCTGAACGGCTCGGTCACCTTTGGCGTGATGACGGCCTTCCTGCAGCTGGTGGGCCAGATCCAGAATCCCTTGTTGCGCCTGACCCGTCAAATTCCCGCTTTTGTCTATGCGACGGCTTCCATCGACCGGCTGGCCGAACTGGAAGAGGCTCCGCAAGAGGAAGAGGGCGAGCCGATTATGCTGGAGGGAACCTGCGGCATCCGCGTGGAGAAACTGTCGTTCCGGTATCCCGATGGGGAAGAGAATATCTTCCGCGATTTTTCGTTCGATTTCGCCCCGGGTAGCCGCACGGCTATCGTGGGGGAAACGGGTGTGGGGAAGAGCACGCTGATTCGCTTGATGCTGGCGCTGCTGCGCCCGGTGGACGGTTTGATCAAACTCTACAACGAGCAGTTGGAAGAAGTGGAAATATCGGCCCGGACACGCCGCAACCTGGTATATGTCCCGCAAGGGAATTCCCTGTTCAGCGGCACCATTCGCGAAAATCTCCTGCTGGGCGATCCGGAAGCGGACGAAGCCCGGCTGAAGGAGGTCCTGCATTGTGCGGCGGCTGATTTCGTCCTGGAACTGCCCGACGGGCTCGAAACCCTTTGCGGCGAGCAGGGGAGCGGCTTGAGCGAGGGCCAGGCCCAGCGCATCGCCATCGCCCGTGCCTTGCTGCGGCCGGGTAGTATCCTGTTGCTGGACGAGTTCTCTTCTTCCCTGGATCCGGCTACGGAGGAGCGCCTGATGGAACGGCTGACAGCGGCCGCACCGGATAAAACGATGATTTTTATCACCCATCGTGAAAAAATTGCCCAGTATTGCACCGGGACTTTGTCTCTGGAACGCTAATGGCGTGATTTTTGCTGCAAACACAATCCTTTGTATTGAATATAAGGAAAAAAATGAATATGATTGCGAGAAGAATCTTCCTTTCCTCTATGCTGGCTCTCTTGACGTTGGGCGCTGCTGCACAGTATCGGGATGGTGTCCCGGAGGAGGAGAGGACAGGGGATCAGCCGGTCCTCTTGTCGTTGGAAGATGCGTTGAAGATTGCGCTGGCAGAGAATGTCAGTGTCCAGTTGGCCGACCTTGATATCGAAAAGGCCGGTTACTCGAAAAAAGGTACTTACGCCCAGTTGTTCCCGCAGGTAAACGGAACCGGTAGCTATCAGCGCACCATCAAGAAGCAGGTGATGTATATGGATGGCATGGGTGGCGGCAATATGTTTTCCAGCATGATGCAGCCGATTTTTGACGCATTGGAGGCTGCCACGGGCCAGAAAATCACGATTCCTGAGGGCGATACCCCTTCCGGGTTGCCGACCGGCGGAATTGAAGTGGGCCGATGGAATACCTACAGCGCCGGCGTTACCGCGGCCATGCCCCTGGTAAACGCCCAACTGTGGAAGAGCCTCGAAGTCTCCGGGCAGGAGGTAGAACTGGCCGTAGAGAAGGCGCGGTCTTCCCGTTTGGAGATGGTGACCCAGGTGAAGCAGGCGTTCTTTGGCGTCCTGCTGGCCAAGGAAGCTTTCGATGTATATAAGGAGGTCTATGAGAATGCGGTGACCAATTTCGAGCAGACCCAGCGCCGTTTCAATGCCCAGAAGGCTTCCGAATTGGATTTTACCCGCGCCAAAACGGCGGTGGCAAACGCCATTCCGAATGTCTATAATGCCGAAAGTTCCGTTATCCTGGCCCTGTGGCAACTGAAAGCGGTGATGGGCGTTGACCTGGACCGCAACATTGACGTGAAAGGCGAGCTGGCGGACTTCTCCGGACAGATGCTGCGAGATTTGACCGAGCACGAGGATGCTTCGCTGGAATACAACAGCACGATGCGCCAGCTGGCCATCCAGGCCGAAGAACTGGCCAATGCGGTGAAGATCCAGCAGTATGCATACCTGCCCACGCTGAACTTGTCGTTCTCCTATGCGATGAATGCCATGACCAACGACTTCAAGTTCAACGAGTACCAGTGGACGCCCTATTCTTTTGTGGGACTGAGCCTGAATATCCCCATCTTTTCCGGTGGAAAACGCTGGAGCGATGTGAAAGTGGCCCGCACGCAGGCGACGCAGCTGCAGCTGACCCGCCTGAATACCGAGCGCCAGCTGAAAATCGCCATCCGTCAGTATCTGACCACGATGGAAACCCAGATGAAGAATTATGAGTCTTCCCGCGAGGCGGTTGCCCTGGCGCAGAAGGCGTACGATATTTCCGCAAAGTCCTATCAGGTGGGAAAGAATACGCTTACCGACCTGAACGATGCGCAGCTGGCCCTTACGCAGGCCCAACTGGCCCAGAGCCAGGCCATCTACAATTTCGTGGTGGCCAAATCGAATCTGGAACAGACCCTCGGTGCCGATTTTATCGACCCGGACGGGAATTACAATCCCGATATGTATAACCGAAAATAAAGAAGGATAACGATATGAAAATGAATTGCAAGACAGGTTTGTCTGCCGCGATGCTGCTGTTGATGACGGCCTGCGGCGGCAATGGTGGAAATCAGGCGGAGCAGAATGCTTCCTCCGCTCCGGCCGAGCCGGTCCGCAAGGTTGAAGTAATGGTGGCGACCGTCAGCAATGTGCCCCAGGAGACTTCCTACTCCAGTACGGTGGAAGCGTATGCGACCAATAATATCATGCCCCAGCAGGGCGGCCGTATCCGCAAAATCAACGTGGAGGTAGGGGACTATGTCACGAAGGGCCAGGTGCTGGCTGAAATGGACCGCCTGCAGCTGGACCAGCTGAAACTCCAGCTCCAGAATGATGAATTGGAGTATGCCCGTCTGAAGAGCCTCTTCGAGGAAGGCGCCGTGTCGCAATCCGATTTCGAGGCGGCCGAACTGGGTTACAAGGTCCGTCGCACCAATTACGATAACCTGGAAGAAAACACCATCCTGCGTTCCCCGCTGAATGGTTTTGTTACCGCCCGCAACTTCGATTCCGGCGATATGTTCAGTATGACGGCTCCGCTCTTTACGGTGCAGCAGGTTACGCCTGTGAAACTCCTGGTGGGCATTTCCGAGAGCGAATATACCCTGGTGAAGAAGGGCGATGAGGTGACCCTTACCGTGGATGCCCTTCCCGGTCGCGTCTTCAAAGGCCGCGTGGGCCGTTTGTATCCCACCATCAACCCTACCACCCATACCTTCCAGGCCGAGATAATGGTTCCCAACACGGACCGTATCCTTCGTCCGGGCATGTACGCTCGCGTGACCGTTCGTTACGGTGTGAACCGCAGCGTGGTCCTGCCGGATCAGTGCTTCTACAAGCAGGAAGGTGCCGGGCAGCGTTTTGTCTTTGTCCTGTCTGAAGACGGCAAGACTGTCAGCATGATGCCGGTTACCCTGGGCCGCCATATGGAGAACAGCTACGAGGTTACTTCCGGCATTGCCGAGGGACAGACCGTGGTAATCAAGGGTCTCGCCGGCCTGAAAGACGGTTCCAGCGTGGAAGTGATCAAGTAATAAGGAGGCCCGCGTATGAGTATTTTCCGTTCGGCCGTCGAAAAACCGGTAACGACCTTCCTCCTCTTCCTGGCGTTTGCAATCATGGGCGTGTTCTCGCTAACGCGCCTGCCGATTGACTTCTTCCCGGATATCGAGTCGAATACCATTATGGTGATGTCGGCTTACCCGGGTGCGAGTGCCGAGGATGTGGAGAACAACCTGACCAAGCTGCTGGAAAACGCCCTGAACGGCGTTGCAGACCTGAAGGACCTAAACTCCCAGTCAAAAGAGAATCTGGCTTTCCTGACCCTGACGTTCAAATACGGCATTGATATCGAAACGGCTACCAACGATGTCCGGGATAAACTGGATATGGTGAATTCGAACTTGCCCGACGGGGCGTCCACCCCGGTCATCTTCAAGTTCAGCGCAGACGATATGCCTATCCTGATCCTGTCGGCGACCGCCCGTCAGAGCGTGCCCGCCATGGACAAGATCCTGGACGACCGGGTCGCCACCCCGCTGGCCCGCGTTTCGGGTGTGGGTACGGTGTCCATCGCCGGTGCGCCCAAGCGCGAAATCCAGGTGTATTGCGATCCTACCAAGCTGAATGCCTATGGTTTGAGCATCGGCACCATTGCCGGCATCATCACGGCCGAGAACCGGAATGTTCCTTCGGGAAACATCGATATCGGTTCCGAGACATATAACCTGCGCGTTAAGAAAGAATTCCAGGATCCCTCCGAGCTGCTGGACCTGGTCGTGGGACATTCCGCTTCGGGCGGCAACGTGTACCTGCGCGACGTGGCCCGTGTGAACGACGGCCTGGAGGAGAAATCGCAGGAATCCTATACGAACGGTACCCGTGGTGCCCAGATCATTATCCAGAAGCAGTCCGGATACAATACCGTCCAGGTAATCCGCGACGTGAAGAAGGCGATGAAGAACATCGAGAAGACCCTTCCGTCCGATATCTCCTTCGTGACGGTCATGGATTCCTCGGACCACATCATCAACACCATCGATTCCTTGAAGGAAACCATTATGATTACCTTCCTGGTGGTGATGCTGGTGGTGTATGTCTTCCTGGGCCGCTGGAGGGGTACCCTCATCGTGGTGTTGAGTATCCCGATTGCCTTGCTGGCTTCGCTGCTGTACCTGTTGGCAACGGGTAATTCGTTGAATATCATCTCTATGTCGGCTCTGTCCATTGCCATTGGTATGGTGGTGGACGATGCCATCGTGGTCCTGGAGAACGTGACCACGCACTTGGAACGGGGCGAGAAACCCAAGGAGGCGGCCGTGCACGGAACCTCCGAGGTGGGTATTTCGGTTATTGCCTCTACCC
>CADCCI010000034.1 GCA_902799895.1 uncultured Bacteroidia bacterium | reverse complement strand
GGAAACCTGCCCGCTCCGAAGCGCGCCGATTTTTCTCCCGGAAGAACACCCCGGGAGGATAAGGCCGGCCAGGACCGGCAGGAGGAGGAGATAGGTACGCACAGTCCGGAAGGGTTAGGAGCCGAATTGGATTTCCGCTTTTTCCTTTTCAATGACGACTTTGTTCGCCAGGACATCGTAGCTGAATTTTTCGGAACCGTCCTGGGCCGAGTACTTTTGAATGCGCAGGCGCCCGCAGACATATACGGTGGCACCTTTCTCAATCTTCTTCAAGTCGGGCATCTCTTTCCCTTCCCAGGCGATGACATTGTGCCAGGAGGTCTCGATAATGCCTTCGTTGTTGCGGTCGAAGTAGGCAAAATTCGTCGCGAGGGAGAAGCGGGCCATCTGCCGTCCTTCGTAGTCTTTGATGCGGACGATCCCGACCGTGCCGCGCAGTTCGATTTTGTTCAGTTGTTCCATTTTTTCTTGTTTTATGCGTGTAACATGTCCGGCCCGCGCTGGTGTGCACCCCGGCGGGTCGAGGGCAAAGTACGGGAAGAAAAATGGAAGGAATCGCCTTTATAAGCAGCTGAAGCGTAGATTTTTATGAATTTTAAAAGAATGCGCGGATTCTTTCGGAAGTCGAAAGATTTAAGAACTCCGCACATTCGTTTTTCTTACAGGTGCTTTCCCGGCCTTTTCGAAAAAATCTTCAAAACTTTCCGCATCTTTTTTTCGAATGCTTGCCGGGACATTTTTTCTTTGGCATTTTTGTGCGTCCAATGCCTTATGTGTATGCAATACAAAATGGTACAAGAGCATCCGGAACATCAATGCCTGCAATGCGGCGAGGCAATCTATGGCCGTCCGGACAAGAAATTCTGCAACGACCACTGCCGGGCGGAGTGGCACAACCACCGCGGCCATCAGTCGTTGAAGTTACTGAAACTGCGCCACATCCATGGCCTGGAGAAGAACCGTGCCATCCTGCTTTCCTTCCTGGAACGGGATATCCGCTCGGTGAGTGTGGAGGAACTGGCCCTCCTGGGTTTCCGGTTCGACTGTGTCAGCGCCCACTTCCTCATCAACGGACATAACGAATACGGCTGTCTCGATATGCGATATCGGAAGACAGCCGCTAAGGTATGCCGGATAGAACAGGTTCCGGTTATGCTTTGACTCCTTGCTTCTGGGGATTCTTGAAGAGGATGGCAAAGAGGATGCCCACTACGCAGGCGTAGCCGGCAAAGATGTACCAGGCCATGGGCCAGTTGGCGGGGGTGTTGAATACGTCGCAGGCATCTACCACCGCACCGGCTGCCAGGGTGCCGATGGTGGCACCGAAGCCGTTGGTCATCATCATGAACAGGCCCTGTGCACTGGAGCGGATATCCACCGCGGCATTCTGCTCTACATAGAGCGAGCCGGAGATATTGAAGAAGTCGAAGGCGAAGCCGTAGACGATGCAGCTGAGCACGAAGAGCAGCACACCGGGCATGGCCGGATTACCCATGCCGAAGAAGGCAAAGCGTCCCACCCAGGCGAACATGGCAATGAGCATCACGTTCTTGATGCCGAATTTCTTCATGGCAATCGGGATGAGGAGGATGCAGAGCGTCTCGGAAGCCTGGGAAATGGCTATGAGGGCGTTGGAATTCTTGACGGCGAACGAATCGGCAAAGGCCGGATTGGCCGCGAAGGAACCCAGAAAGGTGTTGGCGTAGCCGTTCGTGATCTGGAGCGATGCACCCAGCAGCATGGAGAAGATGAAGAAGATGGCAAACTGGCTGTTCTTGAACAGCGTGAAAGCCTTCAGGCCGAAGGCGTCGGCCAGGGACTGCTTCTCCGTAGACTTGTTCACGGGGCAGGCGGGCATGGTGAGCGAATAGCCGCAAAGCACGAGCGAAAGGAGGCCCGAGGAAATGATCTGGAAGGACGACTCCTGCATGCGTACGCCTTTGATAGACAGGAAGTTGGTAAGCAGCATGCTGCAGATGAAACCCACGGTGCCGAAGACCCGCATCGGCGGGAAATCCTTCACCGGATCCATCCCTTCTTTGGCAAGGGCGTTGTAGGAAACCGAGTTCACCAGGGCGATGGTGGGCATGAAGAAGGCCACGCTGATGCTATAGAGCACGAAAAGGGGTACGAAC
The DNA here is from genome assembly GCA_902799895.1 of uncultured Bacteroidia bacterium. GTDB lineage: Bacteria > Bacteroidota > Bacteroidia > Bacteroidales > UBA932 > Cryptobacteroides. The sequence goes on along the minus strand of CADCCI010000034.1, from coordinate 11,336 downwards.
TGGATGGCGGAGCCGGCCGCAATGCAATAGAAGCCGGCACCGGCCATGAACAGGCCGGCCAGGCCGTGGCAGAGGGAAAGGACCTTCTGCGCCTCCATTTTCTTATCGGCCACAATCCCCATGAGCGTAGGCATGAAGATGGAGACGATTCCCTGCATGGCAAAGAACCATTTAATCTGTGAACCGAGTCCGATATTGCCCAGGTAGCGGCCAAGGGAAGTCAGGTAAGCTCCCCAGACGGCAAATTCAAGAAAGAGCATCAAGATTAACTTGATGGTAACGGGTTTGATTTTTATCTGCATACTCACATGTGTTATCATACAAATGTACGAAATTTTCCGTATTTTTGCAGAAATATACCGCAAGAGATGTTTAAATTTGTCTGTACCGCCCAGGATCCTGGCTGTTCCGCCCGCGCGGGAGTGATTTCTACCGACCACGGAGAGATCCATACTCCCATCTTCATGCCGGTGGGGACGGTGGGTTCCGTAAAGGGGGTCTATCACCGCGATTTGAAGGCGGATATCGGTGCGGAAATCATCCTGGGGAATACCTATCATCTCTATCTGCGGCCCGGTCTGGACACCCTCCGCAAGGCGGGCGGCCTGCATCGGTTCGAAAACTGGGACCGTCCCATCCTGACAGACAGCGGCGGCTTCCAGGTTTTCTCTCTGACCCCCATCCGCAAACTGACGCCGGACGGCTGCACCTTTGCCTCGCATATCGACGGTTCCCGCCATACCTTCACCCCGGAAAACAACGTGGAGACCCAGCGGGTCATCGGAGCCGATATCGTCATGGCCCTGGACGAATGCTGCCCGGGCGATGCCGATTACCGCTATGCCGAAAAGTCTCTGCGGCTCACGCAGGGCTGGCTGGAGCGTTTTGCCCTTCATTTCGACCGGACGGAACCCCTGTACGGGTACGGCCAGGTGATGTTCCCCATCATCCAGGGTTGCGTGTATCCGGATCTGCGCAAACAGGCGGTGGAGCACGCCCTCTCCCTGGATAACGACAACCGCGGCGGATACGGCATCGGCGGCCTGGCGGTAGGGGAGCCTACGGAGAAAATGTACGAAATGCTGGAGGTGGTCTGTCCCATCCTGCCGGCCGGCAAACCCCGTTACCTGATGGGCGTGGGCACCCCGGCCAACCTACTGGAAGGCATTGCCCGCGGCGTGGATATGTTCGATTGCGTGATGCCGACCCGCAATGCCCGAAACGGCATGCTGTTCACCTGGAACGGCATCATGAATATGCGTAACGCCAAGTGGGAGCAGGATTTCAGCGAACTGGATCCGGCGGGGACTTCTTTTGTGGACCATGCCTATACTAAGGCCTACCTGCGCCACCTGTTCATTGCCGGGGAGATGTTCGCCGCCATGATTGCCACCGAGCACAACCTGGCGTTTTATCTGGACCTGGTGCGCCAGGCGCGCGCCCACATCGAAGCGGGCGATTTCCTGCCGTGGAAAGAAGAAGTCATCCGCAAAGTTACCGCAAGATTGTAAAGAAGTATGAACCTGAGACCCAAGAAACTGGATGTATATATCGTCAAGAAGTTCCTCTTGACCTTCGGTATCGCGCTGATCCTGATCATCGGTATCGTCATTATCTTCGATATCAGCGAGAAGATTGACGATTTCGTGTCCAAACAGGCGCCTATGAAGGCCATCATTTTTGACTATTATGTGAATTTCATCCCGTATTTTACAAACATGTTCAGTCCGCTGTTCGTGTTTATTACGGTGATTTTCTTCACTTCCCGCCTGGCCGCCAACTCGGAAATCATCGCTATCCTGTCCTGCGGTGTGAGTTTCCACCGGCTTATGGTCCCGTATTTCTTCTCGGCTTTTGTCATCTTCCTCCTGTCGCTTACGCTGAACCTCTTCATTATCCCGCGAGCGAACGTGACGCGCGCGGCGTTCGAGATCAAATACACGTCGCTGGACTACAAGAGCCTGAACAGCCGCAACATGCACTACCAGATCAATCCCGGACAGTTTGTCTATGTGGAATCGTTCAGTACCTGGAACAATACGGCCTACGGTTTTACGCTGGAGGAAATCCGGGACAACCAGCTGGTCAGCAAGGTATCGGCAGAAGCGGCCGTGTGGGACAGCACCAAGGCTGCCTGGCGGCTGAACCGCTATTTCATCCGGGAATACAGCGAGGGTATGGAAGACCATGTCCGCAGCGGAGAACGCCTGGATACGGTTCTGAACCTGACTGTGACGGACTTTTACCGCAACAAGAAAACGGTGGAATCCTTGTCGTATGAACAGCTGAACGAACTCATCGATACCCAGAACATGCGCGGCGACAAGAATGTGATGTACGCCCAGATCGAGAAACATACCCGTTTCGCCCTGCCGTTCTCGGCCTTTATCCTGACCATTATGGGCGTGGCCCTGTCCTCGCGCAAGAAGCGGGGAGGCATCGGCTGGAACATCGGTGTGGGCATTGCCCTGAGTTTCTCCTACATCCTCTTCCTGCGGTTCAGCCAGATGTTCGTCTTTACCGGGACGCTCCCGCCCTGGATAGCCCTGTGGCTGCCAAATGTCATCTTTGCCATCATCACAGGCTTCCTGTATAAATACGCACCGAAATAACATCATCCGATATGAAAGTGAAGATTGTCAACCATTCGCCCTATCCGTCTCCGTTTTATGCGACCCCGCTGTCGGCCGGGATGGATTTGCGGGCGGCCATCACCGAACCCATTGTGCTGAAGCCTCTCCAGCGCGCCATGGTGCCTACGGGCCTGTATATCGCGTTGCCCGAGGGCTTTGAGGCGCAGGTCCGTCCCCGCAGCGGGCTGGCCGCCAAGAAGGGAATCACCGTGCTCAATTCGCCGGGTACCGTCGATGCCGACTATCGCGGCGAGATTCGCGTCATCCTGGTGAACCTCTCAGAGGAGCCCTTCGAGATTGTCCCGGGCGAGCGGATTGCGCAGATGGTCATTGCGCGGCATGAAAAAATCGAATGGGAAGAAGTGGAGGTGCTGGACGAAACCGAAAGGGGAGCCGGCGGATTCGGATCAACAGGAGTCAAATAATGGAAATCGAGCAATTATATGCGTTGTTCCTCCGCAGTACGGGGGTCACGACCGATAGCCGCACCTTGAAGGGCGGGGAACTCTTTTTTGCCCTGAAAGGGGAAAATTTCGATGGCAATGCCTATGCGGCGGCCGCCCTGGAAAAAGGCGCAGCCTACGCCGTGGTGGACGCAGCCTCCGAAGTGGCGGCATCGGGCGATGAACGCCTGATTCCCGTTCCGGATACCCTGGAAGCCCTCCAGGCCCTGGCCCGCTACCATCGCGAGCATACCCTGGTGGATGGAAAACGGCTGACCGTCGTGGGCCTGACCGGCACCAACGGCAAGACCACCACGAAGGAACTGATCCGGGCCGTCCTTGGTGCAAAATACGTTGTGACGGCAACCGAAGGCAACCTGAACAACGATATCGGCGTGCCGCTTTCGCTGCTGAAGATAGATGCGCGGACCCAGATTGCCGTGATTGAAATGGGGGCCAGCCATCCCGACGATATCGCCCACCTCGTGGCGGTGAGCGAGCCGGACCTGGGACTTATCACCAATGTGGGGAAGGCCCATCTCTTGGGCTTTGGCTCGTTCGAAGGGGTCAAGAAGGCCAAGGGACAGTTATACGATTATCTCCAGGCACATGGCGGAAAGGCCTTTGTGCGCAGCGCCGATCCGGATCTGGTTGAGATGGCCTCCGCCCGGAAAGGGCTGGAAACCATTCCCTACGGGGAGGGCGCCATTGTGCTGCCGGCCGATGCCGCCCATCCTTTCCTCCGCATGGCGGTTCCCTCCGAGGAGGATCCGAATATCCTGCTGGGCGTGGAAACCCACCTTGTGGGTACCTACAATGCCCCCAACGTCCTGGCGGCCCTGGCCATCGGACAGTATTTTGGGGTGCCGCAGGATGACGCCATCGCGGCGGTCTGCCGGTACGAACCCTCGAACAACCGCTCCCAGATGATGCGTACGGCGGACAATACCCTGGTGGTGGATGCCTATAACGCCAACCCGACCAGCATGGCGGCCGCCCTGGACAACATCGCCAATATCGTATCGGACCGGAAGGTCCTGATGCTGGGGTCGATGGGAGAACTGGGTACGGATTCCGTGGCCGAGCATGTGAAGATCCTGGAGCGGCTTCCGGTTGCCGGTGCCACCCAGGTGATCCTGGTAGGGGAGGAATTCCGCAAGGCACTGGAAGGCCATCCGGTCAGCTGCCTGTGGTTCGAAACCTCGCAGGTGGTGGCAGACTGGCTGAAAGAGCATCCGGTCAAGGATGCCGTTGTGCTGGTGAAAGGTTCCCGTTCCCAGCAGATGGAAAAAGTGATTCCGGAATTATAAGCGGAACCGGCTGATTACCCACCGGGCAAGATATCCCATCAGGTAACCGATAGCCAGGCCGACGAGGACACCGACCAGGACATCTCCCAGGAAGTGTTTTCCCACGAAAACGCGGCTGATGGCCACCAGGGAAGCCCATGTCCAGGCGCCCCAGGCCAGGCCGCGGTAGGCGTGTGTGGTGTCGTTCCGGAAGCCCATGACCAGGGCTGTGGCCATGCCGAAATGATTGGCGGCGTGGGCCGAGAAAAAGCCGAAGAAGCCGCCTCGCGGTTCCAGCATATAGAGTCCGTGACCGAGCATCCAGGTGTCGTAGCAGGGACGCAGCCGCGCCACCGAATCTTTCACCAGGTTGGAGAGGGTGTCGATCAGGCCTACGGACAAGGCCACCGAGGCAATGACCACCAAGGCCTTCTTCCAACCTAACTGTTTGAACAAGAAGAAGATGGCAATGGCGTACAGCAGGAACCATACTTTCTTTTCCGTAACCAGCATCCAGATGGCGTCGGTAGCAGGGGAGTGAAGGCTGTTGATGGCCAGCGTCAGTTCCCGGTCTATTTGATGAAGTGTCTGAATCATTTATGCAGTGCCTCCCAAAGCAGGTCCTTTAATTCGTTGAGGCCGGTTTGTCCGACCGATGAAATGAGTACATGAGGTATGCCGGCCGGCAGTTTCTTTTCGATTTTGGCAGCCTGTTTCGCATCGATCAGGTCGCATTTCGTAACCGCCAGCACGCGTTCCTTTACAAGCAGTTCGGGATTGTATTCGCGCAATTCGTTCAGCAGGGTCTCGTATCCCTTCTTGATGTCATCTTCCTCGGCCGAAACCATGAACAGCAGGACGGAATTGCGCTCGATATGCCGCAGGAAGCGGATGCCGATTCCTTTTCCTTCGTGGGCGCCTTCGATGATGCCCGGGATGTCGGCCATGACGAAGGACTGTTCATCATAATAGCTCACGATGCCCAGATTGGGTTCCAGGGTGGTGAAGGCATAGTTGGCAATCTTGGGTTTGGCCGAGGTGATGGTGGCCAGCAGGGTGGATTTGCCGGCATTCGGGAAACCGACCAGTCCTACATCGGCCAAAACCTTGAGTTCCAGGATGAACCAGCCTTCCTCGCCTTCCTCGCCGGGTTGTGCGTACCGCGGGGTCTGGTTGGTGGCCGATTTGAAATTGTTGTTGCCCAGTCCGCCCCGGCCTCCTCGGCAGAGGATCCGCTCCTCTCCGGGTTCAAGCAGTTCGAAGAGCATCTCGCCGGTTTCGGCATCTTTGGCAACGGTCCCCACAGGAACCTCCAGGATGACATCCGGTCCGTTCTTACCCTTGCACAGGGCGGCGCCGCCCTTCTCTCCATCTTCTGCCTTGACGTGCTTCCGGTAGCGGAGGTGGATCAACGTCCATTTCTGCGGATTGGCCCGCAGGATGATATGACCGCCCCTGCCGCCGTCACCCCCGTCCGGGCCGCCTTTGGGGACATATTTGGCGCGGTGAAGATGCATCGACCCCGCCCCTCCGTGACCGGAATGACAAAAGATTTTTACGTAATCGATAAAGTTGCTTTCTGCCATCTCTAAACAAATACTGGCTGCAAAGTTACATTTACATCGTTTAAACTGAAATAAGTCTATACAAATTTATTTATTTTTTTGTATTTTAGCAATATAGTGCGTACTTTTGCGGCGAATTAGGGCAATGGATTATTTTGTTTTAAGTGGTTTTGGGTACTGGAAGTATTACATAATGCTTCTATACTACCGTTTGGCCGAATACCCGCCGATGGTCCGGTTCTGCGCGGTTTTCACTACTTTCTTCCTGCTTGCCATCGTCGTCCTGATTTTCCTGGATGGCGTCCGGACGTACCGGAATGCGATCCATGCCCGTTCTGACCGCCGTGCCCGCCGCAGATACCAGCAAGCTGTCGTGGAGATGGCAACAACGGCCCAGAACCTGGACCCGGATGTGATACAGGACCGGTTGGATATTCCGGAAGACTATAAACCGCGTCCCCGTTTTGTCCGTCCTATCCTGCAGATGCTGCTGGATATCTATCCCAAAATCAAAGACAATATCAACAAGGCCAACTGGCGTGAAATCCTGCGTGCCTTCCGTATGCAGGTCTATTTCGAGCGCCAGGTCCGTTCCCGCGATACGCGCAGGCGTCTGAACGCCCTTATGAACATCTCCGATATTGATGCGGAGTTGAAAGAGGCTATCGCGACCCGCTACCTGTTTGCCAAGGACGCCAAGTTGAAGATTTATGCCCGTATCCATGCTGCCCGGTATGGCAGTTCCTATCCGTTCAAGGTGATTGAGGATGACCCTTCCTTCCGTTTCTCCGAGGAAATGCAGGTCCGGTATCACAATGTTTTCCTCTATCGTATCAAGAACCGCCTTTCCATGCCCAACCTGGTTCAGTGGTGCAACCTGAACCCTGTCAACGAGGAACTGCGTATCTTCGCGGTGAATGAGATCCGCCTGCTGAAATTGGATAAATCCTGTCCGGAACTCCTTCAGCTGCTTCGCGATACGCGGGATGAACGCTTCGCCTGCGCCTTGATCAAGGCTTTGGGGGAATTGAAGTACATCCCGGCCGAACACGAATTCTTCCATCGGTACGCTTCCGCTTCCTTCGCTGAACGTTCCGCCCTGGTGGAGGCTTTCGGTAACATCAAATCGGACCGGCAGGATGTGGTGGACTTCCTGGTGGAGGACTACCGGCAGACGACGGATGCCGTAACCCGAATGAAGCTGCTCTCGACCTTGTATGACTATGGGTTGAGGGGACGTATCGCATACGAAGACCTGAAAGCGTCTTCTGATGAGGAATACAAGATTTTCTTCGAGCACATTGAGTGCGATTTGATTGATAATAAGAAGTATGCGTGAGGCAATTATAGATTTCTTCAATTTCTTCGTCATCTTTTACTCGGGATTCCTGGTCCTGAGTTATATTTTGATGGTTATCCTGGCCTTGCGCAAACATCGCCTTCACGGTATCTACCACAACGAAAAGAATACCATCGAGGAACTCCGCCAATCGCCTTATGCCACGGGTATTTCCATTGTGGCTCCGGCCTATAACGAGGAAAAGACCATCATCGATAATGTCCGTTCCCTGTTGAGCCTGGACTATCCCGATTATGAGGTGATTATTGTCAACGACGGTTCCAAGGACCGGACCCTGGACCTGCTTATCGAGCAGTTCGAACTGGAGAAGGTGCCTTACGCCTATATTGAGAAAATCAAGACCAAACCCTTCCGCGCCCTGTATAAAACCCATTCCGACAATCCGGTCTACAAACGTCTGACGGTGGTGGACAAGGAGAATGGCGGTACGAAGGCCGATGCCTCCAACGCTGGTGTGAACGTTGTGACGAATCCGTATTTCGTGTGCACGGATGTGGACTGTATCTTGGATAAGGAAGCATTGTATCGCATTATCTGGCCGACGATGAACACGGGTATCCGCGTGATTGCCGTGAGTGCGACGATGCGTATGTCCAATGGTTGTAAGGTGGTGAACGGCCAGATGCGTGAAGTCCATCCGCCGCATACCCTCATCCCCTTGTTCCAGGATTTGGAATATGCCCGTTCCTTCTACATCGGTAAGACGGCCTTGAGTACTTTCAACGCCCTGCAGAACGTGTCCGGCGGTTTCGGTCTGTTCGATACGGACGTGGCCATCAAGGCTGGCGGCTATGACGGTGACTCCTTCGCGGAGGATATGGATATGATCGCCCGAATGATCCGATACATGTGCGATAGCGGCGAGTCCTACCGGATTGTCCAGATTCCGGAGATCTGCTGCTGGACGGAAGGTCCTTCCAACCTGAAGATTCTTTCCCGTCAGCGTACGCGCTGGGGACGTGGCCTGCTGCAGATGTTCCAGGTGCACCGCGACATGGTGTTCAATCCGGCTTACCGGCAGTATGGCATGTTCACGCTGCCGTACATCATGGTATTCGAGTTGTTCGCCCCGCTCATCGAGTTCACCGGATATATGATGATTCTGTGGCTCTTCCTGATTCAGGCCATCAACTACCATACTATTTGGATTGTGTTCCTTGCACTGTATTGCTTTGCACAATTCCTGAGTCTGAGTATTATCACGATTGACAGCTTCGTGGCCCACGGCTTTAAAAAACAGCGGGATTATTTGTGGCTTCTCCTTGCCTCGTTGCTGGAACCCTTCCTGTATCACCCCTTGAATGTGTTCTTCTCCCTGCGGGGTTATTGGAAGCATATCTGGGGAAGACGAATGGTGTGGGGCGCCATGACCCGAAAAGGTTTCCAGCCGGCCGAGGCGTCGGTTACGAACGGCGGCGAAGCCGGAGAGGCAGCCGAAGATGCAAGTGCAGAAGAAGAAATCAATGCGTAAGGTTATCAGCATATTGATGGTGTTGGCCATGACCCTGGTCTTGGCGGTCCCTTCCGAGGCTGCGCTGAAGAAGCGCAAGCTTCCCGGATACTATATCGACCAGGTGAATTCCCTCTTTGTCCAGCACCACTGGGCCAAGGGAAAGTCCTTGCTGGATGAGGGTCTGGAGCAGTATCCGAACGACCCGAACCTCCATTACCTGGCCGGCCGGTACTGGGTTCGCAGCAAGAATTACGACCAGGCCCGCTATCACCTGGTGAAAGCCTGCCATATCAATTACAACCATATCGACGCCAAACAGTTGCTGGTGAACGTTGAGGAGGCGACAGGGAATTATTCCAGCGCCATCTGTTACGTGAACGAATTGTTGGAGGTGAATCCCTATTGGAAGGGCCTCTGGCTCAGGAAGATCAACCTGTACAAGAAACAGGGCAACCTGGATATGGCCAACCAGCTCCTGCGCCGTCTGAACAAGATTTATCCGCACGATGCGAGTATTTCGGACGATGTCTACGAGGTCTTGCAGAGAACGTATGAGGAGTCGCGTGCCCGCGGGGACCTGAATGCTTCGGAGGATGCCTTGTCCGAAATCGTCTTGTTGAATCCGAAAGATGTGGAATCCCAGGTGGCCTATGCCAACCTGCTCATCCGGAAAGGCCGGATGGACGCTGCCCTGGACCAGCTGATCTATGCGATTAACGAAAATCCGGGCAATGTGGAACTGATTCGCCGGGCGGCCGGTATCATGATGGACAGCGGCCGAAACGTGGCTGCCTTGTCCATGGTGCGGAGCCAGCTCGCCCTGTATCCCTCGCCCGAACTGCAGCGCCTGTATAATTCCCTGATGGAAGACGCGGCCCGCATGGAAAAGGATGCCGATGCCTATCAGCTTTATTCCAAGGTCTATAGCACAAGCAAGACTTCGGAATCGCTGGAGTATATGTTGACGCAGTCCATCCGCCGGGGCTATTACGACGATGCCCTGACCTATATTGGTGAAATGCGCGCGCGAACCGGTTCTTCTCCCCGTCTGAGCATGCTGGAGTACGATGTATACCTCCGCAAAGGCGAATATACAGCGGCCCGCCGAACCCTGGAAGCCGCTGCCAAGCAGTTCCCGGGAGAATATGATATCAACCTGGCGTATTGCGAGGTCCTGTTGGACGATGCTGCCAAGTTGATGTCCGAAGGGCAGTATGCCGCCGCTATTGCACCGTTGGAATATGTCGATGCCAAGGCCGAAGAGGCCGAACAGCGCCAGAATGCCGTCCGGCGCCTGTCGCTGTGCTATCGGGAAACGGGCATGTTCGACAAGGCGGAGGTGAAACTGAACGAACGCCTGCTCTACGAACCCGCCTACCGGGTGATGGCCGACCGCGTGGAACTATTGGAAAAACAGGGTGACAAAGAAGGCGCCCTGGCCCTTCTGGAGAGTGCCTACCGTTCGGCGGACGACGATTTTACCCGCAAGTACTACAGGAACCTGTACGAGGAGAAAGCCATGCCCGTTGTCCGCGAAGCGAATGAAGAAGGGGCTTCGCCGCGGGTTGTGGCCATATGCGATGTTCTCCTGGAGATGAATCCCGCCAATTATTGGGCCCTCCGTTATGCCGCCAATTCCTCTGACGATCCCGAACCGTACATCAAAGGAGGCGTCCTGTATTATCCGAACGATCCCTGGTTCCGCCGCAAAGAAGCGGTCCTCCTTTCGGAGAACGGACAGAACGAAGAAGCCATGGCATCCTTGAAGGAGATGCTGGCCCTGTATCCGGCCGATCCGGACCTGGCCAGTGCCTATGCCGGTATGTCGGTCCGTCAGGCCGATACCCTGATGACGGACAAGCGCTGGGACGAGGCACAGGCTGTGCTGGATACGGCCCTGGTCTTCAGTCCGAATGACGAGCAGCTCCGCTATGCCCGCGGTCAGGTGTATGCCCATCATCACCAGTGGGATTCCGCCTTCTATTATCAGCGGACCTATCGTCCCGCCTTCCTGGAAGAAAAAGAGTACCACGCCCAGATGCTGGCCCTCCAGAACAAGATGTTCAAAAATTCCGTCTTCGCCGGTTACGACCAGATGCGTTTCGGAGACGAGGATAAGATTGTGGGATACTCCCAGATAGGGTATAACCGCAAATTCAAACGGAGCGACCTGACGGCCCAGGTGAACTACACGGGACGCGATGCCGTCCTGGCTATTGAAGAGAATCCGGCCGCCGCATTGATCAGCGATGAGGAAGAGAGCCCGGGAGGCCGCGGCGTGCAATTCCAGGCCCAGTATAATTATGAACTGACAGACAACTGGTCCCTGATGGGGCAGGCCGGAGTGGGCTATGCCTATTTCCCGAAACTGACCCTGGATGCATCGGTAACCCGTCATTTCTCTGCCTTTGATGCCGAAGCGGGTATCCAGTATCGCTACCTGCAGGATAACTCCAGCATGGAGGCCCTTTGGCTGGGCGCCAGCATGACGCCGGAGCATTTCTTCGTGGGCGGCAAAGTGACGGCCGGCCTGCTGAGCAACCGCTTCTTCTTTAATTCCACCTTGCGTGGGAAGTATTTCCCGTACGATGGC
>CADCCI010000033.1 GCA_902799895.1 uncultured Bacteroidia bacterium | reverse complement strand
CCAAATGGGTGACGAACCGGTCCTCTGGTACAAAAATGAATAACCCCTCCGATATGAAAAAAATCCTTTTCCTGGCAGCCCTCGCGCTGATGTTCGGCGCCTGCTGCAACAACAAGACCGTTACCTTCCTGCACCTGTCCGACCCGCAGATCGGCTTCCTGGACACCACGGCAAATTATGCCCAGTCCGATTCGCTGATGGGGCTCGCCGTGGAGGCGGTGAACCGCATCAAACCCGCCTGCGTGGTCATTACCGGCGACCTGGTGAACAATACCGCCGACGAAAAACAGAAAGAGATTTTCAAGCGCCGCCTGGCCGAGATTGACCCGACGGTTCCGGTCTTCTGCCTGCCCGGCAACCACGACGAACGTCCCTATACGTCTGAAAATCACGCCGCTTTCCTGACCTTCAACGGGTACGACCGCTTCTCTTTCACCAAGGACGGCGTGGCCTTCATCGGCTTTGACAGCTGCCCCATCAAAGATGGCGACGTGGCGGCGGAACAGGAACAGTTGGATTGGCTGAAAGCCGAATTGACGGCGGCCAAAGATGCCCGCCAGATCCTGCTCTTCACCCACTGCCCGGTGGTACGCGAGACCTTGGACGAGACGGAAGACTACTTCAATTTCTCGCTGCCCAAACGCGAGGAATACCTCTCCCTCTTCAAAGAATATGGGGTAGACGCCCTCTTCGCCGGCCACACGCATACTTGCTACAATACCGAGATTGACGGTATCCAATTCATTACCGCCGGCCCGGTGGGCAGCCCGCTGCACGACGGATTTTCCGGCCTGAATGTGGTAAAAGTGGGCCCGGAAGGCATTACCTGGCGTTACACAATCGCACCCGAAGCAACAACGGAATTCTAATATGAAACTATCTCTGCGGAAAGAAGTTCCGGTAGTCGGGACCTACGACGTGGTGGTTTGCGGCGGCGGCCCCGCCGGGTTCATTGCCGCCATAGCGGCTGCACGCGAGGGAGCCCGCACCGCCCTGGTTGAACAGTACGGCTTCCTGGGCGGGGCCGCCACCAACAGCCTGGTGACGCCGCTGAGCGTCTTTACCTACAACGGAGAAAAGGTGATTGGCGGCATCCCGTGGGAGTTCCTGGAGCGCCTGGAAAAGATGGGCGGCGGCCTCATCGAAAAGCCGCTGGGCAACGTTGCCTTCGACCCGGAGCTGTACAAACTCTGCTGCCAGCGTATGGTGCTGGAGGCCGGTGTAGACCTGTACCTGCACTCCTGGCTTTCCGGCTGCCAAACCGGACAGGGCCGGATTTCCCACGTTTTCATCGACAACAAAAACGGAACGGAAGCCCTTGCGGGCAAGGTCATGATCGATGCCACCGGCGATGCCGACCTCTCCCACCTCGCGGGGGTGCCGATGCTGCCGCCGGGCCGGCCGCTCCAACCCGCATCCACCTACTTCGTGCTCGCGGGGGTCGATACCGAATCGCCCCTGATTGCGGAAGCCATGCACCACAACAAACAGGGCGTGAACTGCCACTGCCTGCCCATCCGCGAAGAACTGATGCGGCGCGCGAAGGAGCTTGGCATTCCCGACTTCGGCGGCCCGTGGTTCTGCACCCTGCTGCATCCGGGCGTGGTGGCCGTGAATATGACCCGCACCCAGACCGATGCCTGCGACAACCGCGACTATACGGCCGCGGAGTGCCGCCTGCGCGAGGATGTCTATAAAATGGCGGATATCCTCCGGGAAAATTTTCCCGAATTCCGGAACAGCTACGTATCGATGGTCGCCCCCCAGGCCGGCGTCCGCGAAACCCGCCGCATCCAGGGCGTACACGTAATCACGGGCGAAGATTACGTGAACGGCGTCCGCTATCCCGACAGCGTCTCACGCGGAGCGCATCCGATCGATATCCACTCCTCGGCCGGGGCCACCCAGAGCGTAACCTTCCTGAAGCAGGCGGCATACGTTCCCTACCGGGCCCTGGTAGCCAACGGCTTCCCGAATCTGCTGGTGGCGGGCCGGTGCATCAGCGCCGACCTGCAGGCCTTTGCGTCCCTCCGGGTCCAGGCCAGTTGCATGGGAATGGGACAGGCCGCCGGCGTGGCCGCGGCCCAGGCCGTACGCGGAGAAACGGAAGTCAATGTCCTGCAATTAGATACCAAGATGCTGGCCTCCCGGCTCCGGGAAATCGGCGCCTGTCTGTAGAATTGTCATCCCTTTTTTAGCAAAAATCGGTCCCCGTGTACGTGCACGGGGACATTTTTGGGTAAAAATGGAACATATTATTTTATTTTTAAAGGAATTGTCCCTACCTTTGTAACTTGAAATAATAATTGGGGTACTAGCTCAGTTGGTAGAGCGTTAGGTTCGCAATCTAAAGGTCAGGGGTTCGATCCCCCTGTGCTCCACAAAAGTTATTCATTTACAAACCCGTAATTTTGAAAAAAATGAAAGTTTTGTTCAAAACCCTGTTTCTGGCCTTTGCCGCCGTCCTGGTTGTTGCCTGTGGTGACAGCACTGCCAAGGAAGAGCCGTACACCGGCGACTATTACGGAGACTACGATGTGGTAGTTCCCGTTGGTACCAAGTCTGTCTTTGTCACGTACGAGACAGCCTCCGGCCAAACCACTACGACCGAGGTGGCCGTAGATCCCCAGGTGGTCGTTCCCAACGATGGAAAAGATGTAGAACCGTTCGGTAAGGTTCACTTTACCTTCGTATCCGCCGTTCCTTCCGTAGCCAACGTCTATTACGTGATTTATGGAAAGAAGGTGGCCCTGCTGGACAACGCCGTCATCAACACGAAAGTTTCCGCCGCCACCAAGGCAAGCAACGTTACCGTCAAACTTTCCGAACCGAAGGAATATGTGACTGGTGACCTGGGTTACACTTACTACCACTCCAGCGGTGTGGTGATGTTCGAAGACAGCTGGCCTTCTTCCAGCCGCGTAGATGGCAAGAAATACGACTCCGACTTCAACGACTGCATCATCGACTACGATGTAGAGGCCGTTGTGGTTCCGGACGCCCTCCTCGCTTCCGAAGGCTGGCGTGAGCAGGTGAAAGCCGTTATCCACGTCCGTGTTACCGGCGCCCAGGCTCCCTGGCGTGTAGGTATGATTCTGGAAGGCTTTGACCAGCAGTATGTAGAATCCATCTCCGATTACAAGACCCTTGACAGCTGGCAGAACCCTCACGGTGAACTCCCGAGCTGGACGGTGGGCACCCTGCAGGAGAACTCCCTGCACTACGAGTCCAATCCGCTGCGTCCCTGCATCGAGATTGGCGGCCTGCAGCGCCTGAACGACCCCAACCGTGGCGCCGGCACCGAGGAATACACCCGTATCGACGACAAGGGTACCATGCACAAGACGGTGTTCAACACCCGCGTCAACAATTACTGGACCGCACCCAAGACCGAGCAGTATGATGCTGCGCTGGCCGATATTACGACGCCTGCCACCCTGGCCTACGTCCAGAGCCAGACGTTCTACAACGCCATCCCCGGCTATGTGAATGTTGATGGCGGCCTGTACACCTATACGGTTATCTATCACATGAAACCGCGTGCCGAAATGAGCCCGGAAGAAAGCGCCAAGGCCCTGAAGAACATGATTGATGCCGTGAACGTTACGACCAACCAGAACTTCTATATTGTCAACAACGACTTCTCACCTGTGGGTCTGAAAGGCTATCAGCCTGTTGACTTCGCCGTAAAGGAGAAAGCCACCGGTTACAAACCCCGCTATGACCAGGTCTTTGCTGCCAATACCGACAAGCTGGATGCCACCATCCCTTACTACAGCAAGGGTGGCCAGGTCTGGGCCTTCAAGAGCCCGACGCTCACCAAGCATGTCTGGAACAAGATGTATTTCAGCGACGCTTATCCGTACTACGAATCCTGGGTTGATTCCAACGGTAGCACGAACACTGACTGGAACACCAAAGAAGTGAATAATCTCTACCTCACCTGCTGGTGGTAGTCTGATTATTTCTTAACGAATTCCACGCGCCGGTTCTTCGCGCGGCCCTCGTCGGTCGCATTAGAGGCAATCGGCGCGTGGGATCCTTTTCCTACCGGAGTAAGACGGGCAGCGGCAATATCCTGCTCCACCAGGGCGGCCACAATCGCCTCGGCACGTTTCTGCGACAACGGATCATTGACCCGGTCGCTGCCGGTGGCATCGCAATGTCCCTGCACCTCGAACTCCAGGCCGGGATTCTCTTTCATCAACTTGGCAATGCGGTTAATTTCCACCATGGATTCGGGCTTCAGGTCGGCCTTGCCGGTTTCGAAGGTAATGGCATAGGTAACAATCTTGCCCTCGGAGGCCAGGCGGTCGTAAAGCGGCACGGCGCCCTTCGCCAGGCGGATATTCTTCACATAGAAACGATCTTTTTCATCGCAATTGGAAATCGAACGCAATTTCAGGCGGGTGGGACGCATCACGTTGGGCAGGTTGATCATCCGGACCCCGTTTACATAATATTTAAACGCGCGCTTGTTGAAAGAGGCCGCCACATGGAGCCAAGCGTTCGGCTGGATAAGCGGGACCAACGCCGCACCCGAGGCTCTCGCTTCCCGGGAATCGCCCGCAGGGCTGAAATACTGGCAAAGCAGGTCGGACTGCGACCCTTCTTCTTTCGCCTCATTAAAAGCCGGATTAAGGTTCACATCCACAACGGCTTCCTTAGCTTCGGAATAAAGAATCAGGCCGATATGGTCATTATTGCTGGATCCTCCTGTAGGATTGGACCACACATCAAATTCAATCGTAAAATCTTCCGGAAGGTAATCCTCCTCCTTCATAAGCGGAATGATTTCCGTGTACCAGCCGGACAGTTTGATGGCCTGCAGGCCGTCGAGGGTCATAACTTCACATTCTTCGCCCCGGAGAATATCCCAGTGGGACGGGAACTCACCTAATTTCTCCCCCTCCACCGGATCGTCGAAAAAGATTTCGTCGCCGGGAACGAAATCGGTCTTGGCATAGTTCGCCGCGACCACCTTTACGGGTTGCGCTTCAGGCTGTGCTGCAGCCACTTCGGGCTGAACCGTTTCGGGAGCCTCCTGAGCTGCCTCGGGAACCTCCTGTGCTGCTTTATCGTCCTTTTTTCCCTTTTTACCGGTCGCCTTGTCGGCGGCCTTGTCCACCGCACTATTAACCGCGCTCTCCACCTTCTCGTTCACTTTGTTCTCCACGGCATTCTTGGCCTTTTCGCCCAAGCTACGAAGGAAATTCTGGCCATTGGCCACGCCTCCCACAAACAGGAGGGACAGGATAATGATGGTTGTTCGTTTCATGATAATATGGGATAAAAACGTCAGTCTGAGATTTTCTCTTCAATATCCACCCGGGAGACACCCACGGCGCGGAGCGACACCCGAAGCCCTTCGGCATCGTCGCGATTGGTAAAGGGACCGCAGGTAAATACGACGGAACCCTCCTCTACCCCGCGCATGATATCCTTGGCACCCTGTTGCTGGATGGCGCTTAGCGCGAGAGACGGAAGCGCCTGGCCATCAGGCGGATACACCTTCAGCCAATAAATCGGGCGCTTGGTTTTCTCAAGGTTGCGGGCCTGCTGGACGGAAAGGGACTTGCCATCGTTGTAAGCCACGATGAAGGCATTGCGGAAGCCCTGGCGTTTTGCCTTGTTCAGGTTGGCCAGCACATCCTTATACGAACGGAACACGCCCGCGGAATAGGTATACCGCGACCCGCCGGATTTCTCGAAAACGGGGCTCAGGCCGCGAAGTTGTTTCACCGTAGCCTTCGAAGTGGAAGAGAACAGCTGGATCTGGTACACGAGGCCCGCCGGAAGGGTGTTGTTCTCGGCGAAACGGCCCTCGGGCAGGACCATGAAGGTATAGTCGAAGGTAGGTTTGGGTTTCTGCACGCGGATATCCAGGGCCGGGCCCATTGTCTTGCGGGTAAAGGCATAACCCGAAGAAGCGCCCACCACTTCCTTTTCGGCATCGGCTTTCACGCGCGACGGGTCGATGACCACGCCCTTCATCAGGAAATCCATCTCTATCTGCTGGAGGGTGGCGGTGGCCCGCTTCAGGGAGTCGTTCATGGCCGGCAGGGCCAGTTCCTTCTCCAACACGGCCTCCATAGCTGCGGACCGCTGGTTTTCCGGCAGCGTCGACAAGGCCGCGCGCTCCTCGTCCAGGGCCTGCCCGAAGGCATAAATCGAATCCCGCAGGGATCGGACCAGCTTCATCTGGCGCATGTACTCCTGCGTTTCGGGATTGTCGCGGATAGGATCGTCCACGGCATTTTTGTTATCGATATAGGTGCCGGATTCGGACGGATGCAAGCAGGACAGTTGCTGCACCTGGCGTTCATCGGACAGGGCCTGCCGCACCGGCATGCTGTCGTATTCGAGCACGTAAATATACACGCTGTCGCGCGAGCATTCGCGGTTCGATGCAAACATGGAGTACTTCCCGTCGTCGGAATTGATGAACAGGAAATCGTCGAACGGCGACGAATACGGGAACCCGAGGTTCATAGGCACGTCCCAGTCGTGCGTTTCCGGGTTCCAGTGCGATACATACAGGTCGTAGCCGCCCATCCCGTACAGCCCGCGCGAGGCGAAATAAAGGGATTTCCCGTCGGCCGACAACATCGGGAAAATCTCGTCCGACTGGCTGGTAATCTGCTCGTTGATAAGTTCCGGAACGGACCACAGCGAATCCAGGTCACGCGTCCGGTAGAGGTTGCGGATTCCATCCTCGTCCATCGCGGAATAATACAGCGTCCGCGCATCCGGGTCGATATACATCGCCCCCTTCCCGAGGGAATCCAACGGGTTGGGACTGGGCCGCCAGGTGCGGTCTTTCAAGGGATAGTACAGGAAGAAATCCTTGCGCGAGAAACGCTGGCGCGCCACCACCACGGGCTGGCTGCAATATTCCATCATGTTCAAGGCGTTCTGGCCCAGCAGGAGGCTGTCCTGATAGGGCCCGGACAGGGTGGAATCACACAGGCGGAGCGCCTCCCGATAGGCATTCACCGATTCGGCGAAGGCATAGGCGCGGCGGAGGGAATCGCCCCGGGCCAGCAGGCGCGGAGCCGTCCAGACGGGACGGCCGGGCAGGGTATCGTCCGGATTCCCGGAAACAAGCGGAGCATCGGCAGCGGCCTCGTTGAGGGGTGCCCCGAAGAAAGCCGGGATGGTACGGAGGGTGTCTTTCCGTCCGCGCATCACCTTTTGCAGGGAATCCATCCTGGACATAATCCGGTCGGTTTGCCGGAGCGTATCCGGAACCGTCTGGGCGACCAGAGGCAACAGGCCCGCCAAAAGGGCTGCAACCACGGCTGCAAACCGATGTATTCTTGTTTCTGTCATCCCTTCCGATGCTTGATAGTAACTGCAAAAATAGCAAATTACTCGCAGAAAATTTCGTTACTCGGAAAAAAATAGTAATTTTGTACCCTATTTTGCCATCATAGGCAAAACAAAAGAATTAAAATAATTTAAAAATATAACAAAATGCAAAGCAAAGGTGCTATCAAACTTGTAGCGATTCTGCTGGCCTTGGCCTGCTTCTGGCAGCTTTCTTTCACGGCCGTCACGGCCCTTCAGGAGAAGAAAGCCGCCAATTACGCAGAGAAGGCTGCCCTCGCGGCCCAGAGCAGCGCTGCATTCAGCAAGGTTCCCGAGGCGGAGCAGGCTTACTACCTGGATTCCATCCGCAAGGAGCAGAACCGTGTCTACATTGATTCCATTTCCAACGAGAAAGTTTACCTCGGCTACACCTTCAAGGATGTCAAAGCCAAGGAAATCAACCTCGGTCTGGACCTCAAAGGCGGTATGAACGTGATGCTGCAGGTGCAGCTCAAGGACCTCGTGAAGGCCATTGCGGGCGGCAACACCTCCCCGGCTTTCGCCCAGGCTCTTGACCTGGCCTCCGAGCGCAGCGTCTCTTCCCGCGAGGATTACATCAGCCTATTCGCACAGGCTTGGAAGGAAGTCGGTGGCGGCCAGCGCCTCTCCCAGGTGTTCGGTACGTATGAAATGCGCGACAAGATCAAACCGGAATCTACCGACGATCAGGTCATCGATGTCATTCGCAGCGAGGCCGAAAGCGCCATTTCCAACTCCTTCAATGTCCTCCGCAACCGTATCGACCGTTTCGGTGTTACCCAGCCGTCTATCCAGAAACTGGGCAACAGCGGCCGCATCCTCGTGGAACTTCCGGGTGTGAAAGAGCCGGAGCGTGTCCGCAAACTCCTCCAGGGAACCGCTTCCCTCGAGTTCTGGCCCACCTTCCAGTATCAAGAACTGCAGCAGTACCTCGTAGAGGCCAACGCCAAGCTCGCCGAAATCCTCGCCGATGAGGAAGAGGAAGTTGTCGAGGCTCCCGCCGCCGCCCCGGTCGCTGCCGATTCCCTCCTGACCGCCGAACTCGCCCAGGAAGACAGCGCCGAAATGGAGACCTATCGCAAGCAGAACCCGCTGTTCGCCGTCCTGCAGCCTTCGGGTTGGAACGGCAACGCCTGCATCGGTTTTGCCGCCGGCGTGGACACCGCCAAGGTGAACAAGTACCTGCGCATGCCGCAGATTGCCGAAATCTTCCCGGCCGAATTCATCCCGATGTGGTCTGTGAAGCCTACGGATTATATCAAGAACAGCAACCTGTACGAACTGGTGGCCATCAAGTCCACCTCCCGTGACGGCCAGGCTCCGCTGGATGGCGGCGCCGTGACCGACGCCCGTGTAGATACCGATGGTACCAAGGGCAACGGTTCCCCGTACGTTTCCATGACCATGAACGCCGAAGGTGCCAACACCTGGGCCCGCCTGACCAAGGACAACCTCAAACGCCAGGTTGCCATCGTGCTGGACGGCATGGTTTATTCCTATCCGACGGTCCAGAGCGAAATCACCGGCGGTAACTCCCAGATCACCGGCAACTTCACCATGGAAGACTGCCAGGACCTCGCCAACGTGCTGAAGTCCGGTAAGCTCCCCGCCCCTGCCACCATCATCCAGGAGCAGGTTGTGGGTCCTTCCCTCGGTGCCGAGTCCATCCGCAGCGGTATGATTTCGTTCATCATCGCCTTCATCCTGGTGCTCATCTATATGGTGCTCTTCTACCGGGGTGCGGGTGTCGCGGCCGACATCGCCCTGCTGTGCAACGTCCTCTTCCTCTTCGGTACCCTCGTTTCGTTCGGTGCCGTCCTTACCCTGCCGGGTATCGCCGGTTTGGTCTTGACAATGGGTATGGCTGTGGATGCGAACGTTATTATCTATGAACGCGTGAAGGAAGAGCTGGCTTCGGGCAAGGGTCTTGGAAAGGCCATCGCCGATGGTTACAGCAACGCTTTCTCCGCCATCTTCGACGGCCAGGTGACCACCCTCCTTACCGGTATCGTCCTCTTCGTGTTCGGTTCCGGTCCGGTCCAGGGCTTCGCCACCACCCTCATCATTGGTATCATCACTTCCGTGATCACTTCCATCTTCATCACCCGCCTCATCTTCGAGGCCCGCGTGGCAAGAGGCAAGAACGTCACCTTCGAGAGTGCCGCTACCAAGAACTTCCTGAAGAATACCAACATCGACTTCATCGACAAGAAGAAGGTTTCCTACGTCCTGTCCGGTGCTTTGATCCTGATCTCCCTCGTTTCCATCTTCACCAAGGGCTTTACCTATGGCGTTGATTTCACGGGAGGCCGCACCTATGTGGTTCGCTTCGACCAGCCCGTTACCGCCGAGTCTATCCGCGAAGCTGCCGTCGTCGAGTTCGACGGTGCCGTGGAGGTGAAGCAGTTCGGTGGCGAGAGCCAGATGAAGGTGACCACCCAGTACAAGAACGACCAGGAATCCACCGATGTGGACGCCGAAGTTGAGAGCAAACTCTACAATGCCGTCAAGGACTTCTTCGCCGAGGGTATTACCCTGGACGAGTTCCGTTCCACCCTGGACAACCCGAACGGTATCGTTTCCTCCGACAAGGTGGGTCCGACCATCGCCAACGATATGAAACGCGATGCCATCATCGCCGTGCTCCTGTCGCTGCTGGTGATCTTCGGCTACATCGCCCTCCGGTTCAAAGGCTGGACCTGGGGTCTGGGCGGCGTGGTTTCCCTCGCCCACACGGCCATCATCGTGATTGGCTTCTTCTCGCTGTTCAGCGGAATCCTGCCCTTCAACCTGGATGTGGACCAGACCTTCATCGCCGCTATCCTGACCATCATCGGTTACGCTATCAACGATAACGTGGTTATCTTCGACCGTATCCGTGAAATGGTGGGCCTGCACCCGAAGGCCGAATTCAAAGAGACTGTTAACAAGGCCCTCAACGCGACCCTCACCCGTACGGTGAACACGTCCGTGACTACCTTGGTGACCATGCTCGCCATTGCTATCTTCGGCGGTGAGAGCATCCGCGGTCTCTCCGTGGCCCTCTGCCTGGGTGTCGTCATCGGTACTTACGCTTCCATTATGATTGGTACCCCGATCATGTACGACGCTACCGTTGCCGCCGCCAAGCGGAAAGCTGAAAAGAAGTAATTCAACCCAACCAAGATAAAGGCCGGGTTGCTTTTCGCAGCCCGGTCTTTTTTATCAACCGCCAAAATGAGACAATCCTGGATTCGCCTGGCCACGCTGATTCTGGCCGCTACCTTGGCACTGCCGCTAAGAGCCCAGATTTCCACTGCCGGGAACGACCCTGTCTGGATCCTATGGAATACCATCCAGACCAACCACTACCGGCTCATTTACGCAGCCGGAAGCGATTCCCTGGCCCGGGTATATGGTCGTCTCCTGGAAAAATGGTATCCGGCCACAGGCGCATCCGTTGGCTATCTGCCCGGAGAGAATTACGGGAAAGTCTCCCCTGTCATCCTGCATCCTTATATGGCCCGGTCCAATGGTTCCGTGGCCTTGGCCCCGCGACGCATGGACCTGTATACGGTCTATGATGCAGACAATCCCATCCCCTTTCCGTGGGAACTGAACCTGGCCATCCATGAAGGCCGTCACCTGGCCCAGCTGCAATTTGGGCGCGCCGGTGTCTTCAAAGGGTTCCACTACGTGTTCGGCGAGATGTTTGCCGGTGCCATGAGTGGGGTCTATCCTTCCCTGCACCTGCTGGAAGGCGATGCCGTGGTGGCCGAGACCGCCCTCACCTCCTCCGGACGCGGCCGCACCCACGATTTCCTGGCCTGGTACCGGATGAGCCTCGACCAGGGAGAACGGCGCGGCTGGTACCAGTGGCGGTACGGATCCTTCAATCGCTACACGCCCGACCATTATGCCGTAGGTTATATGACCGTGGCGGGCATGCGGGTGTTCTACGACGATCCGCTGTTTATGAAACGCTATTTCCAAAGCGTGGCCGCCCGGCCCCTGCAGTTCGGGAACCTCCAAAGAACCATGCGGGAAAAGTCTGGAAAGTCTTTCCGGGACACCTGGGACGAGATTCTGGACCATCAGCACGAAATCTGGGCCCGGGAGGATTCGCTTCGCGGACCGTTCACGCCCGAAACGCCCCTGCTGAAGCCGAAAAAGCGCTATGCCGACTACTCTGGCCCGGTTGGCGAGTGGGTTATCAAGCGCTCGCTGTTCAATCCCACCCAGCTGGTAAAATTACAGCCCGATAACCGGGAAATGGTCTATCAGGTCTTTTCATCGTCCACCTCCAAACTGGTCCGCTCCGGCGACCGGCTGTACTGGAGCGAAATCACGCCGGGTGCCCGCTGGACCCTGCAGCAGACCTCGCGCATCCGCCTGATGTCCGGAGATATTATCCGAAACTTTACCAAACAGGGACGATTCTACAACCCCTCCGTATCGGACGACCAGCAGCTGCTGGCGGCAACGGAGTATCCCCTGGAAGGAGGCACCCGCATTACGCTGTTCCATACCGACTCGCACGATCTGCTCCGCACCCTCAACATCCCCAATGAACTGCAGGTGGTAGAGACCGCCTGGCTGGGCGATTCGCTGGCCTTCACGGCCATCTCGGAGGCGGGAAGCGGCCTGTACCGCCTGCCTGCCCTGGGCGGGGAGATAGAAACCCTCCTTCCTCCTGTCCCGGTGAAAATCAATCATTTACGTTCTTCCAACGGCGTGCTTACCTTTACCTCCGACCATAACGGAGTGAACAATATTTACCGCTACTCCCCTGCCGACGGGACGCTCCTCCAGCTTACCGAAAGCCACTACGGCGCCACCGACGCCACCCTGGAAGACGGGGCCCTGGTTTATACCGCCCTCACGCCTTCCGGCCATCGGCCCGTTACTACGTCGCAGGACGACCTGTTGCAGAAGGCTGTCTGCTGGGAGGACTATCACCGCTATCCGGTAGCAGATGCTTTGTCGGCCCAGGAAGCCGCCCTGGGCGCCTTCCCCGTTGAACCCGAAGAGGCCGGGCCGGCCTCCCAGTACGTTCCAGCGAACAACCTGATTCGTTTCCATTCCTGGGCGCCCCTGTATTTTAATTATGATAAGATTGCCGAAGCCAGTTTCGAGACCACCACGGAGGAGGCTAAATTCGGCGTAACCGGCCTGTTCCAGAACGACCTGGGCACTTTTTATGGTACGGCGGGCCTGGCCTATGGAGAGGGAAACGACGGCTGGCGGCCTTCCGCCCACCTGCACCTTACCTTTACGGGCTGGGTCCCGGTCTTCGAAATCAATTTTGACGTCAACGAACGGCTTTCCCACACCGCCCGCGCCTACCGCATCCGCTCCAATATGGGTAAGAGCCTCGGCTCGGGCGTCGAACTCCTGAAGGGGTCCTCGCCCCTGGTGGAAGGCTCCATTCAGACCTACATTCCCCTGAATTTCTCCTCGAACGGGTGGAACCGCGGCTTCATCCCCCGCATGAAATTACATCTCACTTCCGATAAGTACTTTACCGGCTATGCCACGTACACCGAGAAAATCGACCCGTCCGGCCAGAAAGAATACGAGCTTTCTACGGTGCCAAATGGCAATAGCGTGTCCCCCGTGGTCCTGGATATCTCTGCCCGAATCTACTCGTTCCAGCATACAGCCGAGCGGGCCGTCTTTCCGAAGGCCGGTATTGGACTGGAGGCGGGGTATCGGCACGTCTTCCAGGGAAGGGTGGCTTTTACGCCTACCTATTATTTATATGGCTACGGTTATCTGCCGGGAGTGGGTCCTGGCCAGGGACTGCGCCTGAGCGCCCTGTGGCAACACAAGGATTTCCCGACCGATGGTATGACCCTCTTCTCCAACAACTGGATTGTTACCCGGACAAGGGGCCTGGAAGACAGTTCCATTTCTTCGCTGCTGGGCCTGTATTCGCCTGACCAGTACAAATTTACCGCGGATTACGCCATCCCCTTCCTGCGTCTCGACTGCAGCGCATTCTCGCCGCTGGTGTACCTGCGCAACCTGGAACTCATTCCCTTTGCCGACCTGAACCTCTTCCGCTATCAGGATGGTCTGCAGGCCGGTTCTTTGAAGGCTCCCGACGAAGATGTCCTCTGGTGCGCCGGCGCCGACCTCAACCTGAAAATGGGCAATTTCTTCTGGCTGCCCTACGAGACCACGCTGGGTATCCGCGTGGCGTGGAACAACGGCAAAGACCTGACGTTCCTGAAGGCGGCAGGTGTTACCCATTTGGACGATGTCTA
>CADCCI010000032.1 GCA_902799895.1 uncultured Bacteroidia bacterium | reverse complement strand
TTCTTCGTGTTCTGGGATGCCTATTTCGGCGACGACCCCAACAGCAGTTCACTGGCAGAGGCCGACCGCGTGGATGTGGATGACCTGCTGCAGAAGGCAGAGCAGTTCTACAAGACCAACATCGACCGTCTTGGCATGGTGGTGACGGGGCAGGGTAAGTCTTACCTTGACCAGTACAAGATGGAAATCTACCTGCTCGACCCGACACCCGAATGGTGGGTGGCAACGGGTTCTGGTTACGATGATGTGATTGGCGCCCTCTGGGTGACACCATCTACCTGCAAAGGGGCCGCAAAGAGGTCCTTGGCATCCCGGAAACATACCGCCTCGGGCAGGCCGAAATCGGCAGCCACCGCTTTCCGGCGGATATCGTCCGGCTCCACCACGGCCACCAGAGACACTTCCTCCGGATGTGCCTGGACATATTCGAGGTACTTTCGGGTACGATTCCCCAATCCTATCGCCGCAAGTCTGATCATTTATTTCTTGTCTCCTAAATCCAAAATTCGTACATTCCTGATTTTCAGACCCTCGCCGTGGCCGCAGAAGGAAATGAAGCCCTTCTTGTTGGTCAGGCCCGGATGCTCGCGGCCATCCACGGTGCCCTTGGCGGCAGCCTTGCGGACATCGCCGTCCACAATGACCTCGCCGTTAACGGTAACCGTAATGTGGTCGCCTTCCACGCGGATTTCCTCGGTGCTCCACTCGCCCAGCGGCTTGTGGACAATCCGTTTGGCAGGAATCACCCCATAGACCGAGCCGTGAACCTGGTATTCGCGCAGGTTGGCGTACTGCGGGGCGTCGTGGTCCAGGATCTGCACCTCGCACATACCCTTGTAGGCGGCATCTACGCCTTCCGGCGTACGCACCCCCACGCCGTTGTTCACGCCGGGGGCGAGGAAGCAGAATTCGAACCGATAGACGAAGTTCCGGTATTCCTTGTTGGTGTAGAGGTTGCCGGTAGAACCGTAACCTGCACTTACATAGAGGGTTCCATTCACAGGCGTATAGCCTTCCAGGTCACCGTGCCATTTGTCCAGGCCGGAGCCGTCGAACAGCATCTCGAAGCCCTGGGCCTTCTCTTCGTCGGTCAACTGGGAAACCGGGGCCGGCTTCAGCTCGGAGAGGATTTTGTCAATCTCGTCCACGGCATAGCCGTCATCGGCGCCGCCGCCATCGCTGAAGAGGACGCGGGCCTTGCCCAGCAGGGTCTGGAGGTCCTTGTTGTCAATTTCTTCCGTTGTCTTGGAAGCAATCCTCCGGACGGCGTTGGCCGCCTGCGCCCGGGTACCCAGCTCCGGATCGTCCAGATACCGGCCGGCCAGCTGGAAGGCCTTCATGGTAGGTAGATACGAGAGAGCCAGGAGGATCTTCTGGGTTACGGCCGCGTTCGGGGCCAGTTCCAGGGCCTTGGCATAACCAATCCGCTTGCGGACCGGGTCGCTTTCGTAGGCCTGAACCAGTTCCGTATAACGGGAAACGGCCTTTTCGCAACGCGCCGGAACGGCTTTCGCCTGCTCCAGCAAGGGCTTGGCGGCCTTGTAGTTCTCTATTTTGAGCAGGGCGTCGAAGGCCTCATCGGTTTCGATGGCTTCCGACAGCACCTTCACGGCATCGTCCGTGCCGCTCTGGGCCAGGGCGGCATAGAACCGCTCGGGATGACGGACATCGTGGAGGATATCCACCACCTTGTCGAACTGTTCACTGGCGGGCAGGGTGCTCAAAGATGCGGCAAAAGCCTCCTGCCAGGCGGGGACATCGGCCGGAGCGGCCTGGTCCAGCCGGCTTGTCAAGGCGGCCGTCTGCTCGGGACCCACCATGCCGGAGAGCGAGCGCATGGCCATGGCGTGGGTGTCTACATCATGCGAATCGGCATAACGCAGGGCCACCGGGGCCACCTCGGTGATGTGACGCGTCGAGGCCAGGGTGAAGAGGCGGCTCATAGAGGTCGTTCCCTTTTCCGCCGCTTCCGTTACCGCCTCGCTGATATCGCCCGGGAAGGAAAGCAGGGCGCGCATGGCCGCATCGGCATTGCTGCCACCCAGTTCGCCAATCAGGCGCGACAGGAAATATTCCCCGCCAATCTTGCCCATGGCCTCGCAGGCGGCTGCAGCGGTTTCTTCGTCCCCTTCCAGGCAGGTGGCCAGCAATTCACTTTGGGTGCCCACCTTGTGGTTGCCCAGGTACCGGACGATATCGGCCTTGGCCGGATCGGAAAGTTTCTGGAAGGATTTGTCCGCCACCACGGCTACCACCGCTTCGGTTCCCAGGGCGGCATCGGCCTCGGTGAGCACCGCGTTGCGATAGGCCCGGTTGTCGTCGGTCATAGCGGCTTTGAGCAGTTTTTCCGCTTTCTTCTCCGGCAGGGCTTGCATCAGCAGGCCGGCCGCAGCCGTACGAATATGGTCACTCCCCTTCAACAGCGGACGGACGTTCTTCGCCACCACTTCCGCATCGCCTTCCTCCAGCCAGCCGGCCAGGAGGTTGATATAGTCTTCGGGGGAATTGTCTTTCAGGAAGTTAGCCGTTTCGGCGCTGGAGCCTATCCGGCCCAGGGCAGCGGAAGCGGCCGCTTTGACGGCGGCATCGTCCGTATTCATTGCCCATTCCAGCACGGTGGGTTCGGCTGCAAAGAGTCCCTTGGCCGCCACCGCCGCACAGAGTTGTGCGCGGTCGGCCTTCTCTCCCTGCACCAGGGCCAGGAGGGCTTCTTCACTGCCTTCCAGCTGGGCCAGGGCATCCAGGGCCGTGGCGGCCAGGGCCGGATTCTGGGCGTACTCGGCCAGCTGCGGGATGTCTTCTTCGCCCGCCAGCAGGCGGAACTGGCTCACCAGGAAATTGGCATAGGAAGGGTCCTGTGCTTCGGATATCGCTTGTTTCAACTCCGCCTTCATCGCGGCGCTCTTTTCGGGCTGGGCGGACGCCTCGTTAACCCGTGCGGCCAATTCGGTGAGCGGATGCTGGGCCAGGGCGGTCACGGCCGCCAGGACCAGGGTAAGAAGGATGGATAGAATCTTTTTCATCTTGCAGCGGGTTTAGAGGATCATCGATGCCCAGGGGGCGCGCATTGGCTGGTTGATCAGCAGGTTGGCCGCATCGTCGTCGATGAAGCGCTGCGTGGCCGGATCGAAATTCAAGGTACGGCCCAGACGGAGGGCGCAGGCACCGATATTGACGATGGTGGCACTGTGATAGCCGATTATCTCGTCCAGCGCAAAGTGCTGGCGGTTCTGCACACAAGAAAGGAAATCTGTATGGCGCGGAGCCGGATCGGGCAGTTCGTTGATGACCTCCATCACGTTCGGGATGGTGCACTCGAAGCCCTTGTACACCTTGCCCTTCGGGCCTTCGATGTACGGGACCTTGCCCGTGCTCTCGTAACCCTCCCCTTCGAGGATGATCTTGCATCCATCGGCATAGGTATAGGTAATGCTGCGCCAGGTGCCCACGGCGTCGGGGTGCTGCGCGGGAGCGTCCACCTCTACCTTGACGGGGAAATCGTCGTCCTTGCCCAGCAGGTACTGGACCGGGTCGATATAGTGCTGGCCCATGTCGCCCAGGCCGCCGCTCTCGTAGTCCCAGTATCCGCGGAAGGTGGAATGCACGCGATGCGGATGATAGGGTTTATACGGGGCGGGACCCAGCCACAGGTCATAATCCAATTCGGCCGGAACCGGCTGCGGGGTCAAATCCTCGCGGCCCGTCCAGAAGAACTTCCAGGCGAAACCCGTTGCACCGGAGATGCGCACCGTCAGGGGCCAGCCCAGCAAGCCGCTGTCTACCAGTTTCTTGAGGGGCTCTACCGTGGTACCCAGCCCATAGAAGGTGTCCTTGAAACGGAACCAGGTGTCCAAACGGAAGATGGTGCCGTACTTGCGGCAGGCTTCCACCACCTTCTGGCCCTCGCCGATGGTTCGGGTCATCGGCTTTTCGCAGAAGATATCCTTTCCGGCACGGGCGGCTTCGACCGCCATGATGCCGTGCCAGTGAGACGGCGTGGCAATGTGCACGATATCCACATTCGGATCGTGAATCAGGTCCCGGAAATCGTGATAAGCCTGCAGCTCCGTATTGAACTGCTTGCGGCCCTTCTCCAGACCCGACTCAAGGTGCTTCTGGTCCACGTCACAGATCGCCACCAGACGGCAGCGCTCATCGGAAGCGAAGTGCAGGCCGGACTTGCCAATACCGCCCACGCCGATGATACCCCGCGTCATCTGGTCACTGGGAGCCGTGAAAGACTTATTCCCATTCATCGCTCCCAGCACATTGCGCGGGAGGATGGTGAAGCCGGCGATGCCCAGGCCCGCCTTCTTCAAGAAATCTCTTCTGGATTCAGCCATAATGATGGATTTTACGTTAACCTTGCAATTTACGAATTTATCTTCGGATTTCATAGCATTGCAGACGAAAAAAGGGCCGGCCCGGAAGGGCCAGCCCTGAAAGTGCTATGTCTGGGGGAAGACTACTTGGCGTCGCGATCGTTACGACGGCCGCCACGGCCGCCACGACGACCCCGGTCTCCGCCGCGGCCTGCGCCACGGTTGGAGCTGGAAGCCTGGGCTGCAGAGACACCCGCATTCGGGGTCAGGTCCTGCTTGCCATACTTCTCACCGTTGCAGATCCACACCTTGATTCCGAGGGCACCGACCTTCGTGCGGGCAACTGCCAGCGCGTAGTCGATATCGGCACGGAAAGTATGGAGCGGCGTACGGCCTTCCTTGAACATCTCGCTGCGAGCCATTTCAGCGCCGCCGACACGGCCGCTGATCTGGACCTTGATGCCCTCGGCACCTACGCGCATCGCGGTGGCGATAGCCATCTTGATGGCGCGGCGATAGGACACGCGGCCTTCGATCTGACGGGCGATGGAGTCTGCCACGATATTGGCATCGGTCTCCGGACGCTTTACCTCGTAGATGTTGATCTGGACATCCTTCTTGGTCACCTTCTTCAGCTCTTCTTTGAGCTTGTCGACCTCCTGGCCGCCCTTGCCGATGATAACACCCGGACGGGCTGCCTGAATGGTCACGGTGATGAGCTTCAGGGTGCGCTCGATCACAATCTTGGAAAGGCTGGCCTTGGCCAGACGATTGGTCAAATACTTACGGATTTCGAAATCCTCGGCGATCTTCTCGGCATAATTACCACCGATCCAGTTAGAGTCCCAACCACGGGTGATACCGATTCTATTGCTGATTGGATTAGTTTTCTGTCCCATAATTTTACTCCTCTACTGTTGCGGTTTTCTTAACATCGAGAACGACGGTGATGTGATTCGAACGCTTGCGGATGCGACCGGCGCGGCCCTGAGGGCACGGACGGATGCGCTTCAGCGTGCGGCCTTCGCCCACCATGATCGTCTTCACATAGACATTGCCGTTGTCGAGCTCCTTGGACTGATCCGGATTCTTCTTCTCCCAGTTGTCAATGGCGCTGCGGAGGAGCTTCTCCAGACGGACCGACGCTTCTCTCTTCGAGAAGTGAAGGAGGTCGAGTGCACGGTTAACCTCTACACCTCTGACAGTGTCAGCCACAAGACGCATCTTGCGCGGAGATGTAGGGACATCATTCAGTTTGGCTATCGCGGTGTTCCGCTTGGCCTCTTTCAGCCTGTCGGCCATTTCTTTTTTACGTTTACCCATAATGCAATCTCCTTAGGTGTATTACTTCTTGTTATTGCCAGAGTGTCCGCGGAACGTACGCGTCGGGGCGAACTCACCCAGCTTGTGACCCACCATGTTCTCAGTCACGTAAACGGGAATAAACTTATTACCGTTATGAACTGCGATCGTGTGGCCGACAAAGTCAGGGGAGATCATGCTGGCGCGAGACCACGTCTTGACAACCTCTTTCTTCTTGCTACCATCATTCATAGCAAGAACCCTCTTCTCCAGGGCTTCCTGGATATATGGACCTTTTCTTAAAGAACGACTCATAATCTCTAAAGTTTAATTCCGTTTATTTCTTTCTTCTTTCAATGATGAACTTGTTGGAAGTCGCCTTAGGATTGCGCGTCTTGTAGCCCTTTGCAGGCAGACCCTTACGGGAACGCGGATGTCCACCGGAAGCACGGCCTTCACCACCACCCATCGGGTGATCGTGCGGGTTCATGACAACACCACGGTTGTGAGGGCGGCGGCCCAGCCAGCGGCTGCGTCCGGCCTTACCCGACGACTCCAGGTTGTGATCTGCGTTGGACACGGTGCCCACGGTAGCGCGGCAGGAAACCAACACCATACGGGTCTCACCGGAAGGGAGACGGAGAACGGCGTGGTTGCCTTCACGGGCGGCCAGTTGAGCGAACGTACCGGCGGAACGTGCCATAGCGGCACCCTGGCCGGGACGGAGCTCGATATTGTGGACGAGCGTACCAACCGGAATTTCAGAGAGAGGGAGAGCGTTGCCCACCTCCGGAGCGACACCGCTGCCGGAAGCGATAACCTGACCGACCTTGATGCCGGCAGGGGCGATGATGTACTTCTTTACGCCATCTTCATATTCGACCAGGGCGATACGGGCGCTGCGGTTCGGATCGTACTCGATGGTAAGAACCTTTGCGGTGCAGTCGTCCTTCGCGCGGAGGAAGTCGATGACACGGTACATTTTCTTATGACCGCCACCGATATAACGCATGGTCATCTGACCCGTGTTATTACGGCCGCCGGTCCTCTTAAGCGGCTCGAGAAGGGCCTTGTGAGGCTTCTTGCAGGTGATCTCGTCGAAAGCGCTGATCGCCATGTTCCTCGTACCCGGGGTAGTGGGTTTGAATTTACGAATTGCCATAACTCAGTCCTCCTTAAACATTAGCGTAGAAATCGATCTTATCTTCGCCGGCGAGGGCGACATAAGCCTTCTTGTAATGGTTGGCGCGGCCCCGGAGGAGTCCGGCCTTCGTATAACGGGATTTCTTCTTGCCGTGATAGTTCACGGTATTGACCGAAGCGACGTTGACACCATACATCTGCTCGACGGCAGCCTTGATCTGGAGCTTATTCGCACCACGGTCCACGATGAAACCATACACATTGAGCTTCTCGCTCTGTGCGGTCATCTTCTCGGTCACGATAGGTTTGATAATAATTCCCATATCTTCGTCATTTTAGCGGTTGGCCCGGGCCGAGAGGACATCCTGTACGCCATCCACGAACACGAGCTTGTACGCGTTCATGATAACATAGGTGTTGATTTCGTCAACGGTGATGACCTTCACCTCGGGGAGGTTGCGGGAAGAGAGATAAATGTTGTCGGCGTTCTCGGGAAGCACGAAGAGGACCTTGCGGCCGTCAGCCTTGAGGTTGGCGAGAATGCGAAGGAAGTCTTTGGTCTTGGGAGCGTCCATGGTGAACGGCTCGACCAGGGTGATGGCGTTCTCCTGGGCCTTGTAAGAAAGGGCGGAGAAGCGGGCCAGCGCCTTGAGCTTCTTGTTGAGTTTGTGCCGGTAGTCGCGCGGCTTCGGGCCGTGGATGTTACCACCGCCAACGAAGGTACCCGCCTTCAGGGAGCCGTGACGTGCGCCACCGCCGCCTTTCTGGCGACCGAGCTTCTTGGTGGAATATGCAACCTCGCTGCGATCCTTCGTCTTGGCAGTGCCCTGACGCTGGTTGGCGAGATACTGGACGACATCCAGATAAATGGCATGGTCGTTGGGCTCGATTCCGAAAACCTTCTCATCGAGGACGACGGTCTTTCCGGATTCGGTACCGTCAATTTTCAAAACTTTCAATTCCATAGCCTACGCCTCCAAAATTACATAAGAACCCTTGGCTCCGGGAACGGAACCCTTTACGACGAGAAGATTGTTCTCAGGGATTACCTTGACAACCTTGAGGTTGAACACCTTCACCCGCTCGTTGCCCATGTGACCGGCCATGCGCATTCCCGGGAAAACGCGGGAAGGCCAGGACGATGCACCCATGGAACCGGGGTGACGGAGACGGTTGTGCTGGCCGTGGGTCTGGCCGCCTACACCGGCGAAACCATGACGCTTGACCACACCCTGGAAACCTTTACCTTTGGAAGTACCGACGACATCCACGAACTCCACACCCTCGACGATAACGTCGGAGAGGGATACGGTGTCGCCTAGTTTCAGCTCCTGTGCAAAGTCGGCCTCAAACTCGACCAGCTTACGCATAGGATTGGTTCCTGCCTTTTTGAAGTGCCCCTGGAGAGGCTTGCTGGTGTGTTTCTCGGTGATTTCGTCATAGGCAAGCTGGACGGCGGCATAACCATCTTTTTCAACCGTACGCAGTTGCGTGACAACACAGGGACCAGCCTCAATGACGGTGCATGGAATGTTTTTTCCATCAGCACCGAAAACGGAAGTCATTCCGATTTTCTTTCCAATTAATCCAGGCATTGGTTTGTTAATTAATTGTTAATTAATACTTTATATAAATCCGCGCATTTTTGCGGGCTGCAAAGATACGGATAAAAAATGAAATTAACAAAGTTTTCAACAAGTTACGGGATTTTTGTACCTTTGCTTCCAGAATGAAAATCGGTAACATAGACCTGGGGGAAAAGCCGGTTCTGCTGGCCCCGATGGAGGACGTCACGGACGCCTCTTTCCGCATCCTCTGCCGCGAGCAGGGGGCGGCCGCCGTGTATACCGAATTCGTCCCGTCGGACGGGCTCATCCGCGATGCCGCCAAGGCCATCGCCAAGATGAAAACCCTCCCCGAAGAGGCCCCCATCGGCATCCAAATCTACGGAAACGATCCCGATGCCATGGTGGAAGCCGCCCGCATGGCCGACCATGCCGATGAAATCGCCGGCGGTCACGGGTGCGACCTGGTGGACATCAACTTCGGTTGCCCGGTCAGCAAGATCGCGGGACGCGGCGCCGGCAGCGGAATGATGCGCGAGCCCGACAAGATGGTGGAAATCACCCGCCGCATCGTGGAAGCCGTCCGCAAACCCGTCACCGTCAAGACCCGCCTGGGTTGGGACGATAACAGCAAAATCATCGTGGAACTGGCTGAAAGACTGCAAGATACGGGCATTAGCGCCCTTACCGTCCACGGCCGCACGCGCTGCCAGATGTACAAGGGCGAGGCAGACTGGACCCTGATCGGTGCGGTCAAAGCCAACCCCCGCATGCACATTCCCATCATCGGCAACGGAGACATTAATAATGCTGCGCGCGCACGCGAGGCTTTCGACCGGTACGGGGTGGACGGGATTATGGTCGCACGCGCCAGTTACGGCCGCCCGTGGATCTTCCGGGACATCCGGGCGATGCTGGACCGCGGAGAGACCCTCGCGCCGCCGGGCGTGCTGGAACGGGTTGCCCTGGCCAAACGCCACCTGGGCCTGTCCCTGGACCTGAAAGGACCCGTCCGGGGCGTGCTGGAGATGCGGCGCCACCTGAGCTGCTATTTCAAGGGCCTGCCGGAATTCAAAGAGACCCGGATCCGCCTGGTTACCGAAAAAGATCCCGACGAAATCGTGCGCCTGCTGGATTATATTGCCGAAAGATGGGGACAAACGCAACTTTCTGCCGAAGAAAGCGTGTACGGATTATAATTTTTACTATCTTTGTATGATTTGATCAACCAATGATAGAAAAAGTCTTACTTTGGCCGTACTATTTTACCCTAAAACTTCGGCATTCCCTGTATGACAAAGGGATCTGGAAGTCTTTTAAGGTAAATGCTCCCACCATCTGCATCGGAAACATCACCGCAGGTGGTACCGGCAAGACTCCGCACACGGAAATGATCCTGCGGACCTTGCAGCAGAGCGAGGAGTGGGGGCTGAAGGAGATTGCGGTCCTGTCCCGCGGCCACCGGCGCAAGAGCCACGGTTTCCAGCAGGTCACCAGCCAGGGCAGTTCCGCGATGTTCGGCGACGAGCCCCTGCAGATCAAGAAGAAATTCCCCGGAATCACCGTCGCCGTAGACCGGGATCGCGTGGAAGGCTGCCACTATCTGTTGCATCCCGAAGCGCTCCAAACCGACAAGAACGCACGCGGCGGCGAAAATTCCTTCCCCAAAGCCGATATCATCGTCCTGGACGATGCTTTCCAACACCGACGCCTGCAGGCCTATTACAACATTATCCTGGTAGATTATAACCGTCCGCTGTATAAGGACCGCCTCCTCCCCTTCGGCCGTTTGCGCGACCTCCCGGAGCGTCTGGTACAGGCGGACGTTATCATTGTTACCAAGTGTCCGGCCTTCATGGAGGATTGGGAGAAGATTCGCTGGGCCGAGACCCTGAACATCCGGGATTTCAGTCCCGTCTCCTGTACCGGAAAGAATGCAGAAAACAAGACCACGACCGTCTTGTTCAGCACCATCCAGTATCAACCGCTCGAACCCGTCTATGAAGATGGCGACGTGCGGTTTACTTATTCCAACCGGCTTATCCTCTTTACCGGTATTGCCAAAGACACGCCCCTGCGTCGATTCTTAAGTGACAAATACCACATTGTGAGGCGGTTCACCTTCCTGGACCATCACAAATACACGCGGCACGACATTGCCGCCATCCGAAAGGCTACCCGTTACTGGCCCACCGCCGTGGTGGCCACCACCGAGAAAGACAGCCAGCGCGTCCTGGATTACAAACGCGTCCCCGCCGACCTGCGGCACCGCCTTTTCCAGATTCCCATCAGCGTAGCCTTCCTCTCCGAGCACGAAAAGGACGTTTTCGAACGTACGCTTCTGGACGCTCTCCGCGCTTTCCCCGGGAAATAGCCCTCCATCGTGGGCAGTTCAGAACCGGGAAGGGTTTCCTTGGGACACATAACGGCTAATTTTGTCCAAATACTGCAATTCTGTAGCATTTGGGACAAAGAACCGCTTTTTTTGTCCAGAAACAGAGCCGAGGAGGGCGGAGGTGGCGGGATGGCCGGAGCCCGACCAGGAGCGGGGCGGGGCGGCATGAGGCGACATGCCACCCCCGGCTAGGGGGTGCCTGAGAAGCGAACAGACATGTGCTGGGAGGGCAGGCGGGGGTCGCCGGTGCCGCTCTGACCCGCGATGGCAAAGGCTGGCAGCCCGGCACGTAGCCCGTTCCTGGCGTTGCCAGTTCGGAAAACAGGGCCGAATCCCGAACCGAGCTGGAAAAAGCAAGGGTTGGTTCGGGTAAAGGGCCATAATTCCGAACCGAGCAGGAAAAAGCAAAGGTTGGTTCGGGTAAAGGGCCATAATTCCGAACCGAGCTGGAAATAGCAGGGATGGGTTCGGAAAACAGGGCAAAAGACAAAAAAAGGGACCGGCCCAGAAGGGTCGGTCCCGATTCGTTATTCAAGAATCCTTATTTCAGCATATTTGCTGCCTTCGAATCGAAATTCACATTTACTCGAGTCGAGGAAGAAGATGTAACTTTAACACGGTTCTGGTCTTTCATCAAACGTGCCGGAGCCGATGAAGACGAAACAACTTTTGTCAAAGAAAGCGGGTCCACTCCTGTCGGGTTGAAGTACACATTGTAGTAACCAATCTTATCCTGTTCAGGATAATAATGGTAGTAACCAAAGAATACTCCTGCCGTAAGCGATTTCTTGTCATCAGAAACATAGAACAAAATCGGATCGGTCTTCGGATTTGAGTCTGCGCCCAAAATCACCATTGAGCCATCATCAAAAGTATGGGTAGGCTGGAGCGGGTCAATCGAAACAATACCCTTGTCTCCATCCAGCCATCCGTAGATCTGAGTATCGATGGTGCCGAATACATTTACGTACGAATTGGCGAAGTACGTAATCTTAATATCTCCCAGCGTAGGATCTTCCGTATTGGCCGCAATTGTCATGGATATAGTCTTTCCACCATTCCAGCCATTATAATAGACATAACCTGTACCCGAATAATCTCCAACCACATCCTCTACCTTTATACCTTTAGACTCATCGGAACGGAGATACTTGAACGACTTAGAAGAAGTAAATGACTTACTTACCAAAGACGTTGTCCCTTCCGCACCACGAATAATACCATAGACATAATAGTCTCCGCTCGGAGCATCTGCCGGCAGCAAAACCGTTGCCTGACCCGGTGCATTCACTTGAGCAACATGTGTTCCCTCGGAATAAGCTTTAGCCGCATCTGTCGCGTTTTGTGCAATAACAACATCAACACCTGAAACCGCCGAGCCAAACATAACGTCAACAAGGGCGCTCGCCTGTGCAGGATCTGTTTCAGCCATATCAGCATAGGCGACAGAAGCAGAAGCGTCAATGAACTCGGTAACCCCCGGGAATAATATCTGGATACGATTATCCGCAGTGGCATCGGCAGTATAGCAACCCAATCCGTCCCAATAGTACAAAGGGGCCAACTGAACAACTGCAGGAAGACCGTTGTCCTGATATTTCATAACATAGTTATATTTCCACTTGGCATCAGTGGTACTCATTGACGTGAGATACTTCGGATGAGCAAGGTACATTTCGGCATTTTCACTTGTATCAAAGAAGCCCATATAAATAGGATCATACACCACCTCATCATCATCAGTAATGGCAACAGCACCAGCAGTATCACCTTTCTTGTACACCGTGAATGACAAATCGGTTGGAGACGTTACTCCGGAAGGCGAAACATAGCCAACAGCCGTATTATACGTCGCATACGGAGTCGGGATTCGGAACTGATTCTTGTTTACAGCATGCTGATAAATCTCAACATCAATCGTGGTTCCGGCAGGGAAACCGCCTTCGTTCAGATAATAATTATCAATGTATTTGCCTGTTCCAACCAAAACCCAGTCACCTTTTCGCTCATAAGTAAAGGATTTCTTAGAAACAACCATCCTGTTAGCCAAAGTCGAGATGCCATCAACAGCAGTAACCTTCGCATACACATAGTATTTACCGGAAGGAGCATCGGCCGGAAGTTTAACCTGATAACTGCCGGAAGCCGTCACCTTCGTTACATTCGTTTCGGCATCGATGGCAGCTTTCGCCTCCGTTTCAGTCGCAGCAATAACAATAGATGCCGCAGAAAGATCCGAACCTAAAGCAACCGATACATTCGCAACAGCCTGAGCAGGGGTATCATCGGCAAGATCGACATAATCAACAGAAGCAGTTATATCCGAATAAGACGTTGTCCCAGGGAAGAGGATGTAGACATTGCCATCTTCCTGTGCATCCGACGTATACGCGCCCAAACCGGCCCAGTAATAGCAAGGAGCCAGTTGAATCGCCGCCGGAGAACCATCGGAGTTCTTCTTTACCACATAACTGTGAAGCCAGAATTTTTCCTCACCGAAGCCAGAGAAAATAGACACATGAGACAAGTACCATTCTTTATTTTGAGAAGGTTCAATAAAGCCCATATAGGTGTTGTCAAATGTAATAATACCGTCGTTTTCAATGGTTACACCCGAGAAAATATCTCCCGCCTTATGAACGGTAAAATACAGGTCATTCGGTTCCGTAACCGTACCGGAAGGAGTATAGCCAGCCGCTTCATTGTAAGCGGCATAAGGAGTTACAACACGATACTTGTTCGGATTCGACACTTCCTGCATAATCTTTACTTCAACATCCTTCCCTTCTGCGAGCCCGGAAGCAGCGACGTATTTCTTATCGAAGAAACGGCCTGTTCCAACTTCCTTCCAGTCATATTTGGCCTTGAACGGAGCCACATCCTTGGCAAACGGCTGTGTATAAAGGACCGTTCCTTTTTCATCCACGATATCGATCGAGCAGCCTGTAGGCAAGGTGCCCACCGGGACCGGGAGATAGATGCTGGCAGTATGATCCGCCTTCGGGTAGAACCAATACTGGATATTAGTCGTACTGAGGGTTGAGCCGCTGGAAGGAGAAACATATTTCGCACCAATCTTGTAGCACAGGTCGGTCTTATCCAGCATCAGGTAGTTGCCCATGTAAGTCTCGGCCAGACCATTCAGTTTGAGACCACAGGCGGCGTCATCCAGATCGGTCATCTGGATATTCAGGACACCGTAGGCAGCCTGGAACTTGAAGGAACCACCCTCCTGAAGACTACCGACACTCGGGAGGAACTGCAGCGGATTCGCACTGCTCACATACACCCTGGTGCAGTTGGAAGGATCGATATGCGGCGCAATCGGGTTGCTGGACGCATCCACCTCATCAAGGTAATAGGTAACCGGAAGACGGACAGCGGGAGCCGAAGAGGTGCCCGTACTATTCTGTTTGAAACCGGGATAGAAAGCGTAGTCACGGGGAGTATAGGTATCCGGAACATCTCCCACGAATTGCGCGGTAGCA
The DNA here is from genome assembly GCA_902799895.1 of uncultured Bacteroidia bacterium. GTDB lineage: Bacteria > Bacteroidota > Bacteroidia > Bacteroidales > UBA932 > Cryptobacteroides. Next base: position 3,321 of record CADCCI010000032.1, on the reverse strand, counting down.
CCGGCCGCCTTGGCGCCCAGGGCATACCAACCGTAATCCTTGTTATCACCGCTCACGCAACGGACCTTGATGGAGTCATTGGCTTCCCAACCGAAGGTCTTCAAGCCTTCGTAGGTAACCTTCGTTGCAACATCGTAAGAAGCCGTCAGCGTCAGAGGGACCAGATTCTCCTGTGCGAACTCGGCGTTGGGGGCATCGATTTCCTTGGCGCAGGACAAAGTAAGGAGACCTGCCAGTGCAAGGACACTATAAAGTACTTTCTTCATAATCTTTTCCTTTTTTTTGAATCGTTTACAAAGAGCAGAACATTAAGACCAGGGGTCAACGGTTCCACCGTCGCCCAGGTCTTCACCAGAACCGCCATATTCCAGACTCGAGGTGAGGAAATTGGCCTCAAAGAGGGTGTCGAGATACTCGGCACCGGGAGTTAAATACACTTTTTTCATAAAAACTTATGTTTTGAAGTAATTATCAAAAACGCAATAGTCGATGCAAAGTTTTGAAATAATTTGCAGAAAAGCAAGAAATAAAACGATTAATCAAGAAAATTTATTTTTGTCAATAATGTATTATATTGATTATCAGCGCTTTAGAAAAACAGCCCTTGTTGACAGTTCTGTTGAAAACTCCCTTATAAATCGAAATTTGGCCCCAACTTCACCCCCTCTACACCCGGCGGTAAAGGGCCATTTTCGGGGAAAAATCCCCTATTTTTATAAAAAAGGGAAATATTTCGAAGTTTTCTCTGCTTACACTTTGTAACCGAATAGGCGTTTTTGCTTACAGTTTTTGGTAAGATATTTATTTCATGTATATTAATTCATACAATTTAAATCGTTTTTCTGTAAAATATCCCTTTTTTCGGGCCAAATCACAAGGTTTGGAATATTGAAACATTTTCCCGACCTTTGCGGTTTGCGTGGAACGACTATGTTCTCGAAACAAAAATAATGTAAATATATTAACGTATGGGAAAACAGAAAATCATCCTGTTACTGACCTGCCTGATTGCCTGGACGGGGCTTGCCCTGGGCCAGACGAGATCAGTCAGCGGTACGGTGGTCGATTCCAAGGGAGAACCCGTCCCCGGTGTCGCCGTCTTTGTGGAAGGAAATACTTCCGTCGGTACCATGACCGACATGGACGGTAAATACACCTTGGCCAATGTGCCGGCGCCGAAGTGCTGGAAGCTGCCGTTGCAACGGGTATGCAGCAAGTGGACCGCCGGTTGATGACCGGTTCCACCGCCAAAGTCGATGCCGATAAAGCCAAATTGAGCGGTATCGCCGATATCAGCCGTTCCCTGGAAGGCCAGGTAGCCGGTGTGTCGGTGCAGAACGTTTCCGGTACCTTCGGTACGGCCCCTAAGATCCGCGTCCGTGGTGCTACCTCCATCTACGGTTCCTCCAAACCGTTGTGGGTTGTAGATGGTGTTATCATGGAAGACGTGGTGGACGTGAGCGCCGATGACCTTTCATCCGGTGACGCTACCACCCTGATTTCTTCCGCCATTGCGGGCTTGAACTCCGACGATATCGAATCGTTCGATATCCTGAAGGACGGATCCGCTACCTCTATATATGGCGCGCGCGCGATGGCGGGCGTTATCGTCGTTACGACGAAAAAAGGTAAGGCGGGCCAGAGCCACATCAGCTACACCGGTGAGTATACCTACCGCCTGAAGCCGTCGTACTCGACCTTTAACATCATGAACTCCCAGGACCAGATGTCCATCTACCAGGAGCTCCAGCAGAAAGGCTACCTCAACTATGCCGAAACCGCCAACCGGATGAACAGCGGTATCTATGGCAAGATGTACCAGATGATTACCCAGTATGATGCGACCTCGGGCCGATTCGGTCTGCAGAACACCCCCGAAGCCATTGCGGCTTACCTCAAGGCTGCCGAATACCGCAACACCGACTGGTTCGACCTCCTGTTCAAGAGTTCCATCCAGCACAACCACTCCATTTCCACCTCCGGCGGTACCGAGAAGGCCAACTACTACGCCTCCCTGTCGGTGATGTCGGATCCGGGTTGGACCCAGCAGAGCGAGGTGCAGCGTTACACGGCTAACTTGAATACGACGTACAAGATTCTGAACAACCTGTCGCTGAACATGATTTCCAACGCATCGTACCGTAAGCAGCGCGCTCCCGGTACCCTGAGCAGCGAAATCGACCCGGTTTACGGTGAGGTTAAGCGCGACTTCGATATCAACCCGTACTCCTACGCGCTGAATACTTCCCGCGCCCTGGACCCGGACGAGTTCTATGTGCGGAACTACGCTAAGTTCAACATTATGCATGAGTTGGAGAACAACTATATCAACCTGAATGTGACGGACTTCCGTATCCAGGGAGAATTGAAGTACAAGGTGATTCCGGAACTGGAACTCAGTGCCATCGGTGCGGCCAAGTACACCGCATCCTCGCAGGAGCACAACATCCTGGACAATTCCAACCAGGCCATGGCTTACCGCGAAATGGGTACGTCCACCATCCGTAACTCCAACCCCTTCCTGTACACCGATCCCGATAACCCGTACGCCCTCCCGATCTCCGTTCTGCCGAACGGCGGTATCTACGAGCGGACGGACAACAACATGATCGGTTACGACTTCCGTACCACGGCCAACTTCAGCAAGACCTTCGCCGACAAGCACATCGTGAACCTCTTCGGCGGTATGGAAATCAACGACATCACCCGTCACAGCACGTGGTTCCGCGGTTGGGGTCTGCAGTACAACATGGGTGAGATTCCGAACTACGCCTACCAGGTGTTCAAGCAGGGCTCCGAGCAGAACGCCAACTACTATTCCTATGTGTATAGCTACGACCGCAGCGCCGCCTTCTTCGCCAACGGAACCTACTCGTACAAAGGCCGGTACGTTATCAACGGTACCTACCGGTACGAGGGTACGAACAAGTTGGGTAAGAGCCGCAGCGCCCGCTGGCTTCCTACCTGGAACATCTCCGGTGCCTGGAACATCAGCGACGAAACGTGGTGGGCTCCCATTTCGGACAAGATTTCGCACTTGAGCGTGAAGGCCTCCTATTCCCTGACGGCAGACCGCGGTCCCAAGAACGTGACCAACTCCACCGTCGTGATCCGAAGCCTCACCCCCTGGCGTCCTACCACCGATGTGCGTGAAACGGCCCTGGATATCAGCCAGCTGGCCAATACCGAACTTACCTACGAGAAGAAACATGAGTTCAACGTGGGTGTTGACGATACCGATCAGGTCGTAGTTGTTACGCTTGTACCAGTCGAAGGTGGTGCTGATGCGGTTGTCGAAGAAACCGGCCTCGAAACCGATAT
>CADCCI010000031.1 GCA_902799895.1 uncultured Bacteroidia bacterium | reverse complement strand
CCCGCCTTGGTCACGCTGGAGACGATGCGGCGCGTCCGATAGATACCGCGGACGGTTTCGCGCACCGGTGCGCTCTCGCTCAGCCGCTCGGCGATAATATCCCGGGCTCCGGAGAGGGCTTCCTCCTCATCGGCCACCCCCGCCTTTACATAACGGCGGGCTTCCCGGACGGGATCGGCAATCTTTACATCGAACATGGCATCGGCCAGGGGCTCCAGACCCTTTTCCTTGGCCACGGTAGCCCGCGTACGCCGCTTGGGTCGATACGGCAGGTACAAATCTTCCAGCCGGGCGGCCTCCACGCAGGAAACGATCTGCGCACGCAGGTCATCGGACAGTTTCCCCTGCTCTTCAATGGTGGTGAGGATGGTCTCCTTCCGCTTTTCCATCTCGGTAAAGACGTCGTTCCAATGACGGACCTCGGCCACGGCCACGTCGTCCAGCCCGCCGGTTTTCTCTTTCCGGTACCGGCTGATGAAGGGAATCGTGTCTCCCTCTTCGAACAGGTGGATACAGTTTTCAACCTGCCAGGGCTGCACCCCGACACGTGATGCGATATGTTGGATGTACAATTCTTTCATATCGCAAATTTACAAAATTAATCGGCAGAAACCAGCCGGAGTTCGTCCCGATAGGCAGAGAAAATCTTGGATTTGGAAACGAATCCCACATAGGTCCGGTCTTCCTTCACCACGGGCAGGTTCCAGGCGCCGGTCGTTTCGAACTTGTTCATCACGCTTTCCATGTTTTCGCCCTCGTAGATATAGGCCGGCACGGAATGCATGTAATTGAAAACGTGCTTGGTAGCATAAAGCTGGGTCTGGAACATGTCCCTTCGGATATCTTCCAGCGAGACGCATCCCTGGAAATGCTGTTTCTCGTCCAGGACCGGGAAAAGGTTCCGCTGCGAGGAAGAGACCGCCTCGACGAGGCTGCCCAGGGTATCATCGATCCGGACCGGCTGGAAGTCCTTTTCCACCAGGGAATCGAGCTTCAGCAAGGTCAGCACGGCCTGGTCGCTGTCATGGGTGAGCAGTTCGCCCGTCATGGCAATCCGTTTGGTATAGATGGAGTATTTTTCCACCAGGCGGGTGGCACCGAACGATACCGCAGAGGTCAGGATGAGGGGCAGCAGCAGCTCGTAACCGCCCGATATTTCCGCAATCAGGAAGATGGCCGTCATAGGGGCCTGCATCACGCCGGCCATAAGGCCCGCCATGCCCACCAGGACAAAGTTCTGCTCCGGTACATCCAGGGAAAGGAGGTTCAGCGTCCGGGCCAGGACAAAGCCGGCAATCGCGCCCACAAACAGCGTAGGGCCGAAGGTTCCGCCCACGCCGCCGCCCGCATTGGTAAAGGTCATGGAAAAGACCTTCAGCAAGAGGATGAGCAAAAAGAGGACGGGCACCAGCACCGGTTTCTCCAGCATGAACGAAAGGGGCGAACCGCCCTCCAGGCCCAGTTCCCCGCCTTGCAGCAGGACGCCCAGGGAGTCATACCCTTCGCCCCAGAGCGGCGGAAAGAGGAAGAGAAGGATGCCCAGACCCAGGGCACACAGGGCCCATTTCACATAGCGGTTGCGCAGTTTTCCCAGCCAGTCCTCCATCCCCAGCGTCGTGCGGATGAAATAAATGGAGCACGCCCCGCAAAACAGGCCCAGCAGGATATAGAAGGGGATGTTCCGCATGGTAAAGGCGCTTAACGTGCACTGGAAAGGCGTCTGGGGGCCCAGGAAAAGATAAGACACCACCGTTGCGCTCACGGTAGAGAGCAAGAGTGGAATCATCGAAGTCATGGAGATGTTGAAGAGCAGGATTTCCAGCGTAAACAGCACGCCCGCCAGCGGTGCCTTGAAAATACCCGCCACAGCCGCTGAAGCTCCGCATCCCAGCAGGATGGTCATATTCCGGTACGACATCCCCGTCCACCGGGCCAGGTTGGAGCCAATGGCGGCTCCCGTATAGACAATCGGCGCCTCGGCTCCCACGGAACCGCCGAAACCGATGGTCACACCGCTCGCCAGCACCGAAGACCACATGTTGTGCGGCCGGATGCGCGAGTCATTCTTGGAAACGGCCACCAGCGCCTTTGTGACGCCGTGGCCGATATTGTCTTTGATGATGTATTTACAGAAGATCAGGGACAGGAGCATGCCGATTCCCGGCAGGACCAGTACCATCCACCCGTTTCCCGCACCGCCGGACAGGGCGTTCAAACCCGTGCGGATCCAGCGGATTACTGACTGCAGCAGGACGGCGGCGCCTCCGGCCGCCGTTCCTACCGCAAGGGAAAGCAACAGGAGCTTCCTATGCATTATCGGAATCGTCGTCTCCTGTGCTGTACTGCGAGATATTGTCGTCCGGGAGCGTGCCACCCGTGTCGCCCGAAGCAGCGGCGGAACCCGCCACATCTTCGTTGTCGGCATCGTCCTCGCCTTCAAGCCAACGCTCCAGGTCCTCTATGTCATCGGTCTTCACCTTGATTTTCACCAGATAGATGGCATCGGGAATCTCGATGGTTACGGCATAGAACGGAGTACCGTCCGGTTTGGTATATTTTACAAGGTCGGCGAGGTAATCGCTGAACCCCTTCGGATACTTCTCTGCGAATGCGGCTGCCAACTCTGCAGACATATTCTCGTAGCTAACGACGTGTCTTTTCTTCTGATCCATTTTGTCCTTTGCAATTACGTTTTACGGTGCAATATTAGGACATTTTTCTGAATAATTCAATACCCCGGATTTTGTTGTTTGGCAATAACGGGATTGGCATGGATTTCAGACTGCGGAATCGGAAGAATATTGCGCTGATAATCAGGCGTTATGACCTTCTGGCGGCCACTTACAGGAACATCCTGGAAATCGTCATTAAATTCGATGGAACGGCCTCGGCGGATCTGATCGAAGAAGCGGTGGCCCTCGCCGAACAGCTCTTTGCTGCGCTCGTCCAGGATCATATCGTCCGACACGGTGGCAGCCGTTGCCGGCGCGAGGTTCGGGCTGCGGCGGCGGATCTCGTTCAGATAGCCCGCGGCGGCCTGCGCATCCGGCGTCTTGGCGTTCAAGGCGGCCTCGGCGGCAATCAGATACATTTCCGACAAGCGGATCAGCTTGATATTCACGGCAGTACGGGTTTCTTTCCCATCGCCCAAAGCCGGGGCTCCACCCACATATTTGTAGCAGGCTCCCTGACGGTTGAGGCTCTCCCCTTTCTCTACCGATTCATCAATTCCCATCACGCCCCAACGGACATCGTCCGGATCCTCTCCCAGACGGTTCAGGAAATAATCGCTGGCCAGGAACCAGCCCATGGCCGTGGTCAGGCCGGCAAAGTGGTAACACATATAATAATATCCCAGGGAAGAGGTGGTAAGGTCGGCTTCGGAATCCACCCCCAGTTCAAAGATGGACTCGCTCCCCCACTGCTGGGCCCAGGAGGCACACCAGTTGGCCGGTTCATAGAGTGTGAAAGGACCGGCGATAACCGCCTTGGCACGGGAAAGGGCCGTATCATAATCGGCCATAAAGAGGCTCACACGGGCCTGGAGGGCCAGATTGGCATAATAGCCGGGATATCCCTTCTTCTGAGCCTTGTCGGCGGCCAGCAGGGACTCCCCTTCTCTGAGGTCGTCCAGGATGGCGGCATAGTTTTCCCCCACCGTAACCCGGCCCAGGGTCTCCTCGGCCGATAGGGTACGGCGGACATCCGGGATACCCAGAGCGGTAGGATCCTGCGTATAGGGCCGTCCATAGAGGCGTACGAGGTCGAAAGTAAGCATGGCACGCACCGTCAGGGCCATTCCCAGATGCTGATTGAAGCCTGTCTTTCCTTCATCCTGCAGGGAACGGATATTCTCGATGAGGTTGTTTACCTGCATCAGCACAAAGAAACCCTCGGACCAGAATCCGCCGAAAGAATTGGACGTGGCCGAATGGTTGAACGAATACAGGCCGTCCAGACCGCGGCCGGCCGAATAGATGGTCAGGTCACCGCCACGGACATCGCCGTAGAGCATCAGGTTGCGGCCGTACAGGGACGCACCGGTCAGGCTGCGCATAATACCGTTCAGGGCTACCTGGGCATCATCCGGTGTACCGATAGCCTGGGAGGCATTGGCGGAACGGGTAGGTTGCATGTCCAAAAAATCGTTGCAGGACACGGCCAGCACACTGGCAATAACAAGGATAACTATTCTTTTCATGGTGTTCTTTCTTTAGAATTGTAACTCAATGCCAAAAACGAAACTCTTGCCCAGCGGGGTCTCCCAGCCACGCGTACCGAAGGCGTTCACTTCCGGATCGGCCTCATGGTAACTGGACAGCGTAAACAGGTTGGATGCCGTGGTATAAACCCGGGCACGCTGGATGCATACCCGGCGGGTCAGGGCCCGGGGCAGCGTATATCCCAGCGAGAGGTTCTTCAGGCGCAGGAAGGTGGCATTGTGCAGGTGACGCGTGCTATACTGCATGGAATCTTCCAGGTCCATGCCGGAAAGGGCCGGCTGGGTGCCATCCGTATGGGTCGGCGTCCACATGTCGTCATAGTAGCTTTGGGCTCGGATACGCTCCCAGTAGTAACCGTCATCGGCCACATCCTTGTAAGCACCGTCATAGAGTTTTCCGCCCAGTTTGAAGAGGAAATGGGCACCGAAATCGAAACCGTTCCAACGGAGGGTGGTAGAAAGGCCGCCCGTCGCGAAAGGAACGGCATTGCCGATGACCACCTCATCCGCATCGCGATAATCGTAAGAGGCGTTGCGACCGTTGAATGTAAACGGGGCATTGTCGTTGTTGGTGTACCAGACCGTTTTTCCGTTCTGCGGATCTACACCGGCCCACTCATAGCCGTAGAAGGCCAGCGGGGACTCCCCTTCCCGGTAGATAAACTGGGCGCGGTCGTCGCTTCCGGTAGGATCGTACCAGATGATATCCGCCCCGTTATACAGGTCCGTTACGCGGGAGGAAAGGAAGGAAATGTTCGCGGTGGCATCCCACAGGAGGTTGCCGGTCCGGATGATATCGCCGCCCAATTCCACCTCGATACCGCTGTTGCGGATCCGGCCCAGGTTGCGCAGCGTGGACGAGAAGCCCGTGATCTGCGAGATCGGGACATCCTGCAGCAGGTTTTCCGAAACGCGGTTATAGTACTCCACCGTTCCGCGCAGGCGGTTGCCCCAGAAACCGAAGTCGAGACCCAGGTTCAGCGTGTGGTTGCTTTCCCACGTGAGGGAATTGTTCACCGGAGACACCACCTCACTGCCGGGATTGCCCATATAGGCGTTGCCATAGGACATGAGGTTCATATAGCCATAATCATCGGACGGGAGCGTACCGTTGATACCGTACGATGCGCGCAGGCGCAGGTTGTTCAGCCAACCCACATTCTCCAGGAAGGACTCACGGTTCAGGCGCCAGGCACCCGAAACGGACCAGAAGTTGCCCCAGCGCGTATCCGGGCTCAGACGGGACGAGCCGTCCCGACGCCACGAAGCCGACAGGAAATACCGTTCTTCCCAGTTATAATCGGCTTTGGAAAGGATGGAAACCATGGAATTTCCCCAGCTGTAACCGTTGGCAGACAGGGTACCGGCCGTTCCCACCGTATGCAGGGTGCTCGTAGGCAGGTTTTCGCCCGTGGAACGGGTAAAATCGGTCGTATTTTTCTCTGCCTCGAAACCGGCCAGCAGGGCCAGGCCGTGGCCTTCGTGGCTCCAATGCCAGTCCACCGTCGTGGACGAGACCATTTTGGCGTACAGGGTCCGGAACTCATGGATGCGTCCGTTCACCGAAGAGCCGTTGAAATGGTTGGCCCCATAGTACAGGCTTTCGGCCGAGGTGGTATGGTCGTAGGAGAAGATGGATTTGATATTCAGACTGGGCAGCAGGTGCAGCTGGGCCGTTTCCGTAATGGCCGTGCGCAGCGTTGTAGCCTGGTTGTCCCACTCATGATCATAGTAGAGGGCATTTTGGGCATAGCTGCCGTAGCGGGCCGTCCATTCCTCACCCGTCTTGTAATCGGTAGGCCAGTACAGGCCCCAGAGGAGGTTGCGCGTCTGCATGAAGAGGTTGGAACCGGTATTCCGGGAATCGTTGTATCCGCTGCGGGACGTACGGCTTACCGTAACGTTGGTACCCAGTTCAAAGAGCTTCCCAATGCGCTGGTTCACGTTCACCCTGCCGGAATAACGGTTAAAGGCGTTCATGCGCAGACGGCCCTGGTCGTCGGTATAGGAAAGGGAAGCATAATAGGTGGTCCCGTTCTGGCCGCCGCTCACGCTCAGGTCATAGGTCTGATACACGGCGGTGCGGAAATAGGCGTCATCCCAGTCAAAATAGCGACCCTCGCGGCCGGAATGGTCATATTCCGAGATGGTAACCGGCGCATAGGCTCCCGTTTCCGTAGTGCTGAACTGGTAACCGTGTTTGTTGAATTTGCTGTTCAGCCGGTTCAGGGCCGCCACATTGGCATCCGCCTCGGACTTGCCCTGGCCGGTAACGGCGTAATCATGGAACACGGTATATAGCATATTTACCTGCTCCTGCACGCCCGCGGCCTCGTAGTTCCGCGTGGCCCAGGACGGGGTAATACCCACCGACATATTCAGCCGGACCGTGGGACGGCCCTCCTTACCCGTCTTGGTGGTAATCAGGATTACGCCATTCGCCGCACGGGAACCGTACAGGGAGGAGGCAGCCGCATCCTTCAAGACAGAAATGGACTCGATATCGTCCGGATTCAAGTTGTTCAACAAGTTATTGGTAGAATAGGTATAGTCGCTCATCTGACCGCCATCGCCGCTGTTCACAGGGACACCGTCAATCACATAGAGGGGTTCGTTAGAGGCATTCATAGAACCGATTCCTCGGATACGCATCTGCGGCATGCTTCCGGCCTGGCCGGACGGGGTAGTTACCTGCAGGCCGGCCACACGGCCGCCCAGGGCGCCCTCGAAGCTGGCTGCAGGGACTCCCTGAAGAACTTCGGATCGGACCACGGATGCACTTCCGGAATAGCTGCTTTTCTTCGCTGTTCCATAAGCAACGACAAATACTTCATCCAACGACAGTGTATCGGCTAACGTCTTCGTTGGGTTTTGGGCAAGGCATAGTATGCCCTCGGTGGCTAAGGCCACGGTTAGTAATAACCTTTTCATTAGGCTGTATCGTTAAAGAGTGAAACTGTTTTTGTATTTGTGCCCGGAGGTCTGGACCGCGGCTTCCGGTGAGCCTGCGTCTGTTCTCATCGAGGCAGCACGCAGAGGTCGCGCCTTATCGCCCGAGGGCAACAAGACGCCAGCGCTTGGCCTTTATCTGCCGATAGAATATGGACAGTTTGCGTTGCATAAATACGTTGACTGTTGCAAAGTTATCCAAACATTTGAATAATGCAAGACTTTTTTTTAAAAATTTTTGGTTAAAACGATTCAGCCTCAACAAGTTACGAATATAAATACAAAAAAACCGCTCTGGGACTGCCAGAGCGGTTTTTTATTTAGTAGAAGCTAAACTACTTTTCCCAACCAGGATTCTGGGTGAGTTTCTCGTTCAGCTGAATCTGCGAAGTCGGAACCGGATAGAAGTAGTACTTCTTATCATAGATACGATCGTTGTTCGGATAAGCATTGATATAACCATCAGCCGTGACAGTAATATCGGAGCTGGCAACCGAAGCCGGATCATTCTTCACATTCGCACCCAACTTGATATCAGGATAAGCCTTGGTATCAAGTTTATCAAGCTGATGCCAACGATTAAGATCCCAGAAACGGAAATTATTGTCGAACATCAACTCAACACGGCGCTCACGACGGATCTCCCAAATCAGGGCACTGACATTCATGTTGTTGGCAGGGTCAGCAGTAGGAGAGGTCGTCAGGTGAGGCATACCCACGCGGTCACGAAGTTTGTTAATGGATTTGTCCAGATCGGCCTGCGTGCAGGTACCCAGTTCAGCGCAAGCTTCGGCATACTCAAGATATACAACTGCAAGCCAATACAACGGAGCATCCGTGTAGTTCTTACCAGTCTCAACACGATAACCGACAGCCAGTTTATCGCTATCATACTTCAGTACACCATATCCGGTAGAAGAGGTCTGGTTCACATCATCTGAGCGGCCAAAACGACCTTTAAACGGATTGGGAACCGGCATCAGCGTACCATCGATGGAAGCAGCAAGACGAGGATCACGACGGGCCAGGAGATCGGTAATCGTAAGATGATTGCCAGCATCCATAACCGTCGGGATATCCGTATTGTTCAAGGTCGTTGTGGCCTTAGGCAAACCATCGGTGAAAAGATAGGCGTTGAAGGCGTCTTTCGTCAGACCATAAGCCTGGGAAGAAGAGCAGGTATAATCCGGGAGGGAATGCATGAACAGATCCTTTACATAATGCTTTGTAAGAATCATTTCCTTGTTGCCAGTCAAGTCAAGGGAATTGTACGTGCTAGCATAGGAATCATTCAATACATAAGCGCTCTTGCCCATAATTGCCTCGGCAGCCGTCTTGGCAGCCGTGAGGAAGTTCGCAGCACGGGTAGCATCCGGGGCCTTCTGGCCGTCGGCAGCAACGCGATACTTGCAATATGTTCCTTCAAAAAGGCAGATTTCTGCCTTGATAGCCTGGGCAAGATCCCGACTCCAACCGGTACGGTTAACAACGTCACGGATATTGCTAACTGCAAAATTAAGGTCATCGAGTACGAAGTCCATCACCTTGTCACGGTCCTGACGTGCTTGGAAAATCACGTCCGTTTCGGAGATGTTGAGTTCGTGGTCCACAAGAGGGACATCACCAAAGGTACGGACCAGCCAGTAGTACTGCAGGGCACGAATCATACGGGCCACACCAACCCAGTGTGCCTTGACATCATCCGTCAGATCCATTTTTTCAACGCGGGCAATCAGAATGTTGGCGCGGCGAATCTCGGAGTAAGGAGAAGTCCAGTCACTGTTCGATACAAGGACATTGTTATAGTTCCAGTCACGGAACAAAGCATCAGCCTGGTTATCATTCAGCGTGGGGAAGTAGAAAGAACCGCCGCCACCGCTGTTACCATAACCGGCAAAGTTGTTGTAGAAGGTGTTGGCATAGGCCTCCACGTTCGACTCTTTCGTCCAGAAGTTATCATCGGCGAAAGCATCAAGCGCAGCCTTGTCCAGCATCTTGTTGCACGCAGAGAACGTAAGCAAAGCGGCAACCGTAATGACTATGCAAGAAATAAATCTTTTCATAATGGATTCTTCTGAAAATTAAAGAGTAATCTGAACACCGAAGGAGAAGGTGCGGAAGAAAGGATCCACACGGCCGAAAACGCTATTGGTAATGTTACCGTCACCACCCACATTGTTGGTATTCGGTTTCATACCACCGGTTTCGGGATCGAAAGGACCATTGGTCCGATTGATAATTTCAAAGAGGTTCTCACCACTGAAGTAAACGCGTGCCTTCTCAATGCAGACTTTGCGAGTCAGGGAAGACGGCAGGGTATAACCAAAGGTGAGGTTCTTCAGGCGCAGATAAGCCATGTGGCTAATGTAGCGGCTCTGAGGATAGAAGTTCTTGCTACCGTTTTCGATACCGGCAACAGTACCCTTCTCATTACCACCGGACCACAGGCGGCCGAACTGGGTCTGCGGATCCTCAACTGTCCAGGAAGTACCATTCCAGGTTCCCTTCCAATAGTCAAGCTCATTGGCAAAGATGGTTGCATCAGCATTGCGGACGCAAGGATAAACCATGGAAGACTGAGTCCAGACATCACGTTTGCCGATACCCTGGAAGAACATGTCGAGGTCGAAACCTTTCCAAGATGCACCCAGGCGGAAGCTGTACTGATAACGAGGGAGGAGGTTACCGATAACCTTAAGGTCACCGTGATCCTCTTCGGTACCCTTACCACCGTTAATCACGCCATCACCGTTCAGGTCAACATACTTCACATCACCAGGACCATAGTGGAAACCACCATTCTCCAGGCCGCTCTGATCAGCAACACCAGCTGCATAACCCGTAGGAATACCATTAGCGTTGAAGCCCGTGAAGTCGCTCACTTCAAAGAGGCGATCGGTTTCGAAGCCCCAGATATCACCCCAAACTTTTCCTTCATATGTAGAATTGAGAGTATGGCTATCGTTATCCCACTTGGTCACAACCGACTTGGCATCGCTGAGGCTCGCGCTGGCCCAGACCATCAGGTCTTTGCCAAAGAGATGATGCCAGTCAACGACCAGTTCCCAACCACGGGTACGGAGTGTACCATTGTTGGTATACGGAGCCGAGGCGCCCAAAACAGCAGGCATGGAAGCAGCAGGGGCCAACATATCGTTGGTGGTACGCTGATACCAATCAAACGAGACGTTCAGTTCATTATTCAGGAAACCGAAATCAGCACCAACATCGAAGGTGCGGATACGCTCCCAGGTCAGCTCGTCGGAAACGAGGGTCGGGGCATCAAACATACTGACCATCGAAGAGTCGGAATTACCCACCCAGTAGATACCGCTGGACTTACGGGCAATCGTGGACAGGAACATATTCTCGCCAATGGCCTGGTTACCAATCTCACCATAAGAGGCACGAAGCTTAGCATTGGAAACATACTGCTTAACAGGAGCGAACCAAGGTTCCTCGCTGATTCGATAACCGGCGGAAGCCGAAGGGAAGAAAGCCCAATGTTTTCCGGACGGGAAACGGGAAGAGCCATCGAAACGGCCGTTCAGTTCTAACAGGTAACGGCCCTTATAGTCATAATTGATACGGCCGAAATAACCGGCGGTACCCCAGTGGGTATGACGAGGACCATAGGTGCCCGGATAATCAATGTTTTTAACATTTTCCGTACCCGTAGCCAAGTTAAACTCAGGAAGGCTGGTATCGAGCAGACCCTGCTGATAGGCATCGTAGGACTGGAATTCACCTTCTTCAGCGTTAACACCGACCATTACATGCAGGTTATGATCCTGGGCAAAGGTCTTGACATAGTCTGCATATGCGTTGAAAGCATAGGAGTAATCACGGGCAGAATAGCCGCTCACGGCCGTATAAGTTTTGATGTTGCTGACAACAATGTTACCCGCATCATCAACAATGGTAGACCAGTTGTTAATACCACGAACCGGGTTCTCATTGAACTTACGATCGATATCGGAGATATTATAGGTATAGTCAGCATTAATCGTAAGACCCTCCAACAGTTTGATCGTGGTATAACCGCTCAAACGGGTGTAGGTATTGATAGCGTGGTTCCGACCAGCCTGCTTGCGATAGGCGATAGCACGGAAGTCCTCACCATTCACAGTACCGTAAGGGCCAAAGAAGGAACCCCAACGCCAGATGTACTGGAGGGAGCCCTGGCCAATCTCGTAGGGTTCGGAGAGATCCTTCTTGTCGAAGTTAAAACGCAGACCGACATTCCACCACTTTGTAACATCGGAGGAAATGTTACCGGTCACATTCCACTTAGACAACTCGTCCGGAGCGAATTCAGCGGTTCCTTCCTCTTTGTCATAACCGACGGACATATAGTAACCGACGTTACCGGTAGAACCCTGAACAGCGAGGTTATGCGTCTGGGCAGGTGTCCAGGACTTGTAGAAAATGCCGGCCACATCCCAGTCGGCCAGGTAGTTGGCCTGTCCTTTGGACTGAAGCTTATTGCCAGCAGCATCGTAAGTATCTGTAGTTGCGACGATATAGTCGTCACCAGCCACCATCTCACGGTAACCAGCCTTCTGCCAACCGTGACGCTCCTGCCACTGACGAGCCTGCTCAATATAGTTATCATTGATAACCATACCAAAGAGTTCCGGCGTTGCTCCAACACGGTCCTTCGAAAGTTTGAAAGCCGTCATCTGCTCCACCGTATTCGGATATTCGGGCAGGACGGTCGGCTTGCGGAAAGCAAAGTTATTGGAGTAAGATACCGTAACCTTCTCGCTCTTATGGGCGCCCTTGGTGGTGATAAGGATCACACCGAAAGCAGCACGCGTACCATAGATAGAGGAAGAAGCAGCATCCTTCAACACAGAAATACTCTCAATATCCTGCGTATTCAGCAAGGAAATATCCTCCATGGCTACACCATCCACCACGATAAGCGGGCTGGAAGTCTGGCTGTTGGACAGGGTACCCAGACCACGAATCTGCAGGGTCGGGCTGCCGCCAATACCACCATTGTTGTTCATCACCGTCAGACCGGGAACGGCACCCTGGAGGGCCTTACCCAAGTCGGCAACAGGACGAGCCTCGAGGGTTTTCTGAACATCAACCGTAGAAACGGCACCCGTCAAGTTGACGCGTTTCTGCGTACCGTAACCGACCACCACGACTTCATTCAGGAACTCGTTGTCTTCGGCAAGGACAATGCGAAGGTTCTCACGGGCAGCGACAGACTGGGAAGCATAACCGATGCAGGTAATGTCCAGCGTCGATCCAGCGGGAGCCTGGATAGCAAAGTAACCCTGAGCGTCCGTCATGGTGCCCGTCGTCGTTCCTTTCACGACAACGCTAACACCAGGAACGGCATTGCCCTGGGCATCCACAACCGTACCGGAGGCACGGTTCTGCGCATACGCAGTAAAGCTCAACAAAGAGAGCATCACCACTGCGCATGCTGCGAGCATTTTGTTTACCTTCATAGAAAACAAATTTTAGTTAATAATAGAGTAAATAAGATTACTTTTTTTGCAATTTTATTCGCTTTAATTCGGTTTAATTTAGTCAAAGATAGTCAATCCTCTGATAAAAACAAAGGATTTACCGTTTTTTTGATTGAATAATGAAACTTATTTGGTAAAAAAAAGGGATTTCTGTTTCTTTTTCTTCTCCATTTCGTGCTCGGAAAAGACCGGTTTCATCGTACGCGGATCCAGTCCGGAATAGAACATTACGGATGAAGTTGTCATAGGTGTGGGTGTGAAATCCTGGACCTGATCCATATACAATCCCTTCAAGGCCGGATTCCGGGCCAGGTTCTGCATATCTTTCAGGGTGCAGCCCGGATGCGAGGAAATGAAATACGGCACAATCCCGGTGCGCCGGCCCGCCTCGCGGGTAATCTTATCAAACTCGGCGCGCAGTTTCACGAACAGCTTGAAGGAAGGCTTGGCCATATAGTAGAGAACATTGTCCTCCGTGTGCTCCGGAGCCACTTTCAGCCGGCCGGACGTATGGTCCAGGACCAGTGTTTTCAGATAGGGCCGGGAGGTATTGTCCACATAGCCGTCTTCGGAAAGGAAAAGGTCATAACGGATACCGCTGCCAATATAGGAATGGCGGATGCCTTTCACCGCATCCACCTGTTTGTACAGGTTCATCAACCGGGCATGCGAGCGGTTCATATTCGGGCACGGAGCAGGCCACAGGCACGATTTCCGCCGGCACTTGGCACACAGGCACGGATCCTTCCCCACCATCCCGTACATATTGGCCGTGGGGGCGCCCAGGTCGGAAATGTTCCCCGCGAAACCCGGCAGTTCCGTCAGCTGCTTTACCTCCTTGAGGATGGACGCCTCGCTGCGGCTCTGGATAAACTTGCCCTGGTGGGCGGCGATCGTACAGAAATTACAGCCCCCGAAGCAGCCCCGGTGCGTAATGACCGAATACTTGATCATATCATAGGCCGGAATCCGCTTCCCTTTGTAGCGCGGATGCGGCAGCTTCGTGAACGGCAGGTCCCAACAGGCATCCATTTCCTCCTGCGTGGCAGGCGGGTACGGCGGGTTCACCTGGACGTATCCCTCCCCCACCGGTTCCACAATGGTTGCCGGATGGAGCATATTCGCGTGGGTTTCAATCTCGTGGAAGTTCTCCGCGAAGGCCCGCTTGCTCTTCTGGCACTCCTCGAAACTGTGCA
>CADCCI010000030.1:17536-33168 GCA_902799895.1 uncultured Bacteroidia bacterium | reverse complement strand
CGTGGGCACGGTTCAGACCGTCGGCACGCACCAGCTCCTTGAAGAAGTCCAGCGTCATGTCGTTCATAATGGTCACGTGGTCCGAGTCCCAACGCACGGGGCGGCTCACGTGGAGCATCAGCTCGGGCACATACAGGAGCAGGGAGCTCACCTTGTCGGCCACGTTCTCCGTGGGCTCGTAGTGGCCCGTATCCAGCGTATAGATGACCTTGCGGGTGGCGCAGTAACCCTCGAAGAAGTCCATGGAGCCCACGGTGTAGCTCTCCAGGCCGATACCGAACAGTTTGGCCTCTACGCAGCTCTTCATGCCGGGCATGTCCTCTTTCAGGATTTCGTCCAGGGATGCGGCCAGAATCTCACGGTATTTCTTGCGGTTCACCGTATAGTCCTTCTGTCCGTCATGGACCCAGATGTTCATGATACAAGGGTCGTTCTGGGCCTTGCCCATGGCGTCCGCAATCTTGCGGCAGCGGATGGTGTGCTCGATCCAGAAGTCACGGATGGCCTTGTCGGGGTTGGACAGCGACAGGTCGCCGCTCTTGGGATGCGAGAAGGAAGTGGAGTTGAAGTCCAGCTTGAAACCGTTGGCCTTGGCCCAATCGATCCAGCTCTGGAAATGCTCCACGCCCACCTGGTCGCGGTCTACGAACTTGCCGCCGAAATCGCCATAGATTTCATGCAGGTTCACGCGGTGGTTGCCCGCCAGGAGGGTTTTTACGAACTCCAGGTCCTTGCGGACTTCGTCAATGTTGCGGGCGCGGCCCGGATAGTTTCCCGTAGCCTGGATACCGCCCGTCAGGGAACCATCGTTTTCGAAACCGGAAACGTCATCGGTCTGCCAGCAGTGCAGGGAAATCTGCTGTTTCTCCAGCTCGGCAATGGCCTTGTCGGTATCTACGCCAATGGCGGCATAGCGTTCCTTGGCCAGCTCATAAGATTTAAGGATGTTTGCTTCTTTCATATGGGATTAGTTTACTTGTTATTCGGTTGGAACTCCTTCACGGAGAAGGCTTTGGCCACAATGGCACGCATCTCCCAGCGGTCTTTCACCAAGCCGGCGGCCTTGGCCTGCATCATCAGGTTGCCAATGGCTGTGGCCTCTACCGGACCGGCCACCACGGGCAGGCCGATGGTGTCGGCGGTGAGCTGGCTCATAAGGTCGTTCGCGCTGCCGCCGCCAATCACATGGAGTTTGTCAATCTTGAACGGGGCGAAGTCCTGCAGGGCCTGCATCATTTCCTTGTACCGGCAGGCCAGCGAATGGTAGATCAAGCTCACCATCTCACCGTCCGTGGCCGGCTGCGGCTGACCGCTTTCGGCACAGGCGGCCTTCAGTTCCGCCACCATATCGGCCGGATTCGCAAAGCGCGGATCGTCCGGATTTACCCGGGACGGGAAGGCGATGGCGGCGCGGGCCATATCGGCAATCTGCGCATAGGTATAGGTCCGGCCTTCCTTGGCCCAAACCTTGCGGCACTGCTCCAGGAGCCACATGCCGGTGATATTCTTCAGGAAACGCGTGGTTCCTTCGATACCGCCCTCGTTGGTAAAATTCTTTTCGCAAGAAGCGTCGGAAATGATCGGTTCCGGACTCTCGATGCCCATCAGGCTCCAGGTTCCGCTGCTCAGGTAGGCGAATTTCTCGTCGGCGGCCGGCACGGCGGCAATGGCCGATGCGGTATCGTGCCCGGCAACGGCGACCACGGGAACCGCTCCCACACCCGTCTCCTCTGCGATTTCTTTCAGCAGCGGACCGATTACCACGCCCGGCTGCACAATGTCCAGCAGGACCGAACTATTCACGCCGATGCGCTCCAGCAGCGGTTTTTCAAAGCAACGCTTGCGCTGGTTCATCATACCGGAAGTGGAGGCTTCGGTATATTCGCACACCTTTTTGCCGGTAAGCATATAGGACAGCAGGTCCGGCATAAAGAGGATTTCCTTGGCCCCTTTCAGCGGTGCATACCCCTCTTTCGTCTGTGCGTACAGCTGGAAAATTGAATTAAAATTCATAATCTGGATACCCGTCACCCCGTACAATTCCTCGCGCGGGAGCGTCCGGAACACTTCTTCGGGAATCCCGGTGGTGTACGGGTCACGATAGGCTCTCGGCAATCCCAGGATGCTTCCATCCGGGCCGATATGGCCGAAATCCACCCCCCAGGTGTCGATGCCGATTGAATCGATCTGCACACCCCTGCCGGCAACTTCCTTCAGGGCTGCCTTCAGGTGGCCGAACAAACTGTGGATATCCCAGAAAAACTTTCCGCCCTTCTCCTGGACGGCGTTGGGGAAACGATAGACCTCCTCCATGGAGAAATCCTTCCCTTCAAAAGTTCCGATAACGGCACGGCCCGAGGTGGCGCCCAGGTCAAATGCCAAAAAACGATGTATCTTTTCCATATTGAAGGTAAATATAGGGAATAATTCGGATTAAAACAATTTATCTTCCGATTGATTTTGACAGATTCTTTTGTTTCTGTCACATTTTTGACACTTGAAAGAAAAGGAACAATCTCGCCGTAAGGATCTATCCATCACAAAACGCCCGCAGACCGAAGACACGCTCTCCAGTTGCGGGCCACCCGCGTCATCCGCCACATCAACATATGGACTTACATAGGCTACCCTCTTCGTCCCGTCTGCCCGTTAGAAAACTTCCTCGCCTTTTGAGCGAGGTCTGTTGATAATAAGGCATAGTAAAATATAACCACATATTAACGTCTGCCACCAGTAAGCAAGTGGGTACATCATTAATCGGGCATAAAAAAGCCAGCAGGGTTTGTGCTTCTTATATGGAATCCTATTATTGTTTAATACCCAACGTTCAAATTCTTTTTCCATCTTATGGGCTTTGCAGAAAGAAACGCCTCTTCCATCCGGACTCCCAATCCAATCTCTTCTGCCGCTCTTTGAATCGAAACGGCATTCAGAAAGCTCTATCAACGATCCGTCATTGTGATCGGATACATTCATATAAATAACCGCTTTTGACTTATTCAGATACAAAGCGATGAAAGCATTTTCATCCCCGCCTTTCCGTTGTTGTCTCCAATAATCCTCTTCTCGTTTAGCAAATGCGGGTTTATATGAGTTGATGATGGCTGTAGAATCCACAATAAAAACCAGCCTATCTGCTGACAATGGAATCTCATAATGTAATTCCTCCCATTTTGGACTAAAGAAGAAATAGCCAAAGCACACAACCATGACAGTTAAATACACAAGCAAGAACGGGATGAATAGATATACGCATCCTTTCAGCCAATGGAAAAAGGAACTATTATTCATCATCATCCGCATACTCTTCAAAAGTAGTATAACCTTCCTTATTATGCTTTTCATTTCCCCAGCTTCATCCTTCTAAATCCTTTCTGGATTCTCTGATTATGTTCTGCGAAGCAACTATAATCCATCATACTATAATCAGTGTGCAATACGCACAGTTCCTCTCTTTCGTTAAGAATC
Source organism: uncultured Bacteroidia bacterium (assembly GCA_902799895.1). Lineage (GTDB taxonomy): Bacteria > Bacteroidota > Bacteroidia > Bacteroidales > UBA932 > Cryptobacteroides. The sequence goes on along the minus strand of CADCCI010000030.1, from coordinate 29,700 downwards.
CCTTCCCCGACACGCTCCAACGAGGTGATATAATAGGATATGAGTTCTTCCCCTTCATCCGTTCTTAACCGTCCCTTTTGAATACGGCCAATCACAGGAACATAAGAAATGACAGTTTTTTCTTTTCGTTTCTGAAAGATTCCGAGTCGGGAACTGTAACGGATATCCTCCACAAGAATCCTCCGTTTATTATTATCGATTGTTTTCATTGTCTCATACGATGGAGAAGACTCCTCTACGTGAAACGTCTTTCTACACAGTAGTCCGTTTAAATTACACATTGCTATATTACTAAAAATAGAGGTATCCCTCTTTTCGAAAATGCAATCTTCTCCGGATGGAATATACAAGGGATAGGCAACGCCTCGTTCTATTAGGGAATCAACCGGAGAAATCCAATAATAATTCTCCTTAAAGTGCAAATGTTTACCCTCTTCCCAATAGTAACGGGTATTCTCAAAAACGATTACTACGTATTTCTCCGGCACTGACTGTGCCAGAGAAATCGTTGAGAATAGTAAACAAGTTAGACAAAAAATAATTCTACAATTTGACATATTCTTTTAATAATCCCCGACCTTTCTAAATCGGTATTCGGCATCCTCCCTGACAAGATACCATTCCCCTTCCTCTTTGATTAAGGAGAATGTTCGGACAATGTCATTCTTCTTATTGTATCCTAAAATGGAGTAATTACCCTCCGGAAACAGAAGATTGGGTTTGCATCCCAACCCAAATAGATAAACTCTATTGAATAAAGGAAAATCAGTCATCCAACATAAGGTGGTATCGTAATACTTCCAACCGTCACGTCCATAAGACACCTCATGATAGCCACCATCAAACAGTATAATGGTATCAATCATTGGTTCATGGATGGAGACAATGAACATCCCCGTTTGTTTGTTGTTGCTACTATTTTGCCCATTATTGGAAAACCAGATTGTATCACAGATCCTTTCCTGATCTAACACATAAGTACCAAGTAATCGCTTCCGGCTCGGCGTGCTAATGAACAGGCAAAGGATGAAAACTATCCCCGCCAATAACATACTGATTAATAATTTCTTTAGCACAATGCCAAACACTCAATACTAGGAGAACAACCTATTACCTAATATTGGACGATTCCGCTACAAAAGCTTAGCCATAGAGCGATTCCTGAGGCGTCTTCCCGATGGTAAAGATAGTCAGTATTTCCCGAAGATGCAACGGAAACGGGAACAATCTATCCAACAACATCTCCGCGTTTTTTATATAAAACGCCCCGTTTTCAAAAGTTTGACTTGATGAGCATCTATCTCTGCGAGTTGCCCCGGCTGAAGAAAAGATCCATGAAACAGATGAATCCGGTGGAAGAATGGTTTTATATTCTGAAAAGAATGACTACCTTTGCCGAAGTTCCGGAAGGGATGGACGGGCGATTTGCCCCGCTGCTGGAGACGGCCCGCACCCGACAACTCCCGGAAACGGAGAAACTACATTATTTAAGAGCCATGATTTCCGAAGAAGAAAAAGAAGATATCGCCAAGTTCTATCGTGCCGAAGGACGTGAGCAAGGCCTTGCTGAAGGCTTGGAGAAAGGTAAGAAAGAAGTGGCTCGGCAGATGAAAATGATGGGTATCTCCATTGCGCAGATCGTTCAGGCTTCCGGGCTACCGGAAGACGTCGTTGAGGGCCTTTAAGAAAAAAACGCTTGTTGCGTCTATGAATCCCATCATAGAATGTGTCCCGAATTTCAGCGAGGGACGGAGACCGGAGGTAATTGAGGCCATCGCCGCGGCAATTGCCGGCGAAGGCGTCCGCATCCTGCACGTGGACCGGGGCGAAGCCGCGAACCGGACGGTCATCACCTTCGCCGGAACGCCGGACGCCGTGTGCGAAGCAGCCTTCCGCGGCGTTCAGGAGGCAGCCCGGCTCATCGACATGCGCACCCATCACGGCACGCATCCCCGCCTGGGAGCGACCGACGTCCTGCCCCTGGTACCCGTTCAGGGCATTTCCCTGGAGGAGTGCGCCATCCTGGCCCGCAACCTGGCCGGCCGGATCTGGCGGGAACTGGGAATCCCCTGCTATTGCTATGGTGCGGCGGCCGCCTCGCCGGAACGGTCCGAGCTCTCCTGGTGCCGCAAAGGCGAATACGAGGCCCTGGCCGCCAAACTGGCCAGCCCGGTCCTCCGTCCCGATTTCGGACCGGATGCCCTTACGGACAGCATCGCCCGCACCGGTGCCACCAACGTCGGGGCCCGCCCCTTCCTCATCGCCGTCAATTTCAACCTGCGGCCGGACGGAGAGGCCCAGCTGCCTGCGGCCAAGGCCATTGCCAGGCGGATGCGCGGCCCCGGACGCAAGGCTATCGGCTGGTACATACCGGAATACGGATGCGCACAGGTATCGATGAACCTTACCGATACCAAGCTCGCACCCCTGCACGAGGTTTATGAAAGGGTATGCCGCGAGGCCGAGGCCGAAGGCTGTCGCATCAGCGGCACGGAAATCATCGGCCTGGTGCCCCGGCAAGTACTGCTGGATGCCGGAAACGGCTCCCTGGAAGCAGCCATCTGCCGTCTCCATCTGGACGACCTCCGGCCCTTCCTGCCCGAAGAAAAAGTACTGGAATACCTGCTGCCTATTTAAACCACTCGGTCAGGTGGTCCTTGGCATAGAAATAGTACACAGCCAGGCCTACCCAACTGGTCAGCAGTACCACCAAGGCGGTGATGAGTTTTCCGGCGGCGGAAATGGGCTTTTTGAGAATGTCAATCACTGCCAGGACGGACAGGACGACACCAATGACGTACAGTAACATATCGCTATTCGTTTTGAGTGTTGTTCTTGGCTTCTTCCAGGGCCCGGTGTTCCGCCCTTGCCCGCTCTACGGAGACCGAACGCTTCAGGACAAAACCGGATCCCAGATATTTCGTACGGACATCTTCATCGGAAGCCAGCGCTTCGGGCGTACCGGCCTGAAGGATGGTTCCCTCCGTGATAATCACGCCGATGTTTTTGTATTTCAGTTTGGCGATGATGTACTGGATATCCTCCACGGCAATCGGGTCCACACCCGCGAACGGTTCATCCAGGAGGATGAATTTCGGGTCGATGGCCAACGCGCGGGCAATCTCGCAGCGGCGCCGCTCGCCGCCGGAAAGCTGGATACCCAGGCTCTTGCGCACCTTCGAAAGGTTAAACTCGTTGATCAGCGACTCCAGCCGCTCATTCCGTTCTTCCTTGGTCATGTTGGACAGTTCCATCACCGACATGATGTTGTCCTCTACGCTCATTTTGCGGAAGACGGAGGCCTCCTGCGGCAGGTAGCCGATACCCTTCTGGGAACGGCGGTACATCGGGAGTTCGGTGATATCCTCATCGTCCAGGAAAATCCGGCCGGCATTCGGGACGATCTGCCCCGTAATCATATAGAAACTCGTGGTCTTACCAGCGCCGTTCGGGCCCAGGAAGCCGACGATTTCTCCCTGCTCCACCTCCATCGAAACGCCCTTCACAACGGTACGGACGCCGTATTTCTTAACCAGGTTTTCGCAACTTAACTTCATTCTATTCCATTATTTAATATCCAGACCAAGGTCTGTGATCAGGTTCTTGATATCGCCGTTCTGGCTCATCAGGTACTGGGCCTTTTCGGCATTGGTGTACAGCACTTCCTTCTTTTCCGTATCCGGGACCACGCCTATGCGCAAGGCCACGCGCGGGCTTCCGCACAGTTTCTGGAAACGGCCCTCCAGTTCGTGCAGGAGGCGTTCTTCGATCCACTGCTTCTGCGATACGTTCATCACCAAGGCCGTGGCCACCTTGCGGCCTTCTTCTTCGGCCATTTCCAGGGTGGCGTTGGACAGGGTGCTGGCCAGACGCGGCTTATCGGCATATTGGCCGGCCAGTTCCTGCCATTTTGCCGTAAGGATCTCATCCGACGGCAGTTCTGCCGGGGCTTGCGCCTGTTCTTCGGGACGCGCCGCGTTCTCCTGCTGCTCTTGCATCAGGGCGTCCAGCGACAGCGATGCGCCGGTTTTCACGGCCCGCTTTCTCGGCTTCGGGCTCTCCTCCGCCTTTGGTTCTTCGCTCTTCGCGGCGGTACCGGAAGAAACCTCATCGCTGTGAACTTGGGGATATGCTCTTCGGTTTTCTTCCGGTTCCGCCGCCGAAGCGGGGGCCGCAGGAGTAGGGGCCGCAGGGGCAGCGACGGGAGCAGAAGGGGTCTGATGAGCATTTTCCCTATTTTTCTGCGAAGAAGACCCCTCTGCTCGCGGAGCGGGAACGGCCGGGGCCGGAGCCGCAGGAGCAGGCGCCGATGCAGCGGCGGGTTGGGCCGGGACGCCGCCAAGGAAAGCCAGACGCATCAAGGCAAACTCGATATGCAAACGCGGATTCACCGCCGCCTTATAGCCAGTTTCACAAGCCGTAGTAATACTCAAAGCATCGTACAGGAACTGCAGAGAGCAACGTCCCGCCTGTTCCTGGTAACGAAGCCGCAAGGATTCAGGCAACTCCAGCAAGGAAGCCGCCCCCGCAGCCTTGCTCACCGCCAGGTCACGCAGATGAGCGCTCAGGGCCGCCACAAAATGCAGGGCGTTGAAACCCTTGGACAGCACCTCGTCGAACTTCAGCAGCGCCGTGGCATAATCCTTCGACAGGAAGGCATCCACCAGGGAAAAACTATATTCGTAATCCAGGACGTTCAGGTTCTTCATCACGTCCGCCACCTTGACATCCGTCCCGCAGAACGCCACCGTCTGGTCGAAGATGGTAAGGGCATCGCGCATAGCGCCATCGGCCTTCTGCGCAATGACATGCAGGCTTTCATCATCGATCGTAATGTTTTCCCGCGTGGCGATGGACCGCAGGTTCCGGACGATATCGGAAATGCTGATGCGGTTGAAATCGTAGGTTTGGCAGCGGGAGAGGATGGTGGGGAGGATTTTGTGCTTCTCGGTGGTGGCGAGAATGAAAATGGCGTGTGCCGGCGGCTCTTCCAGCGTTTTCAGGAAGGCATTGAACGCCTGCGTGGAGAGCATATGGACCTCATCGATGATATACACGCTGTACTTACCCACCTGCGGCGGGATCTGCACCTGGTCCATCAGCGCCTTGATATCTTCCACGCCATTGTTCGAGGCCGCATCCAACTCGTGGATGCAGTAGGACCGTCCTTCCTGGAAGGAGATGCACGATTCGCACTCGCCGCAGGGTTCCATCTGCTCGTTGGGATGCGCGCAGTTGATGGTTTTGGCGAAAATGCGGGCCGTGGAGGTCTTTCCCACGCCGCGCGGGCCGCAGAACAGATAGGCGTGCGCCAGTTTGCCCCGCAAGATGGAATTCTTGAGGGTTTTGGCGATGGTATCCTGGCCGATCAATTCTTCGAAAGAGTCCGGCCGGTATTTGCGGGCTGATACAATATACTCTGACATAACCTTACAAATATAGCATTTATTTTGCTAACTTTGTGCCCTATATGAAGACAAAGATTCAGAAATTCATCCTCGTGTTGTTCCTGGCCGTCCTGAGCACCGCTGCATTCGGGCAGGCAACCATCCGTACCCGAACCGATATCTTGAAAGATTTCACGCTCCGGACCACCCGCGTGGTGCTTTCCGGCGATGAGATCCTGGACCAGGTCCTTCAGGAAGAAGTGGCCTCCCGGTGGCGCATTTCACCCTTCGAATTCTGCACGTTCAGCGAGTTCGAGGAGCAGAAAAACAATGCCGACTATTACTTCCTCCTGACTGCGCGGATGAAAGGCATCCGCTACCTGACCCTGGTGAAAGGCGGTCCGGGCGAAGGCATCGGAGACCTGTACGAAGTGGTTTCCCTGCCGCTCTCCCCTGCCGTGGGGGCATCGGGACGCGAAATGGTCTATCTCGGCGCCCTGCTGGATTTCATGCAGCTTTTCACGGACAGGGCCATGCAGTTTGCCTACAGGGGCAACAAAGCCATCAATACGCTTGCACACAATCCGGGCAAGATTGCCAAAAAGCAGGTCTATCTCTCGTCCGAAGACCTGTCCTCCAAGGTCAAGGGGACGAAAGCCCGGTATTTTGACAGCGATTTCATGGAAGTCTCCGAGGAAGAAGCGGACAAGATTTTCATGGACAACACCTATAATGCGATCGTGGGCTATGTCGTCGTTCCCGTCCAACCGGTTTCGGGCGACTGGCAGTTCAAGATGCTGTTCGATGCACGCACCAACGAGTTGGTTTATTTCCGGCGCACCCGGGTCCGGGACACGGAAACCGCCGGATTCGACAGCACCGACCTCAAACGCATCAACATCGCACGCAAGCTCTAACAGGGATATGATCATTGGAAAAACCGGCTGCGGCTTACAGTACGCGGTCAAGAAGGGTGGGTCTGCCGTGGCCTATTGCGCCTTGAGCATCCGCTGCGGCACCCGGGACGAAAAAGGATTTCCGAACGGCATCGCCCATTTCACAGAACATACGGTATTTAAAGGTACGCTTCGCAAAAGCGCTGCCACCATCAACGGCTACCTCGACCGCCTGGGCGGCGAGCTGAACGCCTATACCACCAAGGAAGAAATCGTCTTCCACGCCACCGTGCTGAAGGAGGATCTGCCGAAGGCGGCTTCGCTGCTGCTGGAACTGGCCACGGACGCCTCGTTCCCGGAGGAGGAAATCCGCACGGAACAGGGGGTGGTGATCGATGAAATCAAATCGTACAAAGACAGTCCTTCGGACGATGTTTACGACCGTTTCGAGGAGGCCCTGTTTGCGGGTCATCCGCTTTCGTCGCCCATCCTGGGCACCGAACGGAGCGTGAAGAAGATCACCTCCAAAGACCTGCACGCCTTTGTTAAAGACCGTTTCGTGCCCTGGAAAATGGCCCTTACCGTGGTGGCTCCGCTGGAAGAGAAGAAGATGGAAAAGACCGTCCAACGGCTCGTAGACAAGGTTTTCAGCGACCGGACCTACGAGTTTACGGTCCAGACCACCGACTATTTCACGCCGGAGATGCAGCGCTTCGACAAAACCGTTGAAAAGCACAACCACGAGGTGAACGCCGTCCTGGGCTGCACCGCCCCTTCCCTGTATGAAGAAAAGGACCGGCTTACGGCCATCCTGCTGAGCAACATCCTGGGCGGACCGGCCTCGAACTCCCTGCTGAATTCCCTCCTGCGCGAGAAACACGGATGGGTGTACGGCGTGGAAAGTTCCTATACACAGTATGCCGATACGGGCATCCTGGCCATTTGCTTCGGTTGCGACCGGCCCAATGTGGACAAATGCGTCCGCGCCATCGGCCAGGTCCTGGACCGCCTGATGGACAAGCCCCTTTCCGAAGGCCGGCTCAAGGCCGCCAAGAAGCAGCTGCTGGGCCAGCTGGCCGTTTCGGGCGAGAACGGGGAGACCCAGTGCCTGGCCATGGGCAAGAGCCTGCTGGCCTTCGGCACCGTTACCACCGAACAGGCCAACCGCGAAAAGATTGAAGCCATTACCGCCGCCCAGTTGCAGGCGATGGCCCGGAAAATCTTTGCAAAAGAGAACCTTTCCCGGCTGGTCTTCCTGTAAAAAAATGATTTTTTTTGTTTCATTTTTAAAAAATCTTTGTAACTTGCACTCGATTTTTGGTAAGCAAGCTATGCTGCGCACGTGGAATAATAATAATCAGGAGCAGTCTCAGAATCAGCAGGTTTTGAGCGTTTCTTCGTGCGTATAATACCAGCCGACAGGGCACATGAAAAAAAGAAACAAGTTTACAAACAACAAATAAGAGGCTGGTCCGGCGGACTTGCCTCTTTTCTTTTTTCAAGTGCAATGTTATAGCGGAGAATTAGGTTAGTTATTAATATGTGTATTTATGGACAGATTTGATCTCGTCAAGGAATCCTTCATGAAGAAGGAAGTCCCCGCCTGCGCACCTGCAGGTAAAACCTCCGATTACTATGGAGAGCTGGTCTTCGACCGCAAAAAGATGTGCAAATATCTGGATGCAGAGAGCCTCCAGGCCCTTCTCGCCTGCATCGAAGGCGGCAAACCCCTGGACCGCAAAACCGCGGACGGCGTGGCCCGCGGCATGAAGGAGTGGGCCATCGAGCACGGTGTAACCCATGTTACCCACTGGTTCCAGCCCTTGACGGAAGGAACGGCCGAGAAGCACGACTCCCTGATCGACTACGACGGGAAAGGCGGTGTCATTGAAACCTTCGACGGGAAAATGCTGGCCCAGCAGGAGCCGGACGCCTCGTCCTTCCCCAGCGGCGGCATCCGTGCCACGTTCGAAGCGCGCGGCTATACGGCCTGGGATCCCACCTCGCCGGTTTTCATCCTGGACGACACCCTCTGCATCCCCACTGTCTTTATTTCCTACACCGGAGAAGCCCTGGACTACAAGACTCCGCTCAAGAAGGCGCTCAAGGCCGTCAGTGACGCCGCAGTGCCCATCTGCAAATATTTCGACCCCGGAGTGACCAAGGTCTACTCCTACCTGGGCTGGGAGCAGGAGTACTTCCTCGTGGATGAGGGTCTCTATGCCGCCCGCACAGACCTGATGATTACCGGCCGCACCCTCTTCGGCCACAGTTCTTCCAAGAACCAGCAGCTGGACGACCACTACTTCGCCGCCATTCCGCCGCGCGTAGCCGCTTTCATGCGTGATCTGGAGATTGCCGGCCACCGTCTGGGCATTCCGCTCAAGACCCGCCACAACGAGGTGGCGCCCAACCAGTTTGAACTGGCGCCCATCTATGGCGAGACCAACCTGGCCAACGACCAGAACCAGATTGTCATGAACCTGATGAACCGCATCGCCCGCAAGCACGGTTTCGTGGTACTCCTGCACGAGAAGCCCTTCGACGGTGTGAACGGTTCCGGTAAGCACAACAACTGGTCCCTGGGTACGGACAAGGGTACGCAGCTGCTCGCTCCCGGCAAGGATGCCAAGGGCAACCTGCAGTTCATCACCTTCTTTGTGAACGTGCTGGCCGCCGTGCAGAAACACAACGCCCTGCTGAAGGCCTCCATCGCCTCGGCTACCAACGCCCACCGTCTGGGTGCCAACGAAGCCCCGCCCGCAATCGTATCCGCCTTCCTGGGCCGTACGATGACCGACGTCCTGCACAAACTCCTGGAAGTTCCCTCCGACACGCCCATCGAGATTGCCGGCAAGAAGAGCAAGAGCGTGGGCCTGGTGGAGATTCCCGAAGTTTTCGTGGACAATACAGACCGCAACCGTACCTCGCCTTTCGCCTTCACCGGCAACCGCTTCGAGTTCCGCGCCGTGGGTTCCTGCGCTAACTGCGCCGGTGCCATGACCACCCTGAACGCCGCCGTGGCCGAGCAGCTCATCGCCTTCAAGGAAGACGTGGAGAAAGAAATCGCCAAAGGCAAGAAGATGCCCGTGGCCATCATGGATGCCCTCAAGCCCATTATCAAGTCTGTCATCGATACCGTCTGCTTCGACGGAAACGGCTATACCGAGGAGTGGAAGAAAGAGGCGGAGCGCCGCGGCCTCGACATCGAGACCAATGTTCCCAAGATGTTCTGCCAGTTCACCAAACCGGCCTCTGTGGAGATGTTCACCAAGACGGGTGTCTATTCCGAGAAAGAACTGGAAGCCCGCAACGACGTGAAGTGGGAGACCTACGTGAAGAAGGTCCAGATTGAATCCCGCGTCATGGTCCGGATGGCCCTCAACCACATCGTTCCCGCCGCCCTCGAGTACAAGGGCAAACTCCTGAAGGAAGTGATGCTGGCGAAGGAAATCTACGGCAACCTGGACAACTGCACCACCGAACTGCGCATTCTGGACGATATCAACAAGTATGTCGAAGCCGTCCGCGTCAAGGCAACGGCGATGAAGGAAGCCCGCAAGAAGGCCAACGTCATCGAAGACACCTACAAGCGCGCCCTGGCCTACCACGAGATTGCGGAAAGCCTCTACGACCTTCGCAAGCCGATCGACAAGCTGGAAGAAGTGGTGGACAACAAGATGTGGCCGCTTCCGAAGTACCGCGAACTCCTGTTTATCAGCTAGTTTAGTTTATGAAATACGGACTGTACGATCCGGCATCGGAACACGATGCCTGTGGGGTTGGTATGGTCGTGAATATCCGGGGCGACAAGACGCACGAGTTGGTCGACAACGCCTTGACGGTGCTCGAAAACATGAGCCACCGTGGGGCAGAAGGGGCGGATGGAAAATCGGGCGACGGCGCCGGAATCATGGTCCAGATTCCCCATGAATTCATTCTCTTGCAAGGAATTCCCGTTCCGGAAAAAGGACGATACGGCACCGGCCTGGTCTTCCTCCCCAAGGATGCCGCCAAGCGCGAACACATCCTGGAGGCCATGCGTGCCGAGATGGAACGGGAAGCCTGCCGGCTGAGCCACGTCCGGCAGGTTCCGGTAAACGCGGCCTGTCTGGGTGAGGAAGCCGCCAAGGGCGAGCCGTACACGGTGCAGATCTTCGTGACCAGCGCCGAATTCATCGAGGAGGCCGACTTCGAACGCAAACTATACCGTATCCGCAAGCACATCGAGCGGCTGGGCAAGGACTGCTATGTCTGTTCCCTTTCCACCCGCAACATCGTGTACAAGGGTATGCTCACCAGCCGCCAGCTGCGCGAATACTACACAGACCTGACCAGTCCGTGGTTCACCAGCGCCATGGCCATCGTCCATTCCCGCTTCTCCACCAACACCTTCCCGCAGTGGAGCCTGGCACAGCCCTTCCGGATGCTCTGCCACAATGGTGAAATCAATACGGTGCGGGGGAACCGGAGCTGGATGCAGGCCCGTCAAAGCGTGCTGAATTCGGGGACGCTGGGCGATATCGGTGACCTGACCCCCATCGTACAGCCCGATATGAGCGATTCCGCCAGCCTGGACAACGTGCTGGAATTCCTCACCCAGAGCGGACTCAGCCTGCCGCAGGCCGTATCCGTGCTGATGCCGGAGAGTTTCGACGAAACCAACCCCATCTCCGAGGACCTGCGCGCGTTCTATGAATATCATTCCATCCTTATGGAGCCCTGGGACGGCCCCGCCACCCTGCTGTTCAGCGACGGCCGTTACGCCGGCGGCATCCTGGACCGCAACGGCCTGCGTCCCGGACGGTACACCATTACCAAACGGGGCTTCCTGGTGGTGGCCAGCGAGGTGGGCGTCCTGGACTTCGACCCCACCGAAATCGAGTGCAAGGGCCGCCTGGAGCCCGGAAAGATGCTGCTGGTAGATACCAAGGAAGGCAAGATCTGGTACGATGCCGATATCAAGGAAAAACTGGCCTCCGAGCATCCTTACCGCAAGTGGCTGGCTGCCGGACGCATCCAGTTGGAAGACCTGCACAGCGGCCGAAAGATTGAGCACAACGAGGCAGACCTCCTGCACAAGGAGCTCCTGTTCGGCTGCACGGCGGAAGATGTGGAAAAGACCGTAAAGCCTATGTGCGAGAAGGGCATCGAGCCCACATCGTCCATGGGTAACGATACCCCGCTGGCCGTGCTGACCGAGCGTCCGCAGAGTTTCTTCAACTACTTCCGCCAGCAGTTCGCACAGGTGACCAACCCGCCCATCGACTCCATCCGCGAGCAGATGGTCATGTCGCTGTTCGAATATATCGGACGCGTGGGAACGGGTATCCTGACCCCGGACGAAGACAACTGCAAGATGGTGCGCCTGCCGCATCCCATCCTGACCAATACGCAGCTGGACCTGCTGTGCAACATCCGCTACAAGGGCTTCAACACGGTTAAGCTGCCCATGCTCTTCGAATGCGCCGCCAGCACCGCCGATGCCGCCGCCAACCTGCGCCGGGCCCTGAAGAGCCTCTGCCAGAAGGCCGAAAAGTGTGTGGACGACGGGGTGAACTACATTATCCTGTCCGACCGTGACGTGGACGAATCCCACGCGCCCATCCCGTCCCTGTTGGCCGTGAGCGCCGTGCATCATCACCTGATTGCCACCGGCAAACGCGTGCAGACGGCCCTGATTGTGGAAAGCGGCGAGATTCGCGAGACGATGCATGCCGCGCTGCTGCTCGGCTACGGGGCATCGGCCATCAACCCCTACCTTTCCTTTGCCATCATCTCCAGCCTGGCACACGGCGGGAAGATGCAGCTGAACTACTCCACGGCCCGTACCAACTATATAGAAGCCATGAAGAAGGGTCTGCTGAAAATCATGGCCAAG
>CADCCI010000030.1:0-17470 GCA_902799895.1 uncultured Bacteroidia bacterium | reverse complement strand
CCACCATCCGTTCCTATCGGGGAGCCAAGATTTTCGAAAGCATCGGCCTGGAAGAGAGCCTGCTGCGCGAGTATTTCGGGACAGACCGTTCCACCATTGGCGGCGTGGGCCTGGAAACCATCGCGCGCGACGCCATGTGGTTCCACGCACAGGCCTATGCCGATACCACCCCTACCGATTTCCTGCCGAATGTAGGGCAGTTCCACTACCGCAAGGGCGGCATCCCGCACGCGTGGAATCCCGAAACCATCTCCGCGCTGCAACTGGCCACGCGCCTGGGCAGCTACAAGAAATTCAAGGAATTCACCGCCGCGGTCGATACCAAGGACGACCTCCTTTTCCTCCGCGACCTGCTGGATTTCAAACGCGGTACTGCGATTCCCGTAGACGAGGTAGAACCGGTAGAGGCCATTGTGAAACGCTTTGTGGTGAGTGCCATGAGCTTCGGTGCCCTGAGCATCGAGGCCCACGAAGCCATCGCCCTGGCAATGAACCGCCTGGGGGCCCGCTCCAACACGGGCGAAGGCGGAGAAGACAACGAACGCTATCATACCGAAGTGGACGGGGTTTCCCTGTCGAGCAAGACCAAACAAGTGGCCTCCGGACGCTTTGGCGTTACGGCCGAATACCTGGTGAATGCCCAGGAAATCCAGATCAAGGTAGCCCAGGGAGCCAAGCCCGGAGAGGGCGGCCAGCTGCCGGGCTTCAAGGTGAATGCCATCATTGCCAAGACCCGCAATTCCATTCCGGGTATCTCGCTCATTTCCCCGCCGCCGCACCATGACATCTATTCCATCGAAGACCTGTCACAGCTGATCTTCGACCTCAAGAATGTGAATCCGGCTGCCGCCATCAGCGTAAAACTGGTGTCGGAGAGCGGTGTGGGCACCATTGCCGCCGGCGTGGCCAAAGCCAAAGCCGACCTGATTGTGGTGTCCGGAGCCGAAGGCGGCACGGGTGCCTCCCCGGCTTCTTCGATGCGATTTGCCGGTATCAGCCCGGAAATCGGCCTGTCCGAAGCGCAGCAGACGCTGGTGCGCAACGGCCTCCGCAGCCAGGTTCGCCTGCAGGTGGACGGCCAGCTGAAAACCGGCCGCGACGTGGTGCTGATGGGTCTGTTGGGAGCAGACGAGTTCGGTTTCGGCACCCTGCCGCTCATCGTGCTCGGTTGCGTGATGATGCGCAAATGCAGCCTCAACACCTGTCCCACCGGCGTGGCGACCCAGGACCCGGAACTGCGCAAACATTTTATCGGCAAAGCCGACTATCTGGTAAACAATTTCACCTTCCTGGCCAAGGAGGTCCGGGAATACCTGGCCGAAATGGGCTTCCGCAGTTTCTCGGACATTGTCGGCCACACGGAGCTGCTGGTCCGCAAAGATGTGGAGCCCACGTCCAAAGCGGCCCGGGTAGACCTGTCGCGGGTCCTGTTCAAGGAAGAAGGTTCCTGCGGATGGTCCGGCGCCCCGCTGCATCCGCTCCCGACGGTTCGGGATATGGAAATCATCAAGGCGGCGCAGCCGGCCATCGAATGGAAGGAGGAAATCAGCCTCGAATATCCGATTGCCAACACCGACCGGGCCGCTTGTACGATGCTCAGCGGGCGGATTGCCGCCAAATACGGTGCCGAAGGCCTGCCGGATTCCACCATCAACATCAAGTTCAAGGGTTCCGCCGGCCAGAGCTTCTGCGCCTTTCTCGCAGGTGGCGTCAACGTACGCCTCGAGGGCGAAGCGAACGACTATGTGGGCAAGGGCTTGAGCGGTGGCCGCGTGGCCATCCGGCCGTCCACACGGGCCTCCTTCAAGGCAGAAGACAATACCATCGTGGGCAATACCTGCCTCTATGGCGCCACCGGCGGTGAGATGTATGTCGCCGGACGCGCCGGCCAGCGTTTCGCGGTGCGCAACTCCGGGGCCAAGGCCGTTGTGGAAGGCACGGGCGACCATTGCTGCGAATATATGACAGGCGGCCGTGTGGTGGTTCTGGGCCCTGTGGGCCGCAACTTCGCCGCCGGTATGTCCGGAGGCGTGGCCTATGTCTTCGATCCCGCCCACGTGTTCGACTATTACTGCAACCTGGACATGGTAGAAATCTCCCTGGTAGACGACAAACTCGACCGGAAGGAACTGCACGAGCTCATCCGCCAGCACTACCTCTACACAGGTTCCAGCCTGGCCAGGACCCTGCTCGACGACTGGACCCGCTATGTGGACGATTTCATCAAGGTTATCCCCATTGAATACAAGCACGTTCTCGAACAGGAGCGCCTCCGTGCCCTCTCCGAGAAAGTGCAGCATCTCCAAATCCAATACTGACGCGCCATGGGAGATTATAAAGCATTTTTGACGATACCCCGAAAGGAAGCCGGCTACCGGCCCATCCGGGACCGTATCCAGGATTTCGGCGAAGTGGAACAGACGCTCAACGAAGGAGACCGCCGGCTGCAGGCATCGCGCTGCATGGACTGCGGCGTACCCTTCTGCAACTGGGCCTGCCCGCTGGGCAACCGTCCGCCCGAATGGAACGATGCTGTCTATAAGGGCGATTTCAAGCTGGCCTACCGCCTGCTCAACGCCACCAACGACTTTCCGGAATTTACGGGACGCGTCTGCCCCGCCCTGTGCGAGAAAGCCTGCGTGCTCAACCTCACCCTCCACGAGCCTACGACGAACCGGGAGAACGAGGCCGCCATTACGGAAATTGCCTATCGGGAAAACTATATCCAGCCCTGCAAGCCTGTTCGCAACGGGAAAAAAGTGGCGGTGATCGGGGCGGGACCTTCCGGCCTGGCCGCTGCCAACCAACTGAACAGAAAAGGCTATGCCGTAACGGTTTTCGAGAAGAACGAGAAGGCCGGCGGCCTGCTCCGCTTCGGCATTCCCAACTTCAAGCTCAACAAGAAGGTCATCGACCGGCGCATCGCCCTGATGGAGCAGGAAGGCATTTGCTTCCGCTACGGAGAAGCGGTCCTTCCCGACGCCCTGCCGAAGGGCTTCGATGCCTACGTCGTGGCCACCGGCACCCCTACGGCACGTGACCTGAACGTTCCGGGCCGCGAGCTCAAGGGCGTACACTTCGCCCTGGAACTGCTGTCGCAGCAGAACCGCGTCCTGTATGGAGCAGAGTTTTCTCCGGAAGCACGCGTCACCTGTAAAGACAAGGATGTGTTGGTGATTGGCGGCGGAGATACCGGTTCGGACTGCATCGGAACGGCCCACCGCCAGGGTTGCAAGAGCGTGATGCAGATTGAAATCATGCCCAAACCGCCCATCGGTCCGGACGACCCGGCCAATCCCTGGCCGGCCTGGCCGCGGACGCTAAAGACCTCTTCTTCCCACGAAGAGGGTTGCGAGCGGCGATGGAACATCAACACGCTCCGCTTCATTGGCGAAAACGGACAGCTGACCGGTGTGGAAATCCAACCTATCGACTGGGAAAAAGATCCCGACGGAGGACGTCCCAAGATGGTTCCGGCCGGTAAGCCGGAAGTGGTCAAGGCCGATATCGTCCTGCTGGCGATGGGTTTCCTGAAAGAGAACGTCTTCTTTGCAGGAGACGCCCTCAACGGAGCCTCATTGGTGGTACGGGCCATGGCTTCCGGCCATGCCGCCGCCGAGGCTTTGGATGCCTGGTGTAAAAAGAAAGACTAGAGCGTCTTGAGGTGCAGGTTGCGCCAGCGAACCTTGATTCCACCACCGTCGTGGATCTGCAAGGCGATGCGGCCACGGCCTGCACCCACTTTTTCATCGGTAATATCCACCATGGGTTCACCGTTCAACCAGGTTTGTACCCGGTCGCCTTCGGCCAGGATACGGAGGGTGTTCCACTCCCCTTCCTTCAGGATTTCCTCCTGCTCGTCGGGAATCTGGACCAGCCAGCCACGGCCGTAGGACTCATAGATACCGGCGGTATCATGGCCCTTGGGCGCCACTTCCACCTGCCAGCCGTTCACGATGGCGGGCTGCTGGACGAAGGAGCGGAAGAAGACACCGGAGTTGCCGTTGGCTTCCTGCTTGAATTCCAGGGTCAGATCAAAATCGTCATAATAGTCGCGCGTGGCCAGGTAACCATAGGTGTTGTCCGGACCGCTCTCGCAGATAAGATCGCCGTTCTCTACATACCAGAGGTCGGTTCCATAGAGATCCCAGCCCGTCAGGTCCTCGCCGTTGAACAGGTCTTTTTCTTCCGGTTTCGCAGGCAGTTCCCGGATCTTGATGTTCTTGAACCAGGCCGGATAGCCATGGTCCTGCAGGCAGATATGGCCTTTGCGGGCCAGGCCGTATTCGGGGGCGTTCTCCCACTTGCCGGAATCCTTGCGGGCATACCAGTCAGGGGTCCAGGCGTCGAATTCAACGGTAATCTGTCCGTTCAGCCAATAGCTGACATGACCGTTGTCGAAGACGATTTTGGAGGTATTCCACTCGCCGGCAGGGTTCAGCTTGCGCGTTTCAAAATCCGGCACATACATGGCATAATCCACGGCGCAGCGCTGCCAGGGCTCCAGGGCGAAGCCGTTCACTTCTTCCCAGTTATCATCGTCAATGAGCTGATATTCAGGGCCGGTGATATAGGGAACGGGATACTTGGGATGCTCCACCACGTGATAGAGCATACCGCTGTTGCCGCCACGGGAAATCTTCCAGTCCCAGACCAGTTCGAAGTTGGCAAATTCGCGGTCGGTCACGATGTAACCATTGGCATCGCTTCCCTCGCCTTCCGCCAGGATGGCGCCGTCCTCCACCGTCCACGGACCGGTGAGTTCCGTCCCGTTATAGTCCCGCCAGCCGGCCAGCGTCTTGCCATCGAAAAGCAATTCCCAGCCTTCCGCTTTTTCCTTGGATGTCAATTTGTTGTCCTTCTTGCAGCAGGAAGGGCAGGCCACCAGTGTGCCGCAGAGAGCCACCGAGAGCAAGAGTTTGATCATACGCATATCCTATTGGTTTTTTGATTTCTGTGTGCAAGTTACAAATTTTTCAAGAATTCTGGGTATATTTGTATGATTACTTTTCTGTTATGGCAACGGCTGTTATCATCGGGAACGGATTGTTCCCCCGAAAAGAATATCCCCGGTATCTCATCCAGACGGCGGATCTCCGCGTGTGCTGCGATGGTGCCCTGAAGACCTACCTCCGCAACGGTTTTCCGCTGCCGGATGCCGTGGTGGGAGACATGGATTCCCTCCCCCTCTCCTACCGGAAACGGTATGCCGATATCATCTTCCCGGAAAGCGAACAGGAAGACAACGACCAGACCAAAGCCATCCGCTGGCTAACGAATAATCGGACCGATCTCGACACGATTCACATCCTGGGAGCCACCGGCCGGCGGGAGGACCATACCATCGGGAACCTCTCGCTGCTGATGGAATACGAACGGACCTACCATCTTTCCGAACGTGGAATCCGGGCCGATATCGTTTCGGACACCTGCACCGCCTTCGCCATTACCGATAGCTGCGAACTGCATGTGGGAGAAGGCCGCTCCATCTCCCTGTTCTCCCCGGACAATTCCGTGGTCATCCGGTCCGAAGGCCTGGAATGGCCCCTGGACCACGTTGTCTTTGACAATTGGTGGAAAGCCACGTTGAACCGCGCCAATGCCGACGTGGTAAAACTGACTTTCAGCCATCCGGCCCTGGCCTTGATTATTTTGAATTAATCCTTCTGCATTTATGCACAAGAAAATCCGAATCGCCCTGGCGGCCCTGTTTTTCATTGGCGTCACGCTGCTTTTGCTGGACATTTCCGGCAGCCTGCATGCGTGGCTGGGCTGGATGGCCAAAATCCAGTTCCTCCCCGCCGTACTGGCCCTGAACCTGGCCGTCATCGCAGGGCTGATCCTGCTGACCCTCCTCTTCGGCCGCGTGTACTGCTCCGTCATCTGCCCCCTGGGCATCTGGCAGGATATCGTATCGAACCTGAGCGGCCGCCGCAAGGGGAAAAAGTCGCGTTTTACCGCCTCGCCCGAACGGAAATGGCTCCGCTACGGGGTGTGGGTCCTGTTCGTGGCGGCCCTGCTGGCCGGCGTGCAGGTCTTCGTGGCACTGTTGGCCCCGTACAGCGCCTGGGGACGCATCGTCCAGAATCTTTTCCAGCCCCTGTACATCTGGGGCAACAACCTGCTGGCCTGGATAGCCGAACGGGCAGGCAGTTACGCCTTCTATCCCCGCGAGGTCTGGCTACGCAGCCTGCCCACCTTCCTGATTGCCCTGGCCACCCTGGTGACCGTGACCGTGCTGGCCTGGAAAAACGGCCGGACCTGGTGCAATACCCTTTGCCCGGTAGGCACGACGCTGGGATTCTTCTCGCGGTTCGCCCTCTTCCGTCCGGTCCTGGACCTGGATGTATGCGTCCGGTGCCACCATTGCGAAAAGAACTGCAAGGCCTCCTGCATTGACATCAATGCCGGGACCATCGACCATAGCCGCTGCGTGGTTTGTTTCGACTGCGTGGATTCCTGCCCGCTGGGCGGATTGAAATACCGGTTCACCTGGAAACGGAAGGCGGCCAAGGCCGAACCGGCATCCGCACAGGCGGACCCGGCGCGACGCGCCTTCCTGGTAGGCGGTCTGATGGCCGGCGCCGGAGCCCTATCGGCCCGCGCCCAAAACACCGCAGCAGCAGCCGCCGAGGCCGATAAGAAGCGCGATGGCGGATTTGCGGACATCCTTCCCAAGAAGGAGCCCGTGCGGACGGTTCCCATCACCCCGCCCGGCAGCCTGAGCGTAAAGGATTTCTATCAGCATTGCACCGCCTGCCAGCTGTGCGTGGCGCAATGTCCCAACAACGTGCTGCGCCCGTCTACCGACCTGGAGCACCTGATGCAGCCGCGCATGAGTTTTGAACGAGGCTATTGCCGGCCCGAATGCGTCCGCTGCACGGAGGTTTGTCCTGCGGGCGCCCTCAGGCCCATCACGCCGGAAGAAAAAACGACCTGGCACGTGGGTGTGGCACGGCTCGACTACAACCTCTGCCTCCCCTTCAGCCTGGACCAGGAATGCGGCAACTGCGCCCGTCACTGTCCCGCCGGAGCCATCCGGATGGTCCGCAAGGATCCGGAGGCCGAAAATTCCCTGCGCATCCCCACCGTCATCGAAGAAAGATGCATCGGTTGCGGCGCCTGTGAAAACCTGTGCCCGGCCCGTCCCATCAGCGCCATTACCATCGACGGCCTTGCCGATGGTCACAAAAGAGATTAGTTTATGGAAAAGAATATCAACCGCAGAGACTTTCTGAAACTGTCAGGCGCCGCCCTGGGAACGGCCGCCCTGGCCGGCTGTCAGCCCAAATCGGCCGCCACTTCCGGGACTCCGGCCTCCGGCTCGCCTGCCGGTGAGATGGAATACCGCATCAATCCGGGCAACGGAGACAAGGTTTCCCTGCTGGGTTACGGCTGCATGCGCTGGCCGCAGAAACCCGGTCCCGACGGGAAAGACATCATCGACCAGGAAAAAGTGAACGAGCTGGTGGATTATGCGATTGACCACGGTGTCAATTACTTCGACACTTCGCCCGCCTACCTGGGCGGCGAATCGGAGCGAGCCTCCGCCATCGCCCTCAACCGGCATCCGCGGAAGGATTTCTTCTGGGCTACCAAGCTTTCCAACTTCCGTGACGCCTCGCGCGAAGCATCCCTGCGGATGTACCGCGACTCTTTCGAGCAGCTGCAGACGGATTATATCGACTACTACCTCCTGCATTCCATCGGCCGCGGCGGAAACCGCGCCTTCGAGACGCGTTATGTAGAAAACGGGATGATGGAATTCCTGCTCAAGGAGCGGGAAAAGGGAGCCATTCGCCAGTTGGGATTCTCTTTCCATGGCAACCAGAAGGCGCTGGACGATCTCCTGGCCCTGCACGGGAAATACCACTGGGACTTTGTCCAGATCCAGATGAATTACATGGACTGGCGCCATGCCGACGGCGTGCGCAACGTCCATGCAGAATATGCTTATGAGCAGCTGGACAAGCTCGGGATCCCCATCACCATCATGGAGCCCCTCCAGGGCGGCCGCCTGGCCAATGTGCCCGACATCGTGGCCGAAAAGTTGAAGGAACGCGCCCCCGGGCGGACCGTTTCTTCCTGGGCTTTCCGGTTTGCCGGCAGCTTCCCCCGCATCCTCACCGTCCTCAGCGGCATGACCTATCTGGATCATCTGACCGATAATGTCGCCACCTACAGCGGCTTCCAGCCCCTCGGCAAAGAAGACCTGGCCTTCCTGGAAGAGATGGCCTCGCTGATGAAAGCCTTCCCCACCATCGACTGCAACGACTGCAAATACTGCATGCCCTGCCCTTACGGAATCGACATTCCCGGCATCTTCAAGCATTATAACCAGATGGTGAACGAAGGCAACATGGCCCAAAGTGCCGGGCAGGAAGATTTCCGGAAACTTCGCCGCCGTTACCTCATCAGCTACGACCGCGCCATCCCCACCCTGCGGCAGGCCAGCCACTGCGCCGGATGCAAGCAATGCCTGGAACACTGTCCCCAGAGCATCGCCATCCCCCGCGAACTCCGCCGCATCGACGCCTATGTAGAGAAGCTGAAGAAAGCCGATTTTGGTTCGAAAATTTTGTAAAATCGAAAAAGATACCTACATTTGCAGTCCGGTCCCGGACCGGCCGGTTTTACCGGAAACAAGGAGAGATGCTCGAGTGGCTTAAGAGGCACGCCTGGAAAGCGTGTATACCCCAAAAGGGTATCCCGGGTTCGAATCCCGGTTTCTCCGCAAAAAGAGGCTGACTAACAGGTCATGAGACCAGTAGCCAGCCTCTTTTTTATTATGTAGTCAAGGCTTCAAGCCGTCAGGCAGTCAACCGCTGGCGGAACTCCGTTCGCTTCGCTCACTCCGGCCCCTCCCACAATCTCCTTCGTCCCGCTTAAAGCGGAACTCGTATCTTGCGGGCCCCTCCCCCTGCCCGTGTCCGGGGGTGGACACGTCCGCCAGTGGTTGACTGCCTGACGTGCATCTCCGCCTTTCCAAGGGCCTTAAATAAAATGAAGCGAGCTATGAGATAACCAGCCTGTTTTCTTATGTTTAGGCCTAAAAGTGGCGCCCAAAAAGGCACCGAGAGGTTATTCCGTTACCTGGGGCGGTTACAGTCCTGGTCAGAGAACTGCTGGATGATAAGCTTTACTTCAATCTTGAAGTCGTTCAGGCGAAGAACATCTGGGATCGAAAAGTTCATGTGCGTGCATAGCGCGTGTAGCGCGTAGCAAATGATAATGTGAACCAATTTGGGGCTCCGAAGAGGCCCCTCTGCCCAACTGGTGCCGTCATCAAGGGGGTTCTCACAGTCCAAATCCTTGTCATTCATCGTTGGACTATACTCGACTGCAGATGACCAGAAAGGATTAACCTGTGCAAGATTAAGGAGGTATTTCTCGGTCTCGCATAGAATGGCACCCATCCTTGTAAAGTCCGAACCGTAGTATTCATCGTCCTCCAGCCGAAGCGTCGAATCAATTGTATCGAATTCAGGTACGAGACTTCCTTCAACCTCGTAGGCATCGTCCAGTTCGTCCTTCGGCAAGGCTATCAATGCCCTAAAGAGATTGGCCGTGCGTTTATAGGTACGGTTTGTCAGGTCCAGCAGGAGGCTATTGACCTTCTCCAGCCGCTTTATTTCAACTTCGGTGCAGTGCTTGGCAAACAGAGTGTCCAGGATGAACTTTCGGTATCCCATCATGTCCTGGACAGATTCTAAGGCTTTCTTGTCCCCGCACCAATCCAGGAATGGCCGAAGATTATGGAAGTCAATAGGGTCATGGGTAATCGCAAGAATGCGTGACTCGATATTGATTACCTCATCCTTCAGCTGGGCTTCATCCAGCGAGCGGATATACTTGATATTTTTGTTTGTTCCCATTGCAAATCTTTTGTGGCCACAAACATATAGAATCTGACTACCAAAATGTGGCAGTGAGCAATATTTTTTATAAATACACAAAAAAAAGGTAAATTTGGAGGAGGAAAATCACAACACTGCCATATTATTGCAGCCAGATTGGCTTTATTTGTAGCCAGAATTAATAACAAACAGTATATTCTTATGCCCAGGTTCTATTGTGTTAATTGCGGAAAAGATTTCGCCAGTGTAAGGGACATGATTATGTCGCCTTGCCAGAAGCATCCCCTCGGTTCTTTTAAAGGGAATCACATCCTTTATGAAGGAAGCGAGAAAAGTCAATACACTTGTAAGTATTGCGGCAAGAAGTTCTCTTCAATCCGCTACATGACATGGTCTCCCTGTCAGTACCACCCTAAGGGTGCCTTCAAGGGTGATCATTCGCCTGCGCTTTAATCTACGACGGCAATGGATTCAACGAACAAATCTAATGGGGATACCGTTCAAACGCTTGAATGGTATGAGCACATTCGCTTGAATGTTGAAAAATATATCGGCAAGATTGGGGACGGTTCATCTCCTGACGATGGCATCTACACCCTTCTTAAAGGCCTCATTGATTGCTCTGTAGACGAGTATGAAATGGGATGGGCTAAGGAACTCGAGATTGAAAACAACAGCCTAGTCGTTTATTTGAGGGAATACGGCCGAGGGATTCCTCTTAAGTCTGTAGTTTATACCACAAGCGGTCTTTCTGTTGGGATTGGCGCCAAAAAAGGTGTTGTTGCCACGAATGGTTACAAGGTGGCCAACGCCCTCGCTGAGGAGTTTCTGATTAATTCCTATCGCAATGCTGAACGTTCATGGGCATTGTACTTTAAAGGCGTTCTTGACAACCAGGGAATCGAAGTAGATGAAGATCAGGAGCCCGACGGCACCTGGGTGAAGTTCTCTTTTGACAAGGAGTTATTCCCCAATAGCTACTACAGACAGGAGATTGTAAATGATATCGTCAAGCAATACGCCGAGAAGTATAAGGGCTTTTCGATTATCCTCAATGGGGTGAAACTATAGCTTTTCGGAGCTTTTCGATATAGGATACTTTCAGTGATGATAACACCCGTGTATTATGAATTACGTTGAATCAAATCAAGATATCCTTAATCGTTGGAAAGCAGACTTTTGTAAGGACAAATCAAAGGAGGCAGAATATAAGGGGGCGGATCCAGCATTGTATTTTGCTGAAGACGGCATTATGTATAGAGGGGATATTTCATGTTTGGACAAAACATTTGAAGATGGAAAAACAACCTATCGATGGGCGCATAAACCAAGCGGAAATGAGAATGAATTATGGAAAGCCGCTCCACTTAGAATATTGTATTTGACAAAGGATCAGTATACCTATGGTGATGAAACATGGGATGTCCGTTCTGAATCATATAGATACCTAGCCCCGGATGCAACTGAAAAAGATATATCTTCAGTAAGGTTTCATGTCAATCTGGTGTATTCCCTATATGGATTGTTAAAGACTACGCCTGATAGGATGATGGGGTATGAAGATTTTACAAACGCAGAAGCACTTAAAATATCTGAAGAAGCGATCTATGCAAGGATAAACTGCCGCAAGGAGTATGGTGATTCCCAATGTAGTGACTGGAAATTACAGCAGGCCATCGATGAATACAAGGTCTTTTTACGTGAGCAAATTCTTAATCTTGACGCAGACCTATTTATCTGTTGTGGGAACCACAATGACAATAACATTATACTAAACACCCTCAATGAGTTTTATGATAACAAGTTTAAGTGGTCTTGCTGCGGGGCTTGGTATAATGAAGAGGATAACAAATTAGCGATAGACTCATATCATTTAAGCTATATATCAGGAGGTTACAAAGGAAGATATGAGGACATAGTAGCATCTTACTTTGAGTTTCTTAAGAACCATCCTGATTTTATTAAGCATCGATAACTTTGATGACTACCTCTGACCTTTACGGAGCTCATCGAAATACGATACGTTAAGATAGGTGGTGCTGCCAAGCATCGCCTTTCTTTTTAGACCCTCCTCGTGGACGTGGCCGAAGATGTGATACTTTGGACGAGCGCTGGCCATGGAAAGGAAGAGATTCTTGCAACCTAAGCCCCTGTCTAGATATCCGTATGCTGGCCCGTGAGTAATGAGGAAATCAATGTCTTCAGGAATGGCAAGAGGAGTCTTCAGGTAAGGCCTCGCGGGTACGCTATAGAACTTGATTCCATCGAACTCAAGGCCTTCATTTTCCAGATAGACAACGTCATCAGGAATCAGGCTCTTGGCTCTGTCTGGATTGGTGTAGAATATCCGGTCGTGATTCCCAGGTACAAAGATTCTTAGCTTTGCCTGGATGGCGGCATACCAGGCGAAAAAGTCCTCTAAATCTGCCGGATTGAAGCCCTCGCAGGCGTCTCCAGCACAAATGAGAATATCGGTTTCGGCAGGCACAAAGAGACGCCGATACATCCCATGTGTATCGGCGAAAGCAAATAGTCTATGTCCATTATAATTAATGACCATGTCCCTCTTTAATCGACATCATCTCCGTCAGGGAACATCATAGCACGCTCTGTAGCCGGACCCGGGAGGTCCCATTCTCTGCTAATCCTGGCTATAAGACGATTCGCCGATTCGATGTGTTCTAACGCCTTTTGACTGATGGATGGGGGCATGATCAGTTCGGCCACGTCTTTTAGTTTGTGAAGTTCGTCCTTAATATCAACAATCTCTTCAATTACCTTCCCCTGGGTTAGCTTGTAATCAACACTCTCATCCAATATCTCTTCAAGATGCTTAAGGATGCTCTTTAGCTTGTTTAGTTCTTTTTCAAATGCTGCCATATGTTTTAATTGATTATTATACGGGTTACGCTCACAATGCACGAAGATAGTGATTTTGATTCTTATTACAATAATCGACCGCTTCCCTGAAATTGGGGAATTCGATCTCATCTTCATTCTGTTCGTACATAACATGCTCAAAGAAATGATCTTCGGAGCGTTTCCCGGCCAACTCATACGACAGTCTTGTCTTCACCCCGCAGTCATTTTCATATTCAAACTTCATGTCCGCCGTAAAGAAATCCGCACTAAGAGTATATTCAAATTTGGTGATGGTGATACGACTTTGTTCTTCCTTAGTCAAGTCCCTGAATCCGTACAGGGAGTAGAGGAGGTACATTTCATCAAGGGGTATTCGATTCATAGTGCTTTGTTTTTTCGGCAAAGATATGGAGCGCCCCTGCTAAAATCCAGCAGTGGTCATTTTTCTGCTTCTTTTTAGCATCTTTTTTCTCACTGCTTGTTTTTGGCAGTAAGAACATTTACCTTTGCATCAGATCAAGATACTGAATATGGCAAAAAACTACTTCGAAAGGTATGTATGGTTACTGAACGTAATCAATGACCACGGCCCCATTACCTTCAAAGAAATCAGCAATCGTTGGGCACATGCTCAGGCAAATACGCTTGGTGAGAGTTATCTGCCCGAAAGGACCTTCCATAATCACAGAGAAGCTATCCAGGAGACCTTCGGCATTGAAATCAAATGCGATCGGTCGCTCGGGTACTACATTGCCAACAGTGATGAACTCAAGGGAGAAGGGGTACGCCAGTGGCTGCTGGCCTCTCTTTCTCTAAACAATCTCCTCAACGAGAGCAGGGATATACGTGACCGGATTCTTTTCGAGAAGATCCCGTCAAGCCAGCGTTGGCTCTCCGTCATAGTAAATGCGATGCGAGCAGGCAAAGTCATCGAGATGACATATCAGAGCTTCTGGAGAGATGAGCCCAATACCTACAAAGCAAAGCCTTATTGCCTGAAGCTATTCAAGCAGCGCTGGTATATGCTGGCAAAGAGTGAAGGCAAGGATACGCCGCGTATCTATTCCCTCGATGAGCGGATGATTGACGTCAAGCCAACGGATGAGAGCTATAAGCTTCCTGCCAAGTTCAACGCAGAGGAATACTTCAATGACTATTTCGGCATCATCGTGGGCGCTGAATGGAAGCCACAGGAAATCAAGATCAGGGTCGTGAATGACCAGGTAAAGTATTTTGATTCGCTACCTCTGCACGAATCTCAGATGAAAGTGGCAACTGAATCAAATGAGGAGTACACGGTCTACCGGTACCATATCGCCCCAACCTTCGACTTCAAGCAGGAGCTGCTTAGCCGCGGGCCTGCAGTAGAAGTGTTGAGCCCTGAAGCATTCCGACTGGAAATCAAGAAAGATATCGCAGAAATGGCAAAACAGTACGGCGTATGAGAGATTTCGCGGCCATAGATTTTGAGACGGCCAACGAGTGCCGATGCAGCGTCTGCAGCGTGGGTGTAGTAATCGTCCGGAATGGAGAGATTGTGGATACATTCTACAGCTTGATTCATCCGGAGCCGGAATACTATCAGTGGTTCTGCCAGCAGGTACATGGCCTGTCAGAAGAAGACACAGAGGATGCGCCGGTGTTCCCGTATGTCTGGGAGAAGATTGCTCCGCTGATTGAGGGCTTGCCGCTGGTAGCGCACAATAGCAACTTCGACGAGGGCTGCCTAAAGGAAGTGTTCAAGGTGTACCAGATGGATTACCCGGACTATGAATTCTACGACACGCTTGCCGCTTCCAGGAAACATTTCGGATGCAGTTTACCCAACCATCAGCTTCAGACAGTCGCTGCAGCCTGCGGGTATGATCTGGAGAATCATCATCACGCATTGGCCGATGCAGAGGCCTGTGCCCACATCGCAATGAAACTACTATAGAGATATGCAAACGATAAACAAAAGGATTGCCCCCAATCACATCACGGAACTCTCTGAGTGTGAGATTTTCGTTTTCGGTAGCAATCTTGAAGGCCATCACATGGGTGGAGCCGCACGCTATGCCTATGAGCACTTTGGCGCAGAGTGGGGCAATGGAGTAGGACCGCAGGGGCGGTGCTACGCAATTCCGACGATGCACGGACCTTTGTCCGCCATCAAACCATATGTCGATGACTTCATTGAGTATGCACGTCAGCATCCGATGAATCGCTTCCTTCTCACCAGGGTCGGCTGCGGCATCGCCGGCTTCAAGGATGAAAAGATGGTGCCGCTGTTCCTGGAGGCGTTCAAACTCCCGAATGTATCTTTCCCTGACGAATGGATTATTCAACTCATCAACTATGACCCTCTTCGAGACAAGAAGGACGAAGATGCACCGCCGGTCATCAACATGGAAGTACTGCAGCGGCTTTGCGTGGAACACGCCTACACCATTGGTGCCGGCATGCATTGGACCGAGCCGAATGTCCTCATTCGCTATGTTATTGGTGAAAACAAGTTTGGCTACAAGGCCCTGGGGAACTTCTTCTACTTTGCCGACAGCCTATACGTCTGGGACTATGACGATGTCTGGGCTCCGGACCATAATGCAGATGTCGTCGATGCGATCTTCCACGATGAATGTAAAGGCCGAGGCTATGCCCACCGGGTACTTTTCGCTGGTGTTAAGACTCCATACAAGGACGCAAAGGGAGAAAGCATTTTCACCGGCGACGTGTGCCACATCAAGTTCCATGGCTCCGAATATGACTACCCACTGAGCACACTTGGCTCTGAGGAGAATCTCGAATGCTTCCGCTATGCCTTCGTTTTGGATAATCATTGCATCCGTCCGGAAGAATGTGAGAGTATCACTAGGGTAGGCACCGTCTTCTATATGCTTCAGCCAAATGATGATGGAGAGTTGGTCGAGGAGAAATGCGCTGAATTCACCGACATCTACGGCCAGAATCCTGATTCCATTGAGCGGCGTCTGGAGATGGCACAATTTACTCCGAGCTTCTACGGGAAGTACTGGGAATATGCAGCCTTGAAGGTGCTGGAGATAGAGTATGACTGGCGCTACTACCCTGGTCTTCCGAAACCGGATGAGAACTAGTTAATTCTCGTATTATTATAGGTATATTTGCACTATATTACTTAGCCATGGCCACAAAGGAAGAGAATATCAAAGACTACATCAAAAAATCGTTGCTATCTTGTTTAGAATCGGTCGCCTCATATTTTAAGCCTAACGAACTTGCATATTACAGTGCCCAATGTAAAAACGAATTACAGATTCGCGACAGGATTGCTTGGGAACTTCACAATGGCATCACTAAAGAGTATGGAGATAAGTATGTTGTCCGAAGGGAATGGGCTCCTCCAATAAAAAAGAATAAGAGAAGAGTTGATTTGGCCATCCTGGAGATGGAAGAGAGCGAGAAGGGAGTCAAGGTAGGAGTCAAAAAGGTTGTTGCCATGATTGAGTTTAAGTCTCATTCTATCGCTAGGCCGGAACCTTCATACTATGGCACTGAATTCCAGAATGACGTGAGGAAGATGCGAGAGTTTAAGAAGAATAAGGAAGCAGGGATTTGCAAAGACGCTGATTTGTACTTTGTCTTTTTAGAAAACGGACAAGACCGAAAAGCTGATGATTATGATTCAGTTTTAGGCTTTTCACAATATCAAACTCCCAATTGCGAGTATTGTCGAGATGGTCAAATTGATGATTATCTCCGCGCAATAGAATCCCATTGGCAAGAGTTTAAAAAACGTGTGCTAGGGATTGAAATACATGCCCCACAAGCGATAAAAATTGGAGAAGCATTCGGGTATAAACAATATGTTTCTCCCTTGTTGATTGGGCCGCTATAATAATGTCAGGGCTGGTGTTTTTTTATCTCAAAAAAGGCGCACCGAGTCAAGAGAAATATGGCGAAAAGGAAGATTTCACATTGATGTCAGCGCAACGCTTTATTACTGCAAAACTCCATTACATGCATCTACAATGAGCATTTGTCCCGTAGACGAGAAAGGATAAGCCGCCCCCGGCGGCGCCGTGGAATCCCCTTGCTTCCGCCAATATTAATACTTATATTTGCATCTGAAAGCAAGTGGTCGTCGAATCGGCCGATAATGAAATCAGGAGTATGGTAAGCCCTCCATTCTGGAGGCAACTCCCTTCACCAGACAATATTAATCACAAAAGGCTATTCCAGAAATGGAAGAGCCCATTCATTATTCTATCAATCACACTATGGAGATACCTACAGGAAACAGTCCGGAGGACGTAGCAGCTAGAAGAAAAATCATTGCCAACTTCTACAGAGAGTGGAAGATAGCAAATCCATCTCTCAAACGATACAATCTTTCCCTAAAAGAGGATATCAACATCCGGCATGTGTCCATTACAGAAACATGCACACATGCCTCCCGAACCTATCTCTCGACACTTTCTGTTCTACAACTGGATGCAATTTTAACCTATGCCAAGAAAGTTGGGACTGCTCCGGTAAAGGACAATGGAAATCAAAAACCATTCGAAAAAATGATTGTCATGAGCTATGACTGTCCCGGAATCGGGACCGTCAAAATGACCGTTGGCGTACGCCGTGGAAATCACGAAAAGGTCCAGTACTGCATCACGGCCATAAAAGGTTGATGATATGGAAAAAAGAGGTCGACTAAAAAGGGTCGGCCTCTTTTTTTGTTGTGCCAGAGCTCCGCTGCTGCAGCAGCTTGCCTCTTCGAGGACTCCGCTCGCTTTGCT
>CADCCI010000029.1 GCA_902799895.1 uncultured Bacteroidia bacterium | reverse complement strand
TATGATATTAAAGAAGCAATAGGGCAGGTAAACCAGCGTGGGCGTTCCCAGGATGGTGGCCTGTGTCATACCGCAGCTGCTCCAGGGGATGAGCGGGGAAGTGACGGTGGCGGAATCCTCGATGGAACGGCTCAGGAGCCGGTTTTCGTAGCCCTCCTGCTCGTAAATGTCACGATAGACATTGGACGTGAGGATGATGGAAAGGTACTGCTCGCAAACGAGGGTGTTCATGGCCGCACCGGTGCATACGGTAGCGCCCACAAGCGCCGTCCGGCGGCGGGTGATTTTCCGCAGCGGTCGGGACAGATGGCCGATCATTCCGCTGGCGCGCATGCACGCACCGAAACACATCGCGCAGAAGACCAGATACACCGTATTCAGCATACCGGTCATACCCCGCGAGGTCAGCAGTTCGTTCACCTGCGGCACGCCCGTATCGATGGAAACGGAGTTGTAGATTGTCTCGATGCTTCCGGCCAGCATCAGTTGCCAGCCGGGCAGGGTGCGCGTGACGTCATGGGTGAGGGCCGCCTGGGAACCGATGGTCCGGACGATATCGCCCTGGAAAATCCCTGCAAATACGGCCGCCAGCATCACGCTCAGGCCCAGGACGACGAGGGCCGGCAGTTTCCGGACAATCATCACCCCCGTGATGACCGGCACGATCAGCAGCCAGGGCGTTATGTTGAAATGCGCCTGCAAGGTGTCCGTGTAGATATTGATCTGCGGGGCGGCGCCGTCGTGGGTAAAGCCCAGGATGGTAAAGATTACCAAGGTGATGACAATGGAAGGCACCGTGGTGTAAAGCATGTAGCGGATGTGTTCGAACAGGGGGGTCCCGCTCACCGACGAGGCCAGGACGGTGGTGTCGGACAGGGGGGAGATCTTGTCGCCGAAATAGGCGCCTGAGATGATGGCGCCCGCGGTGATGGCATCGCTGAATCCCTCGGCCTTCCCGATGCCCATCAGGGCAAGGCCGACCGTGGCGATGGTGGTCCACGAACTGCCAATCATGACCGAAACGATGGCGCAGATCACGCAGGCCGTCACGAGGAAGAACCGCGGCGAAATAATCTGGATGCCGTAATAGATCAAGGTGGGGATGATTCCGCTCATGGTCCAGGTACCCGAAATGGCACCAATCATGAAAAGGATGATGATGGCGGAAGTCACCTCGCCGATATTGTTCCCGATGGCGTCCTCGAAGACCTTCCACGGGGTTTTAAACAGCCAAACGCCCAGCCAGACACAAACGCCTGCCCCTGCCAGCAGGGCCACCTGGCTGGCTCCCAGGATGGAGTCGCTGCCGAAGATGCTGATATCGAATCCAAGCAGTACTACCAGGACCAGCACCGGAATCAGGGAAATGAAAGTTTGTTTCATATGGTAGCAACGGCTATAAGGGAGTTGTACAACTTGTCAATCACCGCCGACAAGGCGTCATCCGGGAAAGAGTCGGCCAGCACAAGGCCGATTTCGATTTTCTTGATTCCCTTCCAGGCCAATTGCTTCACCTGCTGGGCGGTAGGGTAGAGGTAAACCACCTCGTCTCCGGCGCGCTGCTGTTTCAGTTCGATGGTGCTGTCGTCGCCCAGGGTAAAGACCACGGGAGCGTCCAGCGGCAATTCCTTGCCGGCGGGCAGGGCGATGTTCAGGTCGAAAGCCTCGGAATTGGAGGCCTTGAAATACATATAGGTCATGCTCACCTGGTACGAGGCAACCTGTCCCTTCACGGGCAGGGCCTCGGTCACCACCATCAGGTTGCCGGGATTGTTGGCGTAGTCGGCAATGTGGCTGCCCAGTTCGTCGCCCGGCAGGAGGATCTCCTTCAAGGCATCGTATTCCTGCTTCAGGGCATCGGTAAACTGGTTGTCGTTATACGTGGTGGTGATAAAACTGTCCGGCTCGTAATCGTAGGCGATATCGGTATGCTTCACCCCCGAAAGGAGCTTCTTCATCTCGTTCTCGTCCAGCATATACCGCAGTACATTGTGGTAGATGGGCGTTTTTCCGTCCTTCGCCATGTGAACCCGTTTCTCGTTGGACGGCTTGTTCACCTGTTTGAAGGAGACCATCTTTCCGTCGTTTGTAGTGGCGGTGAACTTCACATCCAGGGGGATGCTCCACCGCTGCGTCATCTGGAAATCGCACTCCAGTGCGTACAGGTAGGTGTTATCCGGGAAGGAAATGTATTCCAGGCTCAGGAAAAAAGGATGTTTGTCCGATGCGCTTCCCGATACGGGCAAGGGTTCGGACAGGATGTGCGTGTATCCGTTCAATTTATAACGGCAGCGCACCAGGTCGTAATTCTGTGCTTGCAAGGCCGATCCCAACAGGATCGCTGCCAGCAATAAGGCGAATCTCTTCATATCCAATCTCTTTTTTCGGTTTCGATGATGGGGCGGAAAACGCGGGGTCCCTCTACCGAGCGCCAGTATTTCTCGTCGAATTCCGGCGCCTGGATGGGGGTCTCCTTATCCAGGGTAAAGCACAGATAGGTAATCTTGTACCCCTGTGCCATGAACATCTTTTCGTAGAAGGTCCGCACCTCAAACAGGGCTTCTACGGCACTGCGGCCAGTAATCGAAGCCAGCGGACTGTCCAGGACCGGCTGACGGCCCTCCCCGTACAGGTCATCGGTACAGGCCAGCACCGTGAGGCCATTCTGCAGGGCCACCGCCTTGCTGTATTCGTGCAGGAAACGGCTGTCGGTCTTCAGGTGGATGATGCCGCCCGGCCGCAGGAAACGGCGGTATCGCTCCAGAAAAACGGGGCTGGTGAGGCGGCTGTTGGGGCTTTTCATCTGCGGGTCCGAGAAGGTCAGCCAGATTTCCGACACCTCGCCCGGGGCGAACAGGGCCGGAAGGAACTCGACCCGCGTCCGCAGGAAGGCCACGTTCGGCAAAGCGGCCGTTTCCGCCTCCTTCGCTCCCTTCCACAAACGGGCGCCTTTGATATCCACACCAATAAAATTAAAGTCCGGATTGCGGCGGCTGAGGTCGATGGTATACTCTCCCTTTCCGCAGCCGAGCTCCACCACAAGGGGCTGGGGCTTGGCAAACATCTCTCCGTTCCAATTTCCTTTCAGCGGATGGTCGGCCAGCACCAGCGGGCCGTGCGGGTCGGTTTTCAAGGCAAGCAGCCGTGCCGGATCCGGTTGGACCAGGCAGCGGAACGTTTCGTTCTCGGCAAACTTGATGAGTTTTCCGTGGCCCATGTCTTAGATGGCTTTGTACGATTCGGGGTTGCGCCAGCCCAGCAGGAAGGCTTTTACGTCCATACGTTTTTTGCCGGACAGCTGCACGTCGGTCAGGGCCAGGGCGCCGTCGGCCGTAGCGATGGCCAGGTAGGTCTTGCCGTCCGACAGAACGGTTCCCGGAGCCGGTTTTTCCGCCTTCACCCGTTCCATCAGTTGCGGATACTTCGCTCCTGCCACCTCTCCGAAGTATATCTTCAGCTGCTGGGTACCGGCAGCATCCGTAGTATTTTCCCTAATTCCCTGCGAAGAAGAGCCGTGTGCCTGCTCCGTACAAGGAACCAGTTCGGTAAAGGCGGCGGGATAGGGACTCAAGCCGCGGATAAGGTTGTAAATCTGCCGCGAAGGCCGATTCCAGTCAATGTGACACAACTCACGGGTCAACTTCGGCGCCGGCTTCAGCACCTCCGAACCCTGGATGAAACTCCGTTGCACACGCGTTTCGACATTCTTCTGGATGATACCCTCGACGGTCTGCACCACCAGGTCGGCACCCAGCGCCATCAGGCGGTCGTGCACGTCACCCGCGGTATCGGTATCGGAAATGCGGCATTCCTGGCGGAGGATGATACCGCCCGTGTCAATGTCTTTGTCGATCATGAAGGTCGTCACACCCGTCATCTTCTCCCCGTTGATGACCGCCCAGTTGATAGGAGCGGCGCCGCGGTACTGCGGCAGCAGGGCGGCATGCAGGTTGAAGGTGCCCAGCGGCGGCATGGTCCACACCACATCGGGCAGCATCCGGAAACCGACCACGACAAAAAGATCGGCCTTGAAAGCCTTGAGGGCTTCGAGGAAGTCCGGGTCACGCAGCTTTTCGGGCTGCAGGACGGGCAGGCCCTTCTCTACCGCATATTTCTTGACGGCACTTTCGTTCACCTTGAGGCCGCGTCCGCTGGGTTTATCGGGCACGGTCACCACGCCCACCACGTGGTATTTCTTCTGCAGGAGGGCGTCCAGGGGCGCCACCGCGAATTCGGGGGTACCCATATAGACGATGCGGGTCTTCTTGAAGAAGCCCATGAACTTGCTCTTGATCTTACGCCACCAGGTGCCAATATTGTCGGTATTGAACAGGGAGGCGTCGTTAACGGCTTTCCAGGTAAGGAAGATGCCGATGGGCCCCAGTACCCAGGCCGAGATAAAGGCCCCGATAAAGGCGGTTGTGGCCCCGTCCTTGGCCAGTTTGGTACCGGAAATATCCACCACCCAGTACAACACGAAGAAGAGGATGGATACGATGGCCGAGGTGCCCAGTCCGCCTTTGCGGATGAGGGCGCCCAGGGGCGCGCCGATAAAGAAGAGGATCAGGCAGGCGAGTGCCTGGGCGAAGCGTTTGAACTTCTCCACATCGGCACGGGCGAGGATGAAATTATACTCGTAAGCGTCGCGGTTGAAGTTCTCGATATTCATCGCCATCTGCATGGCGCTCTCTTTCGCCCTGCCCACGGCGTCACGGTGCTTGGCCGGCGACTTCCAGGTCAGGAAGTCTTCGGGCAGGTCAGACGGATGGGTGATGCCGGAGTGGACCGAGGTGTCCAACTGGGAACGTTTGGCCAGGAAGGTGGGGGAGGTGAGGGCTCCCCAATGCATCACCTTGGTTGAATCGAGCAACTTGTTCAGGGAATCGGAATCGTTCCGCAATTTGCTCAATTTCATAGCTTTAACCTGGTCTCCGTAGCGGGCCTCGTCCGACTTTTCAAAGGAATAGTTCGTTAACGGAATCACCAGGTCCTGGCGGTTGAAATGGATCCGCTGGAGCTGCAGGGTGGTATCGCGATACCGTTTGGTATTGGTTTCCTGGTAATTGGTGCCGTGATAGAGGGTAAAGGTGAGGTAATCCTTCTGCTTGGACATCTTCATCTGCGCCGAATCGGCCAGGGTCAGGAAGGTGTTCCCCTTGTTGGCCGAGTGGTCATAGACCATGACGCCGTGCATCTTGCCGGTCTTGTCGTCGGTATCCTCCACGCGCAGGATGTATCCGTCGATACCGTCGTAGAACGTACCGGAGGGGACTTTAATCTCCTCCTTGGTCTTGCCGATATCGTCTCGGAGCGTGTAGATTTCGTTGTAGGACAGGGGCACCAGGTTGTTCAAAGCGAAGAAGGTGCCGATGCTGATGCCCACCGAGGCGATGATGAGCGGGGTCATGACCCGGAAGATGGAGATACCGGCCGATTTCATAGCCAGCAGCTCGTTGTTCTCACCCATCTGCCCGAGGGTCATCATGGAGGCCAGCAGGGTGGAAAGCGGGAGGGCGAGCGGCAGGATGGTGCAGCTGCCCCACATCAGGAACTCGAGGATGATTTTGAGCCCCAGGCCCTTGCCGACGAGTTCGTCGATATAGAGCCAGAGGAAATGCAGCATCAGGATGAAGATCACGACCACAAGGATCATGAGGAACGGCCCGATGAACGAAAACAGGATGAATCTGTCGAGTTTCTTCATGCTTTTTTATGCCGTAGCAATGCTCACCAAAGTATCCAGGGCCTGCTTCAGGCCATCCGGGTTCTTGCCGCCGGCCGTTGCCAGGCCGGGCTGTCCGCCGCCGCCGCCCTGGATGAACTTGGCGGCTTCACGGATGTCTTTACCGGCATTCTTGCCTTTGGCGACCAGGTCGTTGGCGTACATCAGCACCAGGTTGGGTTTCCCTTCAAACGCATAAGCGCCGGCCAGGACCAGGTTCTGGGCTTTCTTCTGCAAAAGCAGGGCCACATTGCGGACCTGCTGGGGATCCAGGCTGCTGTCGAAGCGGGCCAGCCGGATGCCGTTCACCTCTTTGGCTTCGGCGAGGAGCTTGTCGGCCAGTTCGGCCGCTTTCTCGGCGGCTACAGCCTCCAGCTGCTTGCGGGCATCGGCGTTTTCCTGCACGAGTTTCTCAATGGCACCCTGCAGGTCGGGCGCGTTGTTCATCAGGCCCTTGAGGTTCTTCAGGAGGCCTTCCATCTGGTGGATGCTCTCCACGGCGACCCCGCCGGTAATGGCCTCGATCCGCCGTACGCCTGCGGCCACGGCGCTTTCAGACACAATCTTGAACAGGCCGATGGTGCCGGTGCTGCTGGTGTGGGTACCGCCGCAAAGCTCCACGGAGTCGCCGAAACGCACCACGCGGACCACATCGCCGTATTTCTCACCGAAGAGGGCCATGGCGCCCATCTTGCGGGCTTCTTCCATGGTGGCATCCCGTTTTTCGTTCAGCGGGAAGTCGGACCGGATGAGCTGGTTGACGCGGGTCTCCACGGTGCTGAGTTCCTGGTCGGACATCTTCTGGAAGTGCGAGAAGTCGAATCGGAAATAGTCCGGGCCCACGAACGAACCTTTCTGCTCCACGTGGGTGCCCAGCACCACGCGCAGGGCCTGGTGCAGCAGGTGGGTGCAGGTGTGGTTGTTCTGGATGTGGCGCCGGCGGACGTTGTCCACCACCAGGGAGAAGGTCTGGGTACTCAGGGAAGGAAGGCGCTCGGCCAGGTGGATAGTGAGGTTGTTCTCTTTCACCGTGTTCAGGATCTGGATGCGCTCTCCGTTCTCGCCCTCGATGAAGCCGGTGTCGCCCACCTGTCCGCCCATTTCGGCATAAAAGGGGGTGCGGTCGAAAACCAGCTGGAAATATTCTTTGTTCTTCTGTTTTACGGTACGCTGCTTCAGCAGCCGGGCCCCTTTCAGGCGGAGGGTGTCGTAGCCCTCGAAGACCACATCGGCCTCTTGGAACACCATCCAGTCGCCGAACTCATTGGCGGTGGCGTTGCGGGCGCGCTCTTTCTGCTTCTGGAGCTCTACGTTGAAGCCGTCCAGGTCTACCTTATATCCTTTTTCCGCGGCGATCAGCTGCGTCAGGTCGATAGGGAAGCCGTAGGTGTCGTACAGGACGAAGGCATCCGTACCGGCCACCGTCTTGGTCTTGGCATTCTTGGCCATATTCTCTTCCAGCATCCGGATACCCCTGTCCAGGGTGCGCAGGAAGGCGTTTTCCTCTTCCTTGATGACACTGGAGATGAGTTTCTGCTGGGCCTTCAGTTCGGGATAGGCTTCGCCCATATCGGCCACCAGCTGGGGGATGAGGCGGCAGAGGAAGGGCTCGCCAAAGCCCAGGAAGGTATAGCCGTAGCGGACGGCACGGCGCAGGATGCGGCGGATGACGTAGCCGGCCTTGACATTGGACGGAAGCTGGCCGTCGGCAATGGAGAAGGCGATGGCACGGACGTGGTCGGCGATAACGCGCATGGCCACTTCAACGTTGCCGCCCTCGGCATATTTGTGTCCGGAATACTCTTCCACCTTGCCGATCAGGCCGGAGAAGACATCCGTCTCGTAGTTGCTTTTCTTGCCCTGCATGATCATGCACAGGCGCTCGAAACCCATACCGGTGTCGATGCTCTTGGCGGGGAGGGGCTCCAGGTGGCCGTCGGCCATGCGGTTGTACTGCATGAACACGAGGTTCCAGATTTCAATCACCTCATCGTTGTCGGCGTTCACCAGGGAGGCGCCGGGGACTTTGGCCCGTTCCTCATCGCTGCGCAGGTCGATATGGATCTCGCTGCAGGGACCGCAGGGACCCGTATCGCCCATCTCCCAGAAATTGTCGTGCTTGTTGCCCAGCAGGATGTGGTCCTCGGGCAGGTGGCGCATCCACGCGCGGCGGGCTTCCTGGTCCAGGGTGGTGCCGTCGGCCTCGTCGCCCTCGAAAACGGTGGCATAGAGGATGGAAGCATCAATCTTGTAGACCGTGGTCAGCAGTTCCCAGGCCCAGTCAATGGCGTCGTCCTTGAAATAGTCGCCGAAACTCCAGTTGCCCAGCATTTCGAACATGGTATGGTGGCGGCCGTCGTGTCCCACCGCTTCCAGGTCATTGTGCTTGCCGCTCACGCGGAGGCACTTCTGCGCGTCGGTGGCGCGGGGGAACTTGGGGGCGGAATGGCCCAGGAAGATATCCTTGAACTGGTTCATACCCGCGTTCGTAAACATCAGGGTAGGGTCGTTCTTGATAACCATAGGTGCCGAGGGTACCACGGTGTGCCCTTTGGAGGCGAAGAAGTCCAGGTACTTCTGGCGTATTTCTTTCGATGTCATCATCTTTTTGGTATTATCTTTGATAAATATAGAGCGCAAAAATACTGAATTTTTTGCAAAAAAAGACTAAATTTGCATAATATGTCTGAATTCAAGAGATACAAACTGAACCCGGAAACGCTTTTGTACGAAATCAAAGACGTTTCCCGGAGTTCGCGGGTTATGAACACCCTCCTGCTTTTCCTGGGCAGCCTGGTGCTCTTTGTCCTGTATTTCTGGATCTATACATCGGTATTGGGTTGGGATACGCCCAAAACGGCCGTTTTGAAGAAAATCAATGCCGGATGGAGCGCGCGTATCGAGCTGATGAACCGCCGCATGGACCGTTACGATGCCGTCTTGCAGACGCTTGCATCGCGCGATGAAGATGTGTATCGTTCCCTGTTCGGCATGAATGCCATCCCGGACGAGGTGCGGAATGCCGGTTTCGGCGGCGTGAACCGCTACGCCTACCTGGACAAGCTGGACCGGGGGAGCCTCCTTTCGGGCACCACGCGCCGCCTGGATGTCCTGGCCAAGAAAGCCTGCGTGCAGAGCCATTCCTTCGACGATGTGGCCGCCCTCTCCAAACGGGCCGGGGATATGGTTTCCTGCGTGCCCGCCATCCCGCCGGTGAACCCCGACAAGAACAAATATCACCTTTCCAGCCCCTTCGGTTTCCGGGCCGATCCGGTTTACGGCTATAACCGGATGCATACCGGCGTGGATTTCGCGATGCCTTCGGGCAGTCCGGTCTACGCTTCCGGCGACGGGGTGGTATCGGAGGTGAAATACGAGTTTTTCGGCTATGGGAACTCGCTGGTCATCGACCACGGATTCGGCTATAAAACCCGGTACGCCCATATGAAAACCATCAGCGTGGTGGAAGGGATGAAGGTGAAGCGCGGCGACCAGGTGGGCGAAAGCGGCCGCAGCGGAAAGGCAACCGGCCCGCACCTGCATTACGAGGTGCTGTACCGCGGCAACCATGTGAATCCGATCAATTACATGGACTTGTCCATGGACCCGAAGGAATATGCCGCCATGGTGCGCAAGCGCCAGGATGAATCGAAGGCGGTCCTGCAACCTTTTAGCTTGAGGAGGAGATAGGAATGGGGAACGGCGGTTTCATTTACGACAAGACCCGGCAGGAGTT
This sequence comes from uncultured Bacteroidia bacterium, assembly GCA_902799895.1. Classification (GTDB taxonomy): domain Bacteria; phylum Bacteroidota; class Bacteroidia; order Bacteroidales; family UBA932; genus Cryptobacteroides. The sequence goes on along the minus strand of CADCCI010000029.1, from coordinate 16,184 downwards.
CCGGAAAGTGACGCATTCCATCTGGCATTTCGTCCGGATGGGACTGAAATACCTGGTGCTGACGCTCACCCTTTCCATCCTCTATTACGGGGTCTTTTCCCTGTTTATCAGCACCGATACCGAGCGCCGGCTCATCCGCGAAAACCGTATGTATTCCAAGTTCTATCCCTCGCTGGAAGAGAAGGAAAAACTGGTGGGTGACGTGGTGCAGTCCCTGCAGGTTCGGGACAATGCCATTTACACCGAAATTTTCGGGACGGGAGCGCCTTCGGCCGAGGGTTTGAATCCGGCCGAAATCCTGTCTGTAGCCGATTCTACGCGGGATTCCGACATTGTCCTGTATGCCGACCGGAAACTCACTTCGCTGGAGGCGAGCGCCGCCCGGATCGAGGCCGGTTTCGCCCGCATTTTCGAGCGGATGGAAGACAAGAAAAACCTGCCGCCGATGGCCCTTCCGCTGGAGAAGGTTTCGCCCGCCCAGACGGGGGCTTCGACCGGTATGAAACTGAGTCCCTTCCTGAAGGTCCGCACCCAGCATACGGGCCTGGATTTGCTCTCTCCGCAAGGCGAACAGGTGCTGGCGACGGCCGACGGAACGGTAACGTCGGTGGTGCACTCGGTGAAAGGGGCCGGCAATGTGGTGGAAATTTCCCACGACAGCGGATACCGTACCCGCTACGCCCATCTGGGCGATATTTCCGTGAGCAAGGGGCAGCGTGTCAAGCGCGGAACCCGCATCGGAACGGTGGGGATGACGGGCAATTCGTTCGCCCCGCACCTGCACTACGAGGTGCTGCGCGATACGGTGGTGATGGACCCGGTGAACTTCTTGTTCGCGTCGGTGAGTCCGGAGACCTATGCCAATATGATTTTTATGTCTGCAAGTACTGGACAATCAATGGATTAACAGATATGGAGAAACTTTTCTACACCATTGGCGAAGTGGCCGGAATCCTGGGGGAGAGTCCTTCCCTGGTGCGCTTCTGGTCCAATTCGTTCCCGAAGTATATCAAACCCCAGCGCAACGCCAAGGGGAACCGGCTGTTTACGGCGGAAGACATTGATACCTTCAAGCAGATCCATCTCCTGGTGAAGCAGCAGGGCCTGACCCTGGACGGCGTGACCAAAAAGCTGGCCGCAGACCGCCGGACGGTGGATACCCGCGTCAAAGCCTTGGACAGCTTGAAGGAAATCCGGCGCCAGCTGGTCGAAGTCCGCAAAGCCTTATGAAAGTACGGGATATCGCCTCGGTTATCGAGGCCTTCGCTCCGCTGGAAGTCCAGGAGAGCTGGGATAACAGCGGCCTTTGCATCGGCTCCCCGGAACAGCCCGTAAAGGGTGTCCTGGTGGGATTCGACTGCACCCCCGCCCTTATCGACGAGGCGGTTGCCAACGGGTGCGACATGGTGGTGACCCATCATCCGCTCATCTATGGCGGCATCAAGAAAATCCAGCCCGAAGATCCCGTGGGCCGCACCGTGCTGAAGGCGGCGGCAGCGGGCGTGGCCGTGTATGCGGCCCATACCAATGCCGACAAGGTCCCCGCCGGTGTGAGCGGGGCGATGGCCCGCCGCCTGGGCCTGCAGGATGTCCGCATCCTGGACGAAAAGGACGGCGTGGGCATGGGTGCCGTGGGAACGCTTCCCGCCCCTCTTTCCGCCGAGGAGGCCGTGGCCTTTGTGAAGGAGCGTTTCGGCCTGAAACTGGTGCGCTGCTCGGCCCTTATCGACACGCCCATCCGTACGGTGGCCCTGTGCGGCGGTTCGGGCTCGTCCCTGATTGGCGCGGCCCGCAATGCGGGTGCCCAGCTGTACATTTGCGGCGACATTACCTATCACCATTTCTTCACGCCGGATGGCTTTATGGTGATGGATATCGGTCACTTTGAAGGAGAAATAGAGATTGCAGAGATATTATTTTCTTTATTAAAGAAAAATTTTCCTACCTTTGCAGTCCGCATCAGCGGCCAACTGCATAGCAGTAACCCGGTAAAATATTTTTAAACAAAGATATGGCAAAAAAAATCAAGAAAGTCGAGACTCCGATCGACCAGCATGAAACCTTTGTCTCCCTCCAGAAGAATTTCGCAGATTCCGAAATCAGCGTGGAGGAGAAACTGAAGACCTTGTATGAGCTTCAGAAGGCCGATTCCGACATCGACAAAATCATGCAGCTCCGCGGTGAGCTGCCCGCCGAGGTAGAAGTTCTGGAGGCCGAGGTGGCCCAGATGAAAGCCAAACAGGCCCAGCTGACGGCCATGATCGACGAGTACAACAAATCGATCGCCGTCAACAAACAGAACGTGATTGATTGCGACGACCAGATCGCCAAGTACCGCAGCCAACTCGAGAACATCGCCAACAGCCGCGAGTATGATTCCATCGACAAAGAGGTCGAGAACCAGGAACTGCTCCGCCAGATTGCCGAGAAGAACATCAGCGACATCAAGGTGAAGATCGCCGAGCGCAAGAGCGACATCGAGGTGCTGAAAGACGCGCTTACCCTGCGTAGCGAGGACCTGAAGGCCAAGAAACAGGAACTGGCCGGTATCGTGGATGCCACGGCTCCCCAGGAGGAGAAGCTCCGGGCCATCCGCGAGGCCTGCGCCGCCAAGATCGACGCCCGTACCATGAGTGCTTACGAGCGCATCCGCCGCAGTGTCCACAACCACCTGGCTGTGGTGTCGGTGTACAATGGCGATTCCTGCGGAGGCTGCTTCAATACGATTACGCCCCAGCGTCTCGTGGACATTGCTTCCAACAAGAAGCTCATCATCTGCGAACATTGCGGACGCATCATCGTGAATCCGGATTTCGAATAGGATAAAACTAGACCGCCATGCCTGCTCCGCGGAACAAGAAAAAGGACCAGGGGGTGAATCTGGACGCATTAGGGCTTGAGATGGGAAACAAACCGCCTCAGGCTCTTGACGTCGAAGAAGCCGTCCTGGGTGCCATGCTGATCGAGCCCGCCGCCGTCGATGAGGCGATGGACGAGCTCGCTCCTTCGTGTTTCTACGATCCCCGTCACAGGATGATTTTCGAGGCGATGTCCGAGCTCGTCAACGAGCACGTCGCCGTAGATTTGCTTACCGTCAGCACCAAGCTTCGGGAAAAGGACAACCTGGAGGCGGTGGGCGGAGCCGTGGCTTTGTCGGAACTGTCCATGAAGGTCGGCGCCGCCGCCCACATGGAGTTCTATATCAAAATCCTCAAGCAGAAGACCATCCAGCGGGACCTGATTACGGCCTCGCACAGCATCCTGAAGGATTCCTACGACGATTCCGTCAAGGTGGACGACCTGATTGACAGCGCCCAGACCAAGATCTTCGCTGCCATCCAGAACAATGTCCGCAAGGACGTCCAGGAGATTGGCTCCATCATCAACACGGCCATGAACGACATCCAGGAGATGCAGAACACCACCGGTCTGAGCGGTGTTCCCTCCGGTTTCCCCTCCATCGACAAGGTTACGATGGGTTGGCAGAAATCGGACCTCATCATCCTGGCGGCCCGTCCTTCCGTGGGTAAGACGGCCTTTGCGCTGAACCTTGCCCGCAACGCCGCGGTAGACCATCACATGCCGGTGGCCTTCTTCTCGTTGGAGATGTCGGCCCTGCAGCTGGTGAAACGTCTGATGACCAGCGAATCGGGCCTGAGTCCGGACAAGATCAAGGGCGGTTCCAAACTGGAGCCCTTCGAGTGGGAGCAGCTGGAATACAAGCTCAAGGATTTGAGCAAGGCCCCCTTGTATATCGACGATACGCCGGGTATCCCGGTGATGGAATTCCGTACCAAGCTGAAGACCCTGGTGAAGCAGAAAGGCGTGCGGCTGGTGGTGGTGGACTACCTGCAGCTGATGCAGGGCCCCTCCGAGCTGCGCGGTATGCGTGAGCAGGAGGTGGCGGCCATTTCCCGTACCCTCAAGGCTACGGCCAAGGAGTTGAACGTGCCTATCATCGCCCTGTCGCAGCTTTCGCGCCAGGCGGTGCAGCGCCAGTCCAGCAACGGAAAACCGCAGCTGAGCGACCTGCGCGAGTCGGGTTCCATCGAGCAGGATGCCGATATGGTCATCTTCATCCATCGCCCGGACTACCTGGGTCTGTCCGAGACACCGGAAGATAAGGGTAAGACGCAGATCATCATCGCCAAGCACCGTAACGGTGATACGTGCGATATCGATATGTACTTCAAGAGTGAACAAGTGAAATTTGTGGAACTGACCGACAGCCTTACGGCCTTGGCGTCTTCCATGGAATCGGCCATGAACGCACCCGCCGGGGACGGTGTCTCCTTCCACACGAACGAATTCGACTTATGATACGGACTTGGCTCGTTTCGATGCTGGTTTGCCTGGCGGCCCTTCCCGCTGCGGCACAGCAGGACTGCGCAACCATTTCCATTGATTCTACGGTGGTGGACGGCGTAAGCTGCTATCACATCAAGCTGTCTGCGCGGACGGCCCGTTTTTATGACGTGTTCTTCAAGGTGCGCGAAGGCTTCGAGTCCTGGGTTACCTGCGACGGCCTGCGCCCCGTGCGTTTTACCCGTGACACCCAGGAGAATACCTATCGGGCCACGAACAAGTACGAGTACCATTGGGATACCGATGAACCGTATGTAGAGGCGAGCGTCTTCACTTCTTCGATAGGGGCAAAGCTGCTGGCCCTTCCGGTAAACAGTTGCACCTTCGACCTTCCGGCCCTATTCATGGTGGCCCGGAATGCGGATTTCAGCCGTATTGAGAAGGGCGTTCCCTATCCGATGAGTTTCATGATAGACGATGACCGCTTCAATGTCCGTTTCACCTTGCTGGGCGACGATACCCGTACGTTCAAGGGTATCGGCACCATCCCGTGCAAGAAATTCGCGATCGAGGTGGTGGCCGGAGAACTCTTTTCCGGCAAGGAAGACCTCTATATGTGGCTTTCCGATGACGGAAACCGCGTTCCCGTGTGGTTCGAGGCCCCGTTCAAGATTGGAAACGTGAGCGGACGGATGGAGAGCGTCAAGGGCACCAAGTTCCCCCTGAAAACAACGGAATAAGCTATGGCCAGGGAGGAGATTACGCACAAAGGCAGGCTTGTCGAGATTGGACCCACTGTTGCGGTGGTTTCTTTCGTGGCTTCATCGGCCTGCGGCGCCTGTCATGCGGCGGGCCTGTGTGGTGCCTCCGAAATGAAGGATAAGCGGGTGGAAGTGCCTGCTTTCGAAGCAAAGGGCCATGCGGTTGGGGATGAGGTGGAAGTGGCCTTGCGGGCTTCCCTGGGCCTTAAGGCCGTCTGGATATCGTATATGGTTCCGCTTTTGCTGCTGGTGGGCGTGGTCCTGGCGCTGACGGCGGCCGGATGGAAGGAATTGGCTGCGGGCGCAGTGGCTGTCGCTGCGGTGGCCTTGTATTATGGGGGCCTGTGGCTGGTACGCGACAGGATTGCCCGGAAGTATGAATTTTATTTGAAATAATTATAACCTTATTATTAATGTCAACTACAATTCTTTGGACCCTTGTTATCATCACGCTTCTTGGCCTGGTGCTGGCGGTCGTCCTCTATTTTGTGGCCTTGAAATTCAAGGTGGTGGAGGATCCGCGCATCGATGAGGTGGAGAAGGTGATGCCAGGTGCGAATTGCGGCGGCTGCGGTTTTGCGGGTTGCCGTGCTTTCGCCGAGGCGGCTGTCAAGGCCCCGAACCTGGACAACAATTATTGTCCCGTTGGCGGAAACGATGTCATGGCTAAGGTGGCTGCCATTCTCGGATACGAGATTCAGCAGAAGGCCCCTATGGTGGCGGTGGTCCGTTGCAACGGAACCTGTGAGGCGCGTCCCCGGATCAATGAATATCAGGGTGTACAGTCCTGCCGTGTGAAAGCGGCCCTGTATGCGGGTGATACCGGCTGTTCTTTCGGCTGCCTGGGTTGCGGGGACTGCGTGGAGGCTTGCCAGTTCGGCGCCTTGTCGATGGATCCCGTTACCGGCCTGCCGGTGGTGGACGAGGAAAAGTGTACGGCTTGCGGTGCCTGTGCGAAGGCTTGCCCGAAAGCGATCATCGAACTGCGTGCGAAAGGCCCGCGTGGTATGCGGATGTATGTGAGCTGCGTGAATAAGGACCGTGGTCCGGCCGTGAAGAAGGCTTGCGCGAATGCTTGCATCGGTTGCGGGATTTGCGCCAAGACCTGTACGCATGATGCCATTGTTTTCGAGAACAATGTGGCCTATATCGATTTCACCAAGTGTAAGCTTTGCCGTGAGTGCGAGGCGGTGTGTCCGACGGGTGCTATCCATGGTGTGAATTATCCTAAGCCGCTGGATGTCGAAGGTATCAAGGCGCGGATTGCTGCCCGTAAGGCTGCTGCCGCTGCCGCTCCGGCAGAAGGTGGGCCTTCTTCGCAGATAGCGAAAGAAAATGCTCATCAGGCCCAGCCTACTGCTGCTCCGGCAGAAGGTGCCCCTTCTTCGCAGGTAACGAAAGAAAATGCTCATCAGGGGCAACCTTCAGCCGTCGCCGGTGGGAAGGAAGAAACGAATAAGGAGGAATAGTATGGCAACGAGAACTTTTTCGATTGGCGGTGTGCATCCGAAGGATGCGAAGATTTCCCGCGGCTGTGCGATTGAACCGCTGCCGCTTCCGCCTACCGTTTATATCAGCATGTCCCAGCACATTGGTGCTCCGGCGAAGCCTCTCGTGGCGGTCGGCGATAAGGTGAAGGTGGGACAGCCGGTGGCTGAGCCCGGTGGATTCGTTTCGGCGTTCATCCATTCTTCCGTGTCGGGTACGGTGAAGTCTATCGGCCCGCGTAAGGACCTGGCCGGCAACCCGCAGACTTGCATTGAGATTGCCGTCGAGGGGGATGAGTGGATGGAGGGTATCGATACGTCTGACACCTTGGTGACGACCATCGATGATGACAACAAGGCTGTGCTGGAGAAAATCCGCCTGGCCGGTGTCGTGGGCCTGGGTGGTGCGACCTTCCCGACGCATGTGAAGCTTTCCCCGCCTCCGGGCAAGACTTGCGAGATGCTCATTATCAATGGCTGCGAGTGCGAACCTTACCTGACCTCTGACTTCCGTACCCTTTTGGAGAAGGGCGAGCAGGTGGTGGTGGGTGCCGCTATCTTGAAGCAGGTGCTGCATGTGGACAAGGCTGTGATTGGTATCGAGGATAACAAGCCGGAGGCTATCAAACATGTCCGCAGCATTATCAAGGAGTTCCAGAAGATTTCTTCGAAATATGCCGGTATCAGTGTGATGCCACTGATGAAGAAGTATCCGGAAGGCGGTGAGAAGCAGCTGATCGATGCCGTGATGCACCGTCAGGTCCGTTCCGGCGGTCTTCCGATAGATGTGGGCGCCGTGGTGCAGAATGTGGCTACCGCGCTGGCGGTCTATGATGCCGTCCAGAAGAACAAACCTATCGTGGACAATTCCGTCACGGTGACGGGCGAGTGCTTCCCCAAACAGGCGAACCTGCTGGTGCGCGTGGGAACCCCGCTGCAGTATATCATCGACTATCTGGGCGGTGTGCCGGCCGATGCGGTGAAGGTGATCAGCGGCGGCCCGATGATGGGCAAGGCCATTGCAAACCTGGATGCCGCTACGGTGAAAGGTACGTCGGCCCTGCTTTTCCTGCGGGCAGACCAGACGGTGCGCGGCCAGGAGAGCCAGTGCATCCGCTGCGGCCGTTGTGCCGATGCCTGCCCGATGGGCCTGGAGCCTTTCCTGCTGAACAAACTGGCCAAGAACGCCGATATGGAGCAGCTGGAGGCCAACGCCATCCAGGATTGCATCGAGTGTGGTTGCTGCCTGTACAGCTGCCCTGCGAATATCCCGCTGCTGGACCGCATCCGGATTGCAAAAGGCCAGGTGCTCGGCATTATCCGGGCGCGTAACGCCAAGAAATAAACCCGTAAACGATTGTATAGAAATATGAGCAAATTATTGGTATCACCTTCTCCGCACATCCATGCCGACGTCTCTACGAAGTCGCTGATGCGGGATGTCGTGATTGCCCTGATGCCCGCAGTCATCGCTTCGGTCGTGTTCTACGGCTGGGGAGAGCTGCTGGTGCTGGGGGTGAGCGTGGCTTCCTGTGTGTTGCTGGAGTATCTTATCACCCGATATCTGCTGAAAAAGACCTCGACGGTGGGCGATTTCTCGGCCGTCGTTACGGGTCTTCTGCTGGCGATGAACCTGCCGGCCACGACCCCCTGGTGGGTGGTCCTGATTGGCGCGGCCTTCGCCATCGGCGTAGCCAAACTTACCTTTGGCGGCTTGGGACAGAACGTGTTCAATCCGGCTATCGCCGGCCGTGTGTTCCTGCTGGTTTCCTTCCCGACCTATATGACCCACTGGGAGGTCCCGCAGGGCCTCTTCGGGGTGGATGCCATCTCCGGCGCCACGCCGCTGGGCATCATCAAGGAAGGCCTTATGCAGGGCGGCTCCGTTCCGGAACTGATGGCCCAGCACGGCCTTTCCTACACCCAGATGCTGTATGCCAACCTTGGCGGCAGCGCCGGTGAGGTCTGCGCTCTGGCCCTGGTGGCCGGTTTCCTGTACCTGCTGGCCCGCAGGGTGGTGAAGCCTTGGATTACCCTGTCTATCGTGTGCACGGTGGCCATCCTTACGACGGCCTTCTCCCTGGCCGATCCGACCCGGTTCACGGGCCCGGCCTTCAACCTGCTTTCCGGTGGTATGCTGCTGGGTGCCTGCTTCATGGCTACTGACTATGTTACCTCTCCGATGAGCAACCTGGGTGGCATTATCTTCGGTATCGGCATCGGTCTGCTGACGGTGATTATCCGTTACTTTGGCGCCTATCCCGAGGGTATGTCCTTCGCCATTTTGATTATGAATGCGACGGTGCCGCTGCTGAACCGGTGGTTCCATCAGAAAAAATTTGGGAGGGCATAAGCGATGGCAGTACAATCCAATCTGAAAAACATGGCCCTGTGCCTGTCGCTGGTCTGCCTGGTGTGCTCCGCCTTGCTGGGCGGTGTGTACGCCCTGACGGCCGAGCCGATTGCCCAGACCAACGCCAATCTGCTCAAGGCTTCCATCCAGGCGGTCCTGCCCCAGGGCGGGGAACTGTCCGAGGCCAAAACCATCGAAGTGGATGGAACGGTCTATGAGTATTACGAGAGCGTGGCCGACGGCGCCCCCGTCGCCTATGCGGTGAAATCCGTTACCTCCGGTTTCGGCGGTGCCCTTACCCTGATGGTGGGCGTCACCCCGGACGGTACCATTTATAATACGTCTGTCTTGTCGCACACCGAGACGCCCGGCCTGGGCGCCAAATGCACCACGGACGAGGGCTTCATGGCCCAGTGGAAGGGCTTCGATCCTTCCCAGAAGATCCTGTCGGTGAAGAAAGACGGTGGTGACGTGGATGCCATTACGGCTTCTACCATTACTTCGCGCGCCTATACGCTGGCAGTCAAGAATGCCTGCGAGGTGGTTAAGGCTATAGGAGGAAATGACCATGAGTAAGTTTTCGATTTTTACCAAGGGTCTGGTCAAGGAAAACCCGACCTTTGTCCTGCTGCTCGGCCTCTGCCCGACGCTGGCTACCACGACTTCGGCCGTGAACGGTCTGAGCATGGGCCTGGCTACGATGTTTGTGCTGGTCCTGTCCAACATGGCCATTTCCCTGGTGGCTTCCTATACCCCCGATAAGGTACACATCCCTGTGTATATCGTGGTTATTGCTACCTTCGTGACCTTGCTTCAGTTCCTGATGCAGGCTTATACGCCGGACATCTACGCAACCCTGGGCCTGTTCATCCCGCTGATTGTGGTGAACTGCATCGTCCTGGGTCGTGCGGAAGCCTTCGCCTCCAAGAACGGGGTGCTGGATTCCGCCCTGGACGGCATTGGTATCGGCATCGGCTTTACCCTTGCGCTGACGGTTCTCGGCCTGGTGCGGGAGATCCTGGGCAGCGGATCGGCCTTTGGCTGGAAACTCCTGCCGGGCGACGGTATGCTGGCCTTCGTGATGGCTCCGGGCGCCTTCCTGTGCCTGGGTTACCTGATGGTCCTGTTCAACAAATTCCTTAAAAAAGAATAGCGCGTTATGGAATACTTGCTTATCATTGTTTCGGCGATTTTCGTCAACAACATCATGCTGGCCCAGTTCCTGGGCACCTGTCCGTTCATCGGCGTATCCAGCAAGCTTTCCACTGCGACGGGTATGTCCGGAGCCGTTTGCTTCGTCATTACCCTCGCCACGCTGGTTACCTATTTGCTGAACACCTACCTGCTGGTTCCTCTGGGACTGGAATTCCTCCAGACCATCGCCTTTATCCTGGTGATTGCTTCGCTGGTGCAGATGGTAGAAATCGTGCTCAAGAAGATCAGCCCTTCGCTCTATCAGGCCCTGGGTATCTTCCTGCCCCTGATTACCACCAACTGCGCGGTGCTGGGTGTGGCTATCAACGTGGTTACCAAGGAGTTCTCCTTTGGCAGCGGCGTGCCGCACATGCTGAACCTGGGCGAATCCATCGTCTATGCCTTTGCCACCTCGCTGGGTTATGGCCTGGCTATGGTGCTGTTTGCCGGTCTGCGCGAGCACCTCGCGCTCAACGAAGTGCCCAAGGCTTTCAAGGGTGTTCCGATTGCGTTAATTACCGTCGGTATCCTGGCGATGGCCTTTATGGGTTTCCAGGGACTGGTGTAAGAGAGAGGTAAAGAAGTGTTCCAGGACGAAGAGTCCCGGGAGGGCACCCAGATAATAGCCGCCCGCCAACTGCCAGGCAACATAGCCGGCTGATGCGAGCGAGCCGCATAAATTCCCTGCGAGAGAATCCGCCTTCCCGGCGGATTTTTTCGTATCGTCCTGGTTGGGAAGGCAGGCTTTCTGGAGGTGGGTAAAGGTGTCCTGGCCGGATTCGGACAGGAAGAAGGGGCGGATGCGGCGGAGGGTCTCTCCTGCGCGTTCCTGCTCTCCGGCGCCCAGGAGCCACTGCGCCTTGACCAGGAGGAGGCTGTCTGCCATTTCCGGATGCTCATAGGCGGCCCGTTCGCAGGCGAGGGCCTGCGACAATGCTTCCTGCCGGCTCTGGGCGCTAGCGGAAAAGGCTGCGCAGAGGAATATGGATATGATACAGAATCGCAGTGTCTTGGGCATTTCTGAGGTCTTGGTTATAGAGGCTTACGCTTACGTAGCTTCCGAAAATGTTACCGATATAGAAGTAGGCGCACAGGGAACCGAGCGCCAGGGTGGTCCAATGGGAGATTCCGTCCTTGCGGGCATGGTCCCAGGTGGCGAGTCCCAGGGTCCCGACGGCCAGGAAGGAGGCAATACCCTCTCCGATCCGGCCGGCATATACCTTGCCGGCTCCGGGCAGGAGGGTGGAGTAGAGGGCCCCCAGGAAGGGGCTTTTCTGATCGTTCCGATGCTGATAGACATCTTGAAGGGCTTCTTCGGCGCCGGTCAGGCGGAAGTCGCTGCCGGTAAACGCCTGGGCTGCATTCCGGTAAGCGGCCGGGTCGTTGCAGAGCAGGCTCAGGCCGGCCTGTTGGATGGCGGCCATTTCCCGATAGGGGCCGGGATAATCCTGGAGCCGGCGGAGGGCCGTTTCGGGGCGGCCCATATGCGCATCGGCCGCATTGGCATAGAAGAGTCCTTCGTCATAGAAGGGGGAGGTGGGGCGCAGCGCGGAGAAGGCCTGCGCGGCTGCATCCAGTTCGCGGACGCTGAAGAGTACCTTCCCGCAGAGGTAATCCAGGGTGTCGGAGGGGAAATAACCTCCTTGCCGTACCAGCACCAGGGCGTCCTGTTTCAGGTCCGAATCCAGGAGAAAGCGGACGAAATCCAGATCCTTCCCGGCATATTTGTACGGGTCGATGGGAGGGAAGGTCTCGGCGGGGAAGAGGGGCGTCGTTGGCGGCAGGGATATATGGGGCCGGCCGGCCGACAGGCGGCTGTGGCGCAGCAGGTTGTCCGGGAACAGGAAAACCTTGGCCGCGACGGAGTTTTGGGCGGCTCCGACGGTCATCCCGCCCAGGAGCAGGAAAAGCGCGAGAAGGAACTTGCGTACCATATTATTTCCGCTTATTCAGCGGCACCAGACGAGCATCGGCGGGGACCTGGAAATCGAACAGGGGACTATCCGGGTCTACCTTGACATCGGAATAGGTGGTGCGGGTGATAACGGAATCCCGCGAGGTGGTGTACGAGACATTCGTTACGCGGGCGGGCAGGAAGAAACGCGGCAGTTTGAGATACTGGGTGAACCAGGTTTTGCTGACAACCTTGCCGCCGCCGTCAATGTATGCCAGATAGATGGGCAGGAAGTTTTCCGTGACCAGCTCCACCCGGGGAATCCGGCCGGGTTCGTCACTGCGATAGGCTTTTCGGATGATTCCCCCCTCTTCCTGTTTGGAGGAAACCAGCTTGTATCCATACCCGGCGAGTCCCATATCATCGACCCTGCCGGTGAGGAAGAGATAGATGAGGTCGTCCCGGTCGCTGAAATCTTCTTTGACTTCGGAGATGACTTCCTTGGCGGACGGCCGGTAAATCTGGACCTCTCCTTTGGGGTTGGAAATGATGTAGAGAAGCTCGGGAGAATGGAAAACGGTTACCAGGCGTCCGTTGGCAGAGCAATAGACTTCCTTGGTAACCGTTGTCACTTTCCCGTCCATGACAGTCTGCACTTGTGCAGAGGCCGATACCCTGCGTTGGGCGGCGGCCGGTCCGGCCAGGCAGACTGCCAGGATCAGGAAAAGGATGGATTTGCGTGTAGCCACTAACCCCACATGATAAAGCGGGTGTCGCCGCAATAGCGTCCTACGCTGCCATCTTCGACTAACGCGACAATCATAACGATAAAGTCAACGAACGGGACCACACCGAGGATACCAAAGATGGTGACGGTGTAGATAGCCCACATCCAGGGACGGGTACCCATGTAGTGACGGTGGATACCGATACCGCCCAGGAAGAAGTTGAGGATGATGGCGGCAGCCGAATTGACGGTGCCGGCGCTCAGGGAGGCGTTGGTATGCATGGTGGCGTTCATTTCGCCCATGATGCTGCTGGGGGAAACGGCAACGGCGTTCTCAATGACGGCGTCGATGGCGCTCTCGTCCAGACGATAGTCGGCAGCGTTGGCTGCGAGGGTGATTGCAAACATAGCAACCAGAGCCAGAAGGATTTTCTTCATTGTGTAGTAATTAGAGTATAGATAATAATTAGTTAAGATATTCGATTTCCAGATTCCAGGTCCAATCCGGGAAGTACAGGTTGCCGCCTTCCCATTCCACCTCTCCGCGCTGGAAGTCCACCGTTTCGCTGCGGGGGTATTTTTTGCGGGGGATAAGGTCGCAGCCGTAGTCGCTGTTCACCACCATCCGGTACGAGTCGATACCGCCCAGGTAGAAGTACTTCGTGTCGGGGTTGGCGGCTAGGTAGTCGCCGGTGGCAAAAGGCGGGAAGCCGAAGGACATGTCTACCGGAACCCAGCCCACGCCCTCGAAGTACAACTCTCCCCAGTCGTGCATGTTATCGTCGCCGGGGTGCATCATGAAGCCGCTCTGGAAGTGGCAGGGGATGCCTTTGTACCGGCACATGGTGAGGAGCAGCAGGGTAACCATGCCGCAGTCTCCGTGGTGGTTGTCAAGGACGTATTCGGGGAGGTTTTCTTGGGTGGAATATTCGCGGGCCGATGCCCAGGGATAGGCCGGGTCTATGTACGTGAACAGGGCCTTTGCTTGTTCGTAGGGGTTGTCGATTCCTTGCGTAAGGGAATCGGCCAGGGCCTTGATGCGGTCTGTAAAGACGATGTGTTTTTCTCGTTCGGCCGTGTATTCTTTGTACAGGTCGGTGGTGGTGTCGTAGGGCTTGATGTCGGCCTTGGAGAGGTCATGCCATTCACCGGAGGCGGTGTATTCGAATTCCTCATAGAAGACGGTGGGCTGTCCGGCTACGGCTTCTGCCTCCAGGTACAGCGTGCTGTGGCGCGATGCGTTTCCGGAGAAGATGCCTTTGTCGCCGTTGGGACCGGCTTCGATGAAGCGGATGTTGGTCTGGCGCGGCACATCGGAGCGCGGATAGGGCAGCCAGCAGCGGATGGTTTTTCCGGCCGGGACGGCATCGGCTTTTACCGTGAGGGTGAACTTGACGTGCATCTGGCGGGGTTGGGCGATGGGGTTCCCGGTGGCTTTTACATCGGCAATGATTTGCGGGAGGTTGACCGCATCTACGCCGCTGTGGTTGTCCAGCGGACTGGGCGTGCCTTCTATGGCTTCAAAGCGCCGCATGGCGGCGGTGTCGAGCCGGAAGAGGTTGCGGGCCGCGTATTTGAAATACCGTATTTCCCCGTGGCGTTCCATCGCTTCCAGTTTTCCGGAGGCGGTCCAGGCGTCGATCTGCTCGTCCGTCACTTCCGGAATGTACTGTTTGATATATTCGGTGACTTCTTCGCGTGTTTTGTTGAAATCCACATCCAGCCGGTACTCCAGATCCTTTTTCCAGGAGTACTGGGGATGGCGCTGCCACCAGATGATGGCTGCCATGGCCACGGCAACAAGGCCGAAGATGATGAATTCTTTTTTGTATCCGGGGGTCATAGGGCTTTAGAGTTTGATGAGTCCGAGTCCCGGGCGGTCCGGGAGGGTGATCTTGCCGTTTACCACTTCCATTCCGCGGAAGCGGTCGTTGGAGATGAGCAGGTTGCCGTCCAGGTCGGCGAAGTCTACGATGGGGGAGAGCTGGGCTGCGGCCGTTACGGCGCAGGAGGTCTCGGTCATGCAGCCGACCATGACCCGCATGCCTTCGGCGTGGGCGTAGTTGGCCATTTTCCAGGCTTCGCGCATGCCGGTGCATTTCATGAGTTTGATGTTGATTCCGGTGTAGGCTCCTTTGATGGAGGGGATGTCTTTGAGGCGCTGGATGGCTTCGTCGGCGAAGATGGGGAGGGGGCTGCGCTCGGTGAGCCAGGCGTTGTCGTCGATGCGTTCCTTGGGCATGGGCTGTTCCACCATGACGATTCCCTGTTCCTTCAGCCAGAAGATTTCTTCCAGGGCTTTTTCGCGGTCTTTCCAACCTTGGTTGGCATCGACCGCCAGGGGGAGCATGGTTACGTCGCGGATGGCGCGGATCATTTCCATGTCGTTCTCCAGGCCCACTTTAACCTTGAGGATATTGAACTGGCTGGCGCATTCGCGGGTTTTTTCGCGGACTACGTCGGCTGTGTCGATGCCGATGGTGAAGGTGGTGTCGGGTGCTTTGGCGGCGTCCAGGCCCCAGATCCGGTACCAGGGCTGGCCCAGCAACTGTCCTACGAGGTCGTGCAAGGCGATGTCAACGGCCGCTTTCGCTGCGGTGTCGCCCGGCGAGAGGCTATCTACATAGGTGAGGATGTCATCGATGCAGAACGGGTCTGCGAACTGGTTCAGGTCTACCTTTTCCAGGAAGGAGCAGACGCTCTGGACGGTCTGGCCCAGGTAGGGGGGCATAGAGGCTTCGCCATAGCCGGTAAAGCCGTCGTATTCGATCTTTACCTGGACGTCCGGCGTGGTGGTGCGGGAATAGGAGGCCACGGTAAAGACGTGGCGCAGCTGAAGTTCGTAGGGTTCCCAGCTGAGTTTCATGCGGGCACCGCCGGCGGTATTGATGTGATACGGCTTAGGGGCATTGCCGCTGCCCATACCTGTGCAGGAAGACAGTCCTGCTCCTGTTGCTGCCAAACCGGCACCCGCCAGCCCTGCAGCCTTTAGGAACTCTCTGCGTTTCATAATCCGTAAAGTTAGTAAAAAAAACCCAATCTTATCCACTTTCCCCCTTTAATCTTCGCCCCTGCTATCAGTCTCCATCCACGCAAACGCCCCTTTTGTTATGCGCCACTTATGTTATGCGCCACTTTTGTTGGACAACGGCCCTTTTGCCCTCGCCATCCACCAAAACGGCCTCTACGGTGGACGAACGGCCCTTTTGCCCTCGCCATCCACCGAAACGACCTCTACGGTGGACGAACGGCCCTTTTGCCCTCGCCATCCACCGAAACGCCCTTTCTGGTGGATGAAACGCCAATATTTGGGAGGGCGGGGAGTGAGGTAGGGTGCCGGGGGAACTCCGTTCGGCCGCCTTCAGCGTCCTGCACTCCGGCCCCTCCCACAATCTACTTCGTCCCGCTTACGCGGAACTCGTATCTTGCGGGCCCCTCCCCCTATACTTGTCCGGGGGTGGAC
>CADCCI010000028.1 GCA_902799895.1 uncultured Bacteroidia bacterium | reverse complement strand
AAGGTGGCCGTGATGCCGCTGGTCAAGAAGGACGGTCTGCCGGAAGTTGCCCAGAAGGTGGTGGACGAATTGAAGTACGACTTCTCCTATCAGTACGACGAAAAAGACTCCATCGGAAAGCGCTATCGTCGCCAGGATGCCATCGGTACTCCGTTCTGCGTGACCATCGACCACGACACGTTGAACGACGGAATGGTGACCGTTCGCGAGCGCGATACCATGCAACAAGAGCGCGTCAAGATCGAAGACCTGCGCGCCCTTATTGAGAAAAAAGTCAGCCTGACAAACCTGTTAAGAAACCTGTAATTAATTTAACCACAGTTTTCTTATCTTAGCTGAAAGATGACCGGGAAGGTGTACGTTACGTTCACAGCCCGGTCTCTTTGTCTTCCGGGCGTCCACTTTGGAGAGGAAGACACCACTCGAACGGCCTCCCGGTCCAGGGCCGGATCGGCGCCGCGCAAGACAATGACTTTCCCCACGGAGCCGTCCTTCATGACCGTAAACTGAAGGGTCACCCGACCCTGCACTCCGTTCTCTTTTGGGATCTCCGGGTACACCACATGGGCATTGACCCAACGGGAAAATTCGTTGGCGTCGCCCCCGTTGAACTTGGGCTTTTCGGCCACGAAGGCATACCCGATTTCCTCTTCTTCTATCTCTTCTTCAACCGGCGTTTCCACGTAGTCCATTATATTCACGGGTGTGTCGTCTTCCTCGAAGGTGCTCACGAAATCATCCACCTGGATGTCGTCGTCCACAATCTGGATATCGTCCGAAATGACCGGCATGGCAGGAGCCTGGGGCGGGACGGGCGGCGTGTCAAGGATGACGGGGACATCGTCCTCATCGATGGCCGTGGCGATTTCGGCCAGAAGGGTGGCTTTTTTATCGGGTGTAGCGTAGGAGAACATGGCCAGCACGACGGCCAGGGCTACGGCAAGGCCTACTTCTGCAAACAGGAACCGTTTGTTCTCGGCAGATGCTCTTTCACTTTTCTTCGTTTCCATACTCTTTCTTTTTTTATGGGTTGATCCGGGCAACACCCCCTGCCGGGCGGCAGTTTGGTTGCTGATGCAAAGGTACGGCGTTCCAGGGCCGTTTTCCAAATTTTCGGGCCTGTTTAATCTATCGCGGGCATTTTGTAACCGGCTGATAATCAATGTGTTGCAGCGGCGGGCTGCGCGGAAATCTATCGCAAAATGTAACATGTTGAAAATCAGCAACTTACACAAGTCAAAACTTTTCACTATCTTTGTCTGAAAGAACAATCGGACAAGATGAGACTTTTATTGTTAATGATTCTGGCGGCGGCGTTGCAGGGCGACGCGCAGCAGTGGTATGAAACCGGCAGCCGGCAACTGGACGAGGGAGCCTTCCACAAGGCGGCCGTTTCGTTGGAAAAAGCGCTGGTACAGGCCGGTAAGGACGAGGCGTTAAAGGGACAGGTATTCCGGAAACTGGCCTATACCTTCAATGCTTCGGGAGACCAGGAACGGGCGGCACAGAACCTCTACGAAGCCTTCGGCGCTTTTTCAAAGGCCGGACGGCAAGACGATGCCCGCCACGTGCTGCTGGAATATGGCCAGGCCTTCTATAACCTGCAGGACTACGAGAAGGCGGAGCAGGTATTCAAACAGGCCCTTTCGCTGGCCCACGCGGCCGGAGACACCCTCATAGAAGTACATACCCTGCGCAGTTATGCGGCCATGCTCCTGGAAAAGGAGCCTCCCCGCAAGACAGACGTCCAGGCAGCCATCGAAATGTATTCCCGGGTGGCGGATGACCTGCATTATCCCCTTTCCTGCACCGATATGGGCGCCCTGTCCTATGCGTATTCGGTGCTAGGGCAGCCGGGCGATGTCCGCTACTGGATGCATAAGGCCAAAGAATCCTGCGAAAGCAAGGCCGACCGGCAAGCCCTGTCTTTCCGTGAATACCAGGTCTATGCCCGATCCGGCGAGGCGGATAAGGCGCTGCAGGCCCTGGAGTCGGTGATGCGGGCCGAAAACCGGAACAATGACGCAGCCCTGCAGAGCGCCGTTTCCCGCGCCCGCGAAGATTATTTAAAGGATCAGGCAACCCTGGCCCGGGAACAGGTCCGTTCCGCCCGGCTCAGCCGCCTGGCCCTGGCCCTGCTGTTCCTGGCCATCCTGGGCTCCGTGGTTCTGTATTTCATGGCCCGCAAACTGGCAACCGAGAAAGCCCTGGCCGAAGAAAAGGCCCTGGCCGAGCGTTACCTGGGAACGGCGGAAGATTTACAAAACCGGCTCGGGGCCGTCTCCAAGCAGCTTTTGAACGCCGGTTCGGAGAAAAATGACCTGCTGGAGCGCCTCTGCGAGCAGTACTATATCTATGAGGGCTCGTCGGACGAAAAATTGCAGAAGAACATCCTGAAAGAGGTGCGCGGCACCATCGACGCCCTGCGCAACGACCCCAAAACCCTTCTCGCCCTGGAAAAATCCCTGAATGAACGTAGCGGAGGGGCCGTGGAACAATTGCGCGCACAGTTCCCCAAGTTCAAGGAGGACGATTTCCGGCTCTATGTTCTGGCCGCTTCCGGCCTGAGCAGCACCACCATCGCCACCCTCCTGGACAAGGAGAAAAGCGTGGTGTACAACCGCCTGAGCCGCCTGCGCAACAGAATAGCGGACTCTGCCGCACCCGACAAAGCCCGCTTCCTGGAAATTCTGGGGTAGGACCTAGACCTCGATCGCGGAATCGAATTCGCGAAGGAAGCGTAGGTCATTTTCGAAGTAGTGGCGCAGGTCGTTTACCTGCCACTTAAGCATGGCGATGCGTTCGATACCCATACCGAAGGCAAAGCCGCTGTATTTCTTGGAATCAATGCCGGAGGCCTCCAGCACGTTCGGGTCTACCATTCCGCAGCCCATAATCTCCAGCCAGCCGGTGCCCTTGCAGATGTTGCAACCCTTGCCGTGGCAGATGTTGCAGCTCACATCGATTTCCGAAGACGGCTCCGTGAACGGGAAATAGGACGGCCGCATACGGATCTGCGTATCGGGACCGAACATTTCGCGGGCAAACAGGAGGATGGCCTGCTTCAGGTCCGCAAAGGTCACATTTTCATCGATATACAAACCTTCCACCTGGTGGAAGATGCAGTGGGCGCGGGCCGAAATGGCTTCGTTGCGGAACACGCGTCCCGGGCAGATGACCCGGATGGGAAGGTCCATTTTCTCCATCGAACGGACCTGTACGGACGAGGTGTGCGTCCGCAGCAGCAGCGGATTGATGTGTCCGGCCGATACGAAGAAGGTGTCCTGCATGTCGCGGGCGGGGTGGTTCGGCGGGAAGTTCAGCGCCTCGAACACGTGGTAATCGTCCTCAATCTCAGGACCTTCCGCCACATCGTAACCGAATTTGCGGAAAATGTCCACAATTTCCTGGCGGACGATGGAAACCGGGTGGCGCGACCCCAGCGGCTGCGGCTCGCCCGGCATGGTCAGGTCTTCGTTGGAGCCATTATCGGCGGCGACCGTCTCGGTAGCGGCTTTCAGCTGCTCGATTTTGGCGGAAGCGGCCTGCTTCAGCTCGTTCAGGACCCGGCCGAACTCCCTTTTCATATCTTTATCTACGTTGCGGAACTCCTCGAACAGGGCCGTAATCTCACCCTTGCGGCCCAACAGGCGCACCCGCGCCTCTTCCACCTGCTTCTGGGTCTGGCACTTGAGATCGTTCAGCTGATTGAACAACGCATCAATCTTCTCTTTCGTTACCATATCTCTCTGACATTTAATTATTTCTGTTTAATGGCAGCTTGTTTCGCCGCCCGTCTTTCGCGGGCTTTCTGATCCCTTCCGGCCCCGCTTTTCAGGTATTTCGCCCACTGGGCATCGTCCAGCACGCGGTGGAAAGAATCATAGATTCTCTGCATCCATTTGTCGCGCGCAGCCTCGTACAGGGCCGTATTTTCGACCTTCCGGGCTTGCAGGGATTCAAACTCCTCCTGCATGGCCTGATAGTCGTGCGTGAGGATGGAATCTACATAGAACACCTGCCAGGTTTCCAGCTTGAGGCTGCTCTCGTAGCGTTCCACTTCCTTCTCGATAAATTCGTAGAACTTCTTTTCCTTCTCTTCCGGGGTCAGCGGCTCCTGTGCAGACAGGGCAGGTGCCATCCCGAAAAAGAGGGCCAGAATCAGTAATATTTTCAGATACCGTTCCATACGAACAAAAAAATTCATAGATTTGTATTCTGATATATGAGCGACAAAAATAGTGAATTCTTAGAAAAGAAAAAAATGAAAAGAAAATCAGTCTTCTATATCCTCTCTGTCC
This sequence comes from uncultured Bacteroidia bacterium, assembly GCA_902799895.1. Taxonomy (GTDB): domain Bacteria; phylum Bacteroidota; class Bacteroidia; order Bacteroidales; family UBA932; genus Cryptobacteroides. The sequence continues at coordinate 21,316 of CADCCI010000028.1, read as the reverse complement.
TGGCGCTTGTTTTTGTAGTGGAATCGCGCACCAAAGCCTGCACCAATATCATCATCTCCAGCGGTGCCAGCAAAGACGGATCATGCCTGGTTTCCTATGCGGCCGACTCCCATTCCATGTATGGTGAACTCTATTTCCGTCCGGCGGCCGATTACGCACCCGGAACCATGCTGAAAATTTACGATTGGGATACGGGTCGATATCTGGGCGAAATCGCCCAGGCAGAGCACACCTTCAAGACGGTGGGCAACATGAACGAGCACCAGCTCATCATCACGGAAACCACGTACGGCGGCCGCGAGGAGCTGCTGGACCGGCGGGGAATCATCGACTACGGTTCGCTCATCTATATCACCCTTCAGCGGGCCAAAACCGCCCGCGAAGCCATCCAGATCATCGTAGACCTGGCCAACGAGTATGGCTATGCCTCCGAGGGAGAAACGTTCTCCATCGCCGATAAGAACGAGGCCTGGGTGATGGATTTGATTGGAAAGGGTACGAATATCCGCAATGGCGTCAATATAGACAAGGGAATTGTGTGGGTGGCCCGCCGCGTTCCGGACGGGTATATCTGCGCCCACGCCAACCAGGCCCGCATTGGGAAATTCCCGCTGAACGACCCGGAGAACTGCCTCTATGCCAAGGATGTGATTTCCTTTGCTCGCAAGAAAGGATATTTCCAGGGGGAAGACGAGGATTTTGACTTCTCCAAGGCCTATGCCCCGTGGGATTTCGAGACCACCCGCGCCTGCGACGCCCGCGTCTGGAGCGCCTATAACCTCCTATGCAACGGCTGGTTCACCTATACCGAAGAAAGCGGCCGCATCCTCACGAAAGATGCCTATACCTATGTAGATTACGCCCTGGGCTACGATCTGGAGAACCGGATACCCCTCTTTGTCAAGCCCAACCACAAGGTGGGCGTGAAGGAGCTGGCCGATGCCATGCGCGACCACTTCGAGGGAACGCCTATGGATATGACGCAGGATATCGGTGCCGGCGGCAACGGCCTCCCCTACCGCTGGCGTCCTATGCGTTTCGCCTCGGACGGAAAACGCTACCTGAACGAGCGCGCCATTGCCACCCAGCAGACCGGCTTCTGGATGGTGGGACAGGCCCGTCCCTATCTGCCCGATGTCATTGGCGGCGTGATTTGGTTCGGCACCGACGATGCCGCAACTTCCTATCTGACACCTATTTACACCAACGTGAACAGCGTCCCCAACTGCTTCCGCGAGGGCAACGGAGACCTGCTGCACTACTCGCCTACGGCATCGTTCTGGATCAACAACCGCGTGGCGAACGCCTGCTACAAGATGTACGACCAGATGGCCCCCTTCGTTCGCGAGCGCGTGGACGATTTTGAGAACGAGGTCCAACTGCGGCTCACCCACAACGACGAGGAAGCCCTGAAAATCTATAATAAGATTGCCTACAAGGCCCAGGAGCAGTACGAAAAGAACGGCAAGGTCAAGAACGATTATTTTGCATCGCTGCGCCGTTTCCTGACCACTTTCTCCAACGAAACGGCCCAGAAGCAGTTCCAGGACTGGGTCAAGCTGGAAGAAACCTTGCTGGTGAAGTTTATCGACGGCAACGTAAAATCCCAGGACCGCGACGGGAACTTCCTGCACACGGAGCATTCCGAGAAAATGCCCGCCAAGATACAGCACCCGGGCTATTCCGATAAATGGAAAGCTGCGGTGGCTGCCGACCATGGTGAAGTTGTGGTGATTCCGGAAAAGAAGAATGAAGATGAGTAATAGAATGAATCCGGCAAGGCTCCTGCTTGCCTTAATGCTTTGTTTTGCGGCCGTTCCGGGCCGCGCCGACGAGGGAATGTGGATGATCAACGCCCTGGATGCGGCTTTGGAGAAAAAAATGCAGGAACGCGGCCTGCTGCTGAATGCAAGGGACATTTACGATGCCGACGCACCGGGCGCAACTCTCTCGGACGCCGTTATCGCCCTGGGATTCTATTGCACGGGCAGCATGGTGTCCAAGGACGGCCTGCTCATTACCAACCACCATTGCGCCTTTGGCGATGTCCACGCGCTTAGTACGCCCGAACACAATTATCTGGAAGAAGGTTTCTGGGCCATGACGCGCGCCGAAGAGCTTCCGGTTCCCGACAAGCAGGTCTGTTTCCTGAAGAAGGTCCTGGATGTTACCGACGAGGTGGCCGCCTTGAAACAGGAATTGAGTGAGCAGGGCCAGTCCTCCGGCGGGCGCAAGCTGGCCTTTGTCCTGGAGAAGCGCTATAAGCAGCAGACGGGCCTGGAAGCCTCGCTAAACGGCATGTGGTCCGGCGAGAAGTATTATATGATGCTCTATCGGGAGTACACGGACCTGCGCCTGGTGGCCGCTCCGCCGGTGAGCATCGCCGCTTTTGGCGGAGACGAGGATAACTGGGAGTGGCCGCAGCACAAATGCGACTTCACCCTGTATCGCCTGTACGAAAACGGCGAACCTTATCGGCCCGAAAAATGGCTGAAAATTGCCCCCGAGAGCGTTCGGGAGGGAGATTTTACCATGGTGCTCGGCTATCCCGGCCGCACCCGCCGCTATGCCTCGTCCTATGAGGTAGAGAGCACGGCCACCCTGTCGCATCCCATTACGACCCGCGTCCGCAAGGGACAGATGGCCATCATCAACCGTTGGATGGAGGCCGATCCGGCCATCCGCCGGAAATATTCCGACACCTATTTTTCCCTGAGCAACGTCCAGGAGCTGAACGAAGGCGAGATGCTCTGTTGGCGCCGTTTCGGGGTGGTGGAGCAGAAACGCCAGGAAGAGAAGCAGTTACAGGCTTGGATTGATGCCGATCCGGAGCGCAAGGCCCGCTGGGGCAACCTGCTGCGCGAAACCGATTCGCTCACGCGCCGGAACGCCATGGTGGATACCAACCGCATTTATTTCCGCGAAACCCTGTTCCGCGGCATGGTCCTTACCCGCAACATTATGCGGATGGGAAGCGCCAAGGACAAACAGGCGGAATTCAACCGTGCCATGGCGGAAACCGACCCGCGTGTGGAGCACGACTTGCTGGTCTATTCGTCCTCCGAATACTTTGCCGGCGTGGATTCCTCGTTCTACGGACCCTACCAGCGCGAATTGATGCAGCGCTTCAACGGGGATGTCACGGCCCTGGCCAATTATCTCTGGGACAATACGTTCCTTGCCCATCCGGAGTCTGTGGTAACCCAGGAACTGTATGAGAACGACCCGCTGGTCCGTTTTGTCAAAGACGTGGGAACCAGCACGTTTAACGAGCGGAACAACTCGCTCAAGAACCGCAACCAGCTGTCCGAACTGGGCAAGGAGTACACGCACGCCCTCTATGCCATGCGCCAGGAAAAGGGCATTCCGCAGTATCCCGATGCCAATTCCACCCTGCGCATCACCTACGGCCAGGTTTGCACGCTGGAGCCGTGGGACGGCGTTCAGTGTTCCTGGAAATCTACCGTTCGCGGCCTTGTGGAGAAGCGGGATCTGTCCCGGCACGACTTTGCGTACGACGACAAGTTTGCCGCCGTCCTGGCGGGGGCCCGGAAAGACCAGGTGGTTAACTTCCTCACGGACAATGATATAACCGGCGGAAACTCCGGTTCACCGGTGCTGAACGCACGGGGCGAGCTGGTGGGCCTGGCCTTCGACGGGAACAAAGAATCCCTGGCCAGCGACGCCATGGTTGTCCCCGGATATAACAAATGCGTGTGCGTGGATATCCACTACGTCCTCTTTGTGCTGTCCGAGTATGCGGGCCTGAAAGACGTGGTGAAGGAACTGACGCAGGAGTAATCCCTTACAAATCTTCTTTAGAGAAATAGCGGACGTCTACGGCGCCCGCCTTGCCGGCGGCGGCCTGGAAATGAAGCAGCTTCTTTTTGACGGCTTCTTTGTCTACGGCCGCCTTGTTTTCGCACAGGTCGCCCACCACCATGGCTTTGTGCCCGGACGGGCAGGCCACCAGGTCGAAGGCTTCTCCGCTGGTGGGATTCCACCAACCCTCTACAGTTGTAAATCCCTCTTCCTGAATGAGTTTATCACAGAAATAACGACGCTCCACCAGAAAGCGATTGCGTTCGTTGAGACCCACTCCCCCGGCGTGCTGGAACCACCAGAGCAGTTCCAGGGGCCGGATTTCGTAGCGGACAAGATTGCGCGCACCCTCTTTTGCAAACAGGGGGCGGGATTTCTTGACCAGGCCGTAATCTTCTTCCAGCCGCGCCAGGTGGCCGCCCACGTTCTTCCCCATCCGTTCCTGGATCTGGGGCGCGCCCTGGCAGCCTTCGGCCAGCAGGGAAAGAATAGAGGTATAGACCGGGGTCAGGGTGCCCAGCGTCCGGGCCAGGAGATTCTTTCCGATGTGCGATACCGGAGAAGCCGGATCCAGCGAGGCCGCCCGGATGCCTTCGGCCGTGTTGGCACCCTGGTCCAGGAGCCAGCCGATGTACTGCGGAACACCCCCGGTTGCCGCATACAGGGCAAGGGTGTCTTCCCCCGTTGCATCGGGGTTGGAACGGGTAAGCAATTCGCGGATTTCGCGAAGGGAAAGCGGGCCGATTTTCAGGTGGGTGTCCACGGTGTTCGGCTGTCCGAAACGGATCTTCCGGGAGGAAGAAAGGAGGCACAAAAACAGGGCGGTTTTGCGCTTGCGGTCATGGGCGAGCGACTCCAATTTTTCCAGGGCTTCCGGGGCCGAAGTTTCCAGCCGGTCCACGTTTTCCACCACCAAAATGACGTGCTCTTCCTCTGCCTTCCGGAACAGGAGTTCGAAGCTTTCGGCCAGGGTCTTGGCGCCCATATCCAGGCGTTGGACCAGGAGTTTTTCGGTCTGCATTTCGGCATCCAGCCAGTATAATTTCCGGCTCTTCAAGGCCTCTTGTACCAGGCTTTTCTTCCCAATTCCGTCGGGTCCGGAGAGCAGGGCCACGCGGGTATGCTGCTCTTCGGCCAGCCACCGCAAACGGGCTATTTCCTGAATTTCTTTCTTGCGAAATGCAAACTTCATAATCTTGATACAGAGTTATATATAAAAAATAAGCTTATTCCTATTAACTTATCCGTTGTTACGCAAATTTACGGAAAGGAATAGGAATAAGCAAATTTATCTGCGAAAATCGCAGCTTAGGCGTTGCCCAGCAGGACCTCCCCGTTGGCGGCATCGACCCGGATGGAAGAGTCCCTTCGGACCGTGCCGTCCAGGATGGCTTTGGCCAGCTGGTTCACCAGGTCCCGCTGCAGGAGACGCTTCACCGGACGGGCACCGTAAGCGGGGTCGTAACCCTGCTCCACCATATAGTCTTCGAAGGCCGGCGTGAAGGTCAGGGAGACGTTCTCTTCGGCCAGCCGACGGGTCAGTTCGTTCATCTGGATATGCAAGATGTCGCGGATGTCGTGACGCGTCAGCGGCTCGAACATAATGGTCTCGTCAATACGGTTCAGGAACTCCGGACGGACGGTCATTTTGAGCACGTCCATCACCTGCTTTTTACACTCCTCCAGAAGCTCGTGACGGCGGGCGATTACGTCCATGTCGGCGGAAGGATCGCCCGTGGTTTCGGGCAGTTTTTCCATGAAGCCCTGGATGATATCGGAACCTACGTTCGAGGTCATGATGAGGATGGTGTTCTTGAAGTCCACCGTGCGTCCCTTGTTGTCTGTCAGACGGCCGTCGTCCAGCACCTGCAGGAGGATGTTGAAGACATCCGGATGGGCCTTTTCAATCTCGTCCAGCAATACCACCGAATAGGGCTTGCGCCGCACGGCTTCGGTAAGTTGTCCACCCTCGTCAAAGCCCACATATCCCGGAGGCGCGCCGATGAGCCGGCTCACGGTATGCCGCTCCTGGTACTCGCTCATATCGATACGGGTCATCATGTTCTCGTCGTTGAACAGGAATTCGGCCAGGGCCTTGGCCAGTTCGGTCTTGCCCACGCCCGTGGTACCCATGAAGAGGAAGGAGCCAATGGGCCGCTTTTCGTTGCTCAGGCCCGCTCGGTTGCGCCGAACGGCGTCTGCCACGGCCTGGATGGCCGTTTCCTGGCCCACGACGCGCTTGTGCAGCTCGCTTTCCATCCGCAGCAGCTTCTCCTTCTCGCTCTCCAGCATCCGCTTCACGGGGATGCCGGTCCATTTGGCCACCACCTCGGCCACGTCTTCGGGCGTAACCGCCTCGGTCACAATGGGATCCTCGATGGCCGCCTGGCGCTGAGTCAAGTCGTCTATCTGTTTCTGGGCGGCGGCTATCTTGCCATAACGCAGCTCCGCCACCTTCCCGTAGTCTCCCGCGCGCTCGGCCGCCTGCGCCTCAATCTTATAATCTTCAATTTGCTGGCGGGCGTTCTGCAGGTCGCGCAGGATATCCTTTTCGTTGTTCCACCGCTGCATCAGCTCTTCCCGCTTCGCATTCAGCTCCTTCAGCTCCCCATCAATCTTTTCCATCTTCAAGGATACGCCCTCGCGTTTGATGGCTTCCTTTTCGATTTCCAGCTGGCGGATGCGGCTGTTCAAGTCGTCGATGGGTTCCGGGACGCTGTTCATCTCCAGCCGCAGGCGGGAAGCCGCCTCGTCCACCAGGTCGATGGCTTTATCCGGCAGGAAACGGTTGGTGATGTACCGATGCGAAAGGTTCACGGCGGCAATCAAGGCATCGTCCTCGATGCGCACGCGGTGATGATTTTCGTATTTTTCCTTTAGGCCTCGCAGGATGGCGATGCTTTCGGCGGGCGAAGGCTCGTCTACCATGACCTTCTGGAAACGGCGCTCCAGGGCCTTGTCTTCTTCGAAGTACTTCTGGTACTCGTCCAGGGTCGTGGAACCGATGGTGCGCAGCTCTCCGCGCGCGAGGGCCGGTTTCAGGATGTTGGACGCATCCATGGCGCCGCCGCTGCGGCCTGCACCCACCAGGGTGTGGATTTCATCGATAAACAGGATGATTTCGCCGGCGCTGTCCACCACTTCCTTTACCACGCCTTTCAGCCGTTCCTCAAATTCGCCCTGGTACTTGGCGCCCGCGATGAGCGCACCCATGTCCAGGGAGAAGACGGTCTTGCTTTTCAGGTTCTCCGGGACGTTCCCGTCCACGATTTTCTGGGCGATACCCTCCGATATGGCGGTCTTGCCCACGCCGGGCTCGCCCACGATCACCGGATCCAGCTTTCCCTTTGCGGCCATCTCGTTCAGATTCACCGCAAACTTGCTCAAAAATTGTAAATCCTTATTGTTCATTGCATTTCCTCCTTTTTAACCGGGTGGTCAAGGGGCAAATGCAACAGTAGCCAGCTGACCACGGGGTCAACCGGCTATCGTCCAAACTCTATTCCAATAGGATTTACGCTGACAAAATGTCAGTTCTGAGAGGCGGGGGCGCCAGGGAAAGCGGGCTGGCTTTCGGTAGCGACGTTCTCAATCTGGTCGGTCATATCGGTCTCGGTGGTGCGGCTTCCCAGCGTAAAGGAAGACACAATGCTGAGCACGAGAATGAAGGTTACCAGATACCAGGAGAATTTCTCCAGAATGTCGGCCGTCTGGCGGACGCCAAGCGTCTGGTTGGCGGAAACGAAGTTGCTGGCCAGACCGTCGCCTTTACCGTTCTGCAGAAGCACCACGAGGGTCAGCAGCACGCTTGCAAGCACGATCAGAACAACCAGCGTCGTAAAAATCCAATTCATATCTTACTACTTTTAATTATCCAATTTTTCGATAAGGGATGCAAAGTAAGCACTTTTTTCCGGATATCGCAAACTTAAACGGGAATAAATTTTCCGCGACTGCTCATAATAACCCTGTTCCGCATAGATTTGCGCCAGCGTTTCCGTGCAGAAAGGACTGTCTGAGAAGTCCATTTTCCCTTCCTCCGAAGAGGCTTCCGCGGCCCGGGCGGCGTAATGCGAAAAGACATTGTCTCCCTCGCGCCGGACGCCGTCGTACTGGGCCTGGGTGAAGAAATCGCCTCCTACCACGCGCACATCCGACTTCGGTTCCTCTTCTTTCGGGGCAATAAAGGATTTCAGCAAGACATCCACGTCCTTGTCTTTCCAGTCGGTCTTCCGGGCGGCGCGCACGATGTCCGAGATAATGGACCGCGCCCCAATGTAGAGGGCCGCATTGGCAAACTGTTCCTTGCCCCAGCCTTCTGCGCCCGACCGGACCATCCGCTCGCACAGTTCCCGCCGGGCCGCGCCGAACCAGGGATACAGGTTCACCAGGCCCACCAGTTCCTCCATCGTGAGGGATCGTATGTTAATATAGTCGAGCGCCATTGATTACCACTGTGCTACGGTTGCATTGAAAATTTCATCCACCAGTTTCTTGACGATTTCCTCGCACAACTGGGCCTCCACGGAACCCAGGTCCTGCATGGAATCGTAATCCTCGTAAGCCGAGAAGCTCTTGTTTTCGAAACTGTCCTCGGGATATTTCTTGTTTTCGAACGATATTTTGATGGTGACGGTCAGGCGGTTCTGGGCGGCCACTTCGTTGGCGGTCACCGCCGTGGCGCGCACGTCGTACCCGGTAATCTCGCCCGTGATTTCCAGGTCTCCGTCCATATCTACCTGCGACAGGCGCGTGAGTTTGCGGAACTGGTCCTTCACGGCCTCGGTAAGGTCGTTGCTCAGCGACGGATTCACCTTCAGCGCCTTGTATTCAAAGTAGTTGATGGTGATGGTCTGCACGTCGGGCTGGATGGAAGTTCCTGTAAACGAGTAGATTCCGCAGGCGGAAACCAGCGGGAGAACCAGCAGCAGGAGAATCAGGCGGAGCTTCATTTCTTGGTAGGTTTGGTGTCAAGGCCGAACTTTTCAATCTTCCGGTACAGGGTGCGTTCCGAAATACCCAGCTCCGCGGCCGCCAGTTTGCGGTTTCCGCCGGAGCGTTCAAGCGCCTTGATAATCAATTCTTTACTTGCATTGTTGATGGAGAGGGACTCGTCCAGGGGCTGGGACTGCTCTTCGGCATCGTCGTCCAGCGCCACGGAACGGACCTCGCCGCTGGAGACGGGTGCGCCCTGGCCCTGCCAGTCGGCCTCCGGCATCTCGGGACCGGCCAGACGGTGCGGATGCAGCACGGGAGACTCGCCGCCATAGACGGTGTTTTTGAGGTCTTCCACCTCCTGTTTGATATCCAGGATGGCCTTGATGAACATTTCCCGGTCCGATGCGCTCAAGCCCCCCGCATCGTGCCCGCCGGCAGCCACCGGCAGGGTAACCGGCGCCTCTTTCGGGAGGTACTGCTCCAGCGTGAGGGAATCCACCATGCGGCGTTCGGCACCCGGGGAGAGTTTCTCGCCCTCCAGGGCCGCCACCGTCTCGGCCACATTTTTCAACTGGCGGATGTTGCCCGGCCAGCGGTAGCCGGTAAGCAGGCGGATGGCATCGCTCGTCAGGTTCACCTTGCCCATGTTGTACTTCTCCGAAAAATCGGAGGTGAACTTCCTGAACAGCAGGTAGATATCTTCTTTCCGGTCGCGCAGGGCGGGCATGGTGATCTGGATGGCGCAGAGGCGGTAGTACAGGTCCTCGCGGAACTTGCCCTGGCTTACGGCGTGCAGCAGGTTCACGTTGGTGGCCGCAATGACGCGGACATCGGTCTTCTCTACCTTGCTGGAACCCACTTTGATGAATTCGCCGCTCTGCAGGACGCGCAGGAGTTTGGCCTGGCTGGCCAGCGGCAGCTCCCCGATTTCGTCCAGGAACAAGGTGCCCCCATCGGCCTCCTGGAAATACCCTTTGCGGGTTTCGATGGCGCCGGTGAACGAGCCCTTTTCGTGGCCGAACAGCTCGGAATCGACGGTTCCCTCCGGAATGGCCCCGCAGTTGACGGCGAAATATTTCCCGTTCTTGCGGCGGCTGTTCTGGTGGATGATCTTCGGGATGTTTTCCTTGCCCACGCCGCTCTCGCCCGTGATGAGGACCGTCAGGTCCGTGGGTGCGATAGCCATCGCCGTTTCCAAGGCACGGTTCAGCGCCGCGTCGTTCCCGATGATGTCGAATTTATTTTTGAGCCGCTGTAATTCTTGCGTATCCATTTTTTTACAACTTATCGCAAAGTTAACGATTTTCCTGAAAATAATTGTTATCTTTGCCTAATTGAGAATTAATTCTTTATGCAAAATATGAAAAAAGGAATCAGAATTTTTGCATCGGCCGTCCTGGGATTGGCCCTTGCTGCTTGCTCTTCGGCCGAGAAAATGGCCCAGCAGGCTGAGAATGTTACTGTTAAGTGCACACCTGTGGTTCTTGAGGCGATTGCCGGCAATGTAGACGCACAGGTTGCTGTAACCTATCCGAAGGACTATTTCCATCCCAAGGCTATCCTGGAGGTGACGCCGGTCCTTGTCTATGAAGGCGGCGAGGCGAAGGGTAAAACCCTGCGGTACCAAGGCGAAAAGGTAAAGGACAATTATAAGGTTGTCCCCACGGCCGGTACCACCGTCACTGAAAATCTTCACTTCGACTATGTTGAGGGAATGGAGACTTCGCATCTGGAACTCCGCGGCGTGGCCCGTTACGGCAAAAAGTCCGTCAACCTGCCTGTCAAGAAGGTGGCCGATGGTGTGAACACGACCTATATGCTGGTTAAGAGCGAGGGTCAGGTGGCCTTCAAGAAGGACAACTACCAGTCTGTCATCAAGCAGACCGCAGAGGGCCAGATCCTCTATCAGGTCAATTCTTCCGAGGTCCAGAACAAGCAGCTTGCCAGCCAGTCCGTGAAGGACTTCCAGGCCGCCCTGGACGAGATTGCCGCTAACGAGCGCAAGACCATCACCGGTACCGAGGTGGTTGCCTACGCTTCCCCGGAAGGCGGTGAGAAACTGAACGCCAAGCTTTCCGACAACCGTTCCAAGACGGGCGAGAAGGCTTTCGAGAAAATCACCAAGGGCAAAGAGGTGGGTGCTCCCGAGGTCCGCTCCATCGGTCAGGACTGGGAAGGCTTCCAGGAGTTGGTGGCCAAGTCCGATATCCAGGACAAGGACCTCATCCTGCGCGTCCTTTCCATGTACAGCGACCCGGCCGTGCGTGAAAGCGAAATCCGCAACATGTCCCAGATCTACACCTCGCTGCAGAGCTCGGTGCTTCCGGAGTTGCGCCGTGCCCGTTTCATCGCTAATGTGGAATACCAGAACTACACCCCGGAAGAGTTGGTGGAACTGGTAGACAACAACATCAACGTGCTGGACGAGGAGGCCCTCCTCCGTGCCGCCGCGCTGGTCAAGGACAACGCCAAGAAGGAAGAGGTTTACAAGAAAGCTATTGAGAAGTTTGGCAGCGACCGCGCCCAGTACAACCTGGGTGTCTGCTATCTGAAGGATGGCAAGCTGGATAAGGCCCAGAAGGCTCTCCAGGCCGTGAAGGAGCAGGACGGTGACGTCCAGAACGCCCTGGGTGTGATTGCCCTGCGCAAGGACGACCTCAAGACCGCCAAGAACTGCTTCAAGAAAGCCAATACCGCCGAGGCCAAGGCCAATATGGGTGTGGTGGACATTCTCACCGGCGACTATCCCGCCGCCGTCCAGGATCTGGCCGACGCCAAGGGCTGCTGCCACAACACGGTGCTGGCCTACCTGCTGAACGACCAGCCGGACAAGGCGCTTGCCGCCGCTCACTGCAAGGATCCCAAGGTTGCCTACCTGAAAGCCATCATCGCCGCCCGTCAGGGTAAGGCCGCTTCCGAGGTGAAGGGTTACCTGGAGGCCGCCGGCAAAGATAAGGCACTTGCCGAGCGTGCAGCCAAGGATATCGAATTTGTGGATTATCGCTAGGTTCTTGCTGAATCCGTTAGGATAATTAAAATTTATTCGTATATTTGCAGTCCCGGTTCGCTCAGCTACGGGCCGGGACTCTCTCAGGAGAGGTGGGTGAGTGGCTGAAACCAGCAGTTTGCTAAACTGCCGTACTCTATCAGGGTACCACGAGTTCGAATCTCGTCCTCTCCGCAAAATGCCTTGCAGACGCCTGTAAGGCATTTTTTCCGCAAGGAAAAAACTAACCAATATATTATTAGTACTGGAATGGAAACCAGAATCACAACAAAGGGGGGATTCTTTGCATCCCTCATGGTAGCCCTTCTGTTCTCGGGGCTGTTGTTTACCGGTTGTCAAAGCGGAGTCAATCAGACTTCCACAGCAGAAGCTATCAGTATGATTAACGCGGCTTCCGGGGCAAGGGACTTCGAAAAGGTACAATCCCTGGCAGACAGTTTGGAAAGGGCCGGAAGCCTTTCCAAAGGCGCAAGCAACTACTGGAAGGGTTATGCCCAATATCAGAAGGGTGACCGAAACTTGGCGGAGTACTTTTGGCAAGAAGCCATCCGGGTCACGGAGGATTCCATGGATCCCGAAGACCTGTGCTACTATGCCAAATCGGCCAGTTACCTGACCAGCCAGCAGTGCCGACAAGCGAAATATGTCGCTTCCCTGCAAACGGCGCTCCCTGTCATTTCCCGGCTGGAGCGAATCCAGTGCGACACTACCAGCGACTATAATAACCTGCTGATTTTAGCCGGTTGCAGCAAGGCCTACTTCGATAAGACAGACCCTGCGGCGACTGAAATGCTGGAGCGGGCCTACCAGAAGCACCAGGCGAATATCCAGCACAAATTATCCAAGAACGCCTATCGGGACGCCATTGTGGGAATCATCAACGTTTCCTACATCTGGTCCTATCTGAAGGAATATGAGCAGGGACTCTTCTGGACCTCGCGCCTGGGACTGCTGATCATGGAATACAAAACCGTTTACCCGGACGACAAAGAGTATATCGACAAGCAGTGGGCCCGGTTCAAGATTTTCGAAGCCATCTCGCTGGAGGGACAGGGCCGTCACGAAGAGGCGGAAAGTTCGTACCAGGACTACCTGCAGACCAAGTTCTCCCAAACCAAGGAGGGTCTTACCAATGCCAGCGACTACCTGACCGTAGCCAAACGGTGGAACGAGGCGGCCGCCAGCTATCGGACCATCATGGACTACCTCCGGAAGGAAAAAAATGTCTATTCCCTGGCCAACATTCAGCGCTATTTGTTGAAGAAGTATCACGCCTACCAGATGCTCAACCGGCAGGATTCCATCAATCTGACGGCCCGTCAGATCTGCGAAGTGCTGGATTCTGCCATCACCAACAATTGGCGCATGGATGCCAGCGAACTGCATGCCATCCATGTGCGGGATATGGAGATTGTGGAAGCGGAGGCCCGATCGGCGCGCCAGCAGCAAATCTATACCGCTGTGATAGGCGTTTTCCTGCTGCTCGCCCTGCTTACCTTTATCCTCTTCCGTTTACGGATGGGCAAGTGGTCGGCCAAAACGAAAAAACAAGAGTAACATTAACAAATCGTGAATATGAAAAAGGTTATCAACCGAATTCTTACCGCAACCCTTATCTTCGGTGCAGCGCTGCTTGTTTCCTGCAAGAAAGACAGCGACGACATGGACGTGGCCGGTAAGATTATCGGCAGCTGGATTTCAGACAGCAAGGGTGGCGAGCCCTTCTTGACCAACGAAAAGGTGGTGCTCAAATTTATCTCTACCAACAAGGCGCTTATGAGCGGCTCGTTCAGCAATAATCCGGCAGCGGGGGCTTCCTGGATTCACGATGCGGCCTGCGAGGTTGTCATCGATGGCAACAAAGTATCCCTTACCAGCCAGTACGACCCGCAAACGATAACAGAAATCGTCTTCGATATGATTTATATCAGCAAGGGCGAATTCACGGCCACGCAGGATTTTACCATAAAGATAAATGGGACGGAAGTGCTCAACCGGCACTATGTTGTCCACTATGTCAAAGAGAATGTGGACTACACCGCAGACATCATCGGTACCTGGCAGGGCCGTTGTACCAGCAAAGGCTCGGCGTATGACGACGGGCAGGAGCACCGCTGGCAGTATCTTGACAACGGTACCTATGTATATTATGTAAAGGACGGAGACAATTGGGTACCCGGCGACAACACGGTGAGCGAGTATTTCGTGGCCGGCAGCCTGCTTTGCACCCGCTGGGAGATTGATGACCAGTCCTACCGCGAATGGTGGGGAATCTCCATCCAGGGCAACACTATGTATTGGGTGGGCCTTCGCCAAGACGAAGGGGGCATGACCTCCCGCGTCTCCTTCCAGATGAACAAGGTCCTAAAATGAACCCCTTCGCCCTCTCGGCCTACCAGATGGTGGGGCTGAACGGCCACATCCTCCTGATCCACCTGGGTACCGTTCCCGAACGGACCGACAAGTTTTACAACCACCTGCCCCGGCTTATCCGTACCCTGCAACGCCGTGGCTATGAATTTGTTCCGCTTCAGGAAGCCGTCCGATAATTCCTTCAAAAAGTTGCTTGCGATTTGAAAGGGAAATCGTATCTTTGTATCCCGTTATGAATACGAAGTATATCTTTATTACGGGCGGCGTGGCTTCCTCGCTGGGAAAAGGAATCATCGCTTCGTCGTTGGCTAAACTCTTGCAGGCAAGAGGCTTGCGGGTGACCATCCAAAAATTCGACCCCTACATCAACATCGACCCCGGGACCCTGAATCCCTACGAGCATGGCGAATGCTATGTGACCGAGGATGGCGCCGAGACCGACCTGGACCTCGGACATTATGAGCGCTTCCTGGGCGTCTATACTTCCAAGGCCAACAACGTAACCACCGGCAAGATTTATCACACGGTCATTACCAAGGAGCGCGAGGGCGCCTACCTGGGCAAAACCGTGCAGATTGTCCCCCACATTACGGACGAAATCAAGCGCCGGATGCTCCTGCTGGGCCGTACCGGAGAGTACGACGTCATTCTGACGGAAATCGGCGGAACCATTGGTGATATGGAATCGCAGCCCTTCGTGGAGGCGGTGCGCCAGCTGCAATGGGAACTGCCGGAAGAGGACACCATGTCCATCCACCTGACGCTCATCCCGTATCTGAGCGCCGCCAAAGAACTCAAGACCAAGCCCACCCAGCACTCGGTGCAGGCCCTCCAGCAGGGCGGTGTGTGGCCGGATGTCATCGTTTGCCGGACAGAGCACCCGCTATCGGCGGAACTGCGCCGCAAGATTGCTCTCTTCTGCAATGTCCGGCCCGGCCACGTCATCCAGAGCATCGATGCCTGGAGCATCTACCAGGTTCCCCTGAACATGCACGAGGAGCACCTGGACGAACTGGCCGTCCGTAAGCTGCAGATCGATAATTTTACAACGCCCGACCTGGCCCGGTGGAAAGAGTTCCTGAAACGCATCAAAAACCCGTCCCACGAAGTGGACATCGTCCTGGTGGGCAAATATGTAGAACTGCAGGATGCCTATAAATCCATCCTGGAGGCCTTTGTGCACGCCGGTGCCGCGAACGATTGCCGGGTTCGCGTACACACGCTGCAGAGCGAGAATGTACACGAGGAGAACGTGGCCGAACTGCTCAAGGGGGCCGACGGCATCCTGGTCGCGCCCGGATTCGGCGAGCGGGGCCTGGAGGGGAAGGTCTGTGCGGTCCGGTACGCCCGCGAGAACGGCATCCCCTTCCTGGGCATCTGCCTGGGTATGCAAATGTGCGTGGTGGAATATGCCCGCAACGTCCTGGGTTGGCCGGACGCCGCATCCACGGAGGTGAATCCCCAGTCTTCCCATCCGGTTATCTGCCTGATGGAAGACCAGAAAGCCACCACCATCAAGGGCGGAACCATGCGGCTGGGCGCCTATGCCTGCCGGCTGCAGGCGGGTTCCCTGGCGGCCAAGCTATATGGCACCACGGAGATTGCCGAACGTCACCGTCACCGCTACGAGTTCAATTCCGATTATCTGGAAGAATTTGAGAAGAACGGGCTCAAGGCTACCGGACGGAATCCGGAGACGGGCCTGGTAGAGGTGGTGGAACTGCCCGGGCACCCCTTCTTCATCGGGTCCCAGTTCCATCCGGAATACAAGAGTACGCCGGAACGTCCCCATCCCCTCTTTACGGGGCTGGTAAAGGCCGCCCTGGAGCACCGGGAGGCTTAAAAGACCAGTCCGTAACTGTTCTTGACTTCATTCATCACAAAGGAGCTCTGGACGGAGCCCAGGCTTTCGATGGTTCCCAGGGTGTTGATGAGGAAGTCATTGTAATACTGCATATTAGGAGCGTAAATCTTGAGCAGGTAGTCGAAGTCGCCGGAAATGTTATAGCATTCGGCTACCTCCGGGATATCCTTTACCCGGTCCACAAAGTCGTTGGCAATCTCTTTGCCCATCCTGCGCAGCCGCACGCTGCAGAACACCAGGAAGCCGCGGCCTAGTTTGGCGGCGTCCAGCACCGCCGTGTAGCGGCGGATATAGCCCTCGTTTTCCAGCCGATGCAGGCGTTCGAACACGGGGGTGGGGGAAAGGTGTACCTTGAAAGCCAATTCTTTAACGGTGATGCGGGCATTCTCCTGGAGGATGCGCAGCATCTGGATGTCGGTCTTGTCGAGCGTTTCGGTCATGGTGGAATCTTCTGTTTTCTATGCCGGGGACGATGCAAAACTGGACGCATCGTCTGTTACCGTTTGCAAAAATAGGGAAAAACACCAAAATTTCAAAGGTTCTTGTTTGATAAATCCACACCCTCTAACTTTGCAAGCAGAAAACAACAAAATTACAATACAATGGCAAACAAGAAACTACATTTCGAAACCCTTCAGCTCCACGTGGGACAGGAGCACGCAGACCCCGCTTCCGACGCACGCGCGGTACCTATTTATCAGACATCGTCCTATGTCTTCCACAACAGCGAGCACGCCGCCGCCCGTTTCGGCCTGGCCGATCCGGGGAACATCTACAGCCGCCTGACCAATACCACCCAAGACATCCTGGAGCAGCGGATTGCCGCCCTGGAAGGAGGCGTGGGCGCCCTGGCCGTGGCTTCCGGCGCGGCTGCCATCACCTATTCCATCCTGAACATTACCCGTGCGGGCGACCATGTGGTGGCGGCCAAGACCATCTATGGCGGCACCTATGACCTCCTCCGGCACACGCTGGTGCCTTACGGCATCACCACCACCTTCGTGGACCCTTCGGACCTGGCCAACTTCGAGAAAGCCATCCGCCCGGAGACCAAACTGCTGTTCATCGAGACCTTCGGCAACCCCAACGGAAACGTCATCGACATTGAAAAAGTGGCCGAAATCGCCCACCGGCACCACCTCCCCCTGATTGTGGACAACACCTTCGCCACGCCGTTCCTGCTCAAACCCATCGAGCACGGGGCCGATATCGTGGTCCATTCCGCCACCAAATTCATCGGCGGCCACGGCACCACCATCGGCGGTGTGATTGTGGATTCCGGCAAGTTCGACTGGAAGGCTTCCGGCAAGTTCCCGCAGTTTACGGAACCGGAGAACAGCTATCACGGAATTGTCTTTGCCGATGTCGTAGGTCCCGCCGCCTACATCACCCGCGCCCGCGCCATCCTGCTCCGGGATACCGGTGCCACGCTCTCGCCGGTAAGCTGCTTCATCTTCCTGCAGGGCCTGGAGACCCTTTCCCTGCGGGTCGAGCGCCACGTCTATAACGCCCTGAAAGTGGTGGAGTTCCTTTCCCATCATCCCCAGGTGGAGAAGGTGAACCATCCGGCCCTCCCCACGCATCCCGACCACGAGACCTATCAACGATATTTCCCCAACGGGGGCGGTTCCATTTTTACCTTCCAGATCAAGGGCGGGAAAGACGAGGCCTTCCGCTTCATCGATTCGCTGGAACTGTTCTCGCTGCTGGCCAACGTGGCCGATGTAAAATCCCTGGTCATCCATCCGGCTACCACCACGCATTCGCAGCTTACGGAAGCCGAACTGACAGACCAGGGAATCTACCAGAACACCATCCGCCTGTCTATCGGCACGGAGCATATAGACGATCTCCTGGCCGACCTCTCACAGGCGTTTGACCGGATTCTTTAGATATAGTAGCACCAACCGTGCGTATCTTCCCGTTCGCCGAACTGGATGCCGGTAATCTGCCGGTACAGTTCGGTGCACACGGGTCCCACCTCGCCGTCGGGACGATACCGGAACACCCGGGAAACTTCCGGACCTTCCAGCACGGGTTTGATATCGATATGAGACATAGGCGTGATGACCACGGCGGTTCCGCAGGCGCCCGCCTCTTCAAATTCGGCCAGTTCCTCTACCGGGACGGGCCGTTTTTCTACCTCCATCCCCAGGTCGGCCGCCACTTCCTGCAGGGTCTTGTTGGTGATGGACGGCAGGACGCTGTCCGACAAAGGCGTAATGTACTTGTTTCCTTTGATGCCGAAGAAGTTGGAGGAACCGAACTCGTCTACGAACTGCCGCGTGGCCGAATTCAGGTACAGCAGCTCCGTATAGCCCTGGTCGTGGGCCATCTTGTAGGGCTTGAAGGTAGAGGCGTAGTTGGCGCCAATCTTGTAACTGCCTGAGCCTTTGGGTGCTGCGCGGTCATAATTGCCGGGAATCACCGCGGCGAAGGAGCGCAGGTGCTCGCCGTAATAAGAGCCCACGGGAGCGCACATGACGGCAAAGACGGCCTCGGGATAGGGGACCAGCTGCATCTGCGGGTGCATGCCTACCAGGAGCGGCCGCAGGTACAGGGACGCCCGGTGCCCGTAAGGCGGCAGGAACTCCATGTTGTTCTCTACACAGGCCGCGCACATTTGCAGGAAGAGTTCCTTGGGAGGGCAGGGCATGCCCAGGAAATCTGCGGTCCGCTTCATGCGGGCGGCATTCTGATCCGGCCGGAACATGGCAATCCGGCCGTCTTTCTGCCGGAAGGTCTTCAGGCCTTCGAAGCAGGAAATCGCATAATGGAAGACCTGGGCAAAGGGGTCGAAGGTAAAGGAGAAGGTCGCCGTGGCCTCGAAAGGGGACCATTGCCCATCTTTGTAGTGGGAAAAGATGACGGTACGGGTGCGATAGGCGTCAAAGCCCAGGGTATCCCAGTCTATGCCATTCATGGTAAAATGTAATTAAGTTCGTGTTTATACAATTCGGCTTTCAATGATATTCAGCATCTTGACGGTGGCCTTGATAGCGGCTTCGGTCTGGTCGGAGTCCACGCCCCGCGTCTTGAACGAATAGCCGTCCAGGTCCCAGGAGATGGAGGTTTCCACCAAGGCGTCGGTCTTTCCTCCCGGGGGAATCTTGACCACATAGTCCGTCAGGTGGGGATGCCGCCGGCCCAGCCGGTCGTAGATTTTCCACAGGGCTTTCATGAAGGCGTCGTACTGGCCGTCTCCGGCCGACGATTCCTCATAGGTTTCCCCTTGGATTTGGATGCGGAGGTTGGCCACCGGGCGCATACCGTGGGCCAGCTGGAGGCTGTAATTCACCACGTGCACCAGGCCCTCTCCGGGGGCGTGGCCGCCCTTCAGGACATCGGCGATGATGTAGGGCAGGTCTTCCGGGGTAAGGGATTCCTTCTTGTCTCCCAGTTCCACCACCCGCCGGGTCACCAGCTGCATTTGTTCCGGCGTAAGCTCGATTCCCAGGGTCTCCAGGTTCTTGACGATATTGGCCTTCCCGCTGGTCTTGCCCAGGGCGTAATGCCGGTGGCGGCCGAAACGCTCCGGATGCAGGGCGTTCTGGTACAGGCCTCCCTTCTTGTCCCCGTCGGCGTGCACCCCGCTGGTCTGGGTGAAGACATATTCGCCCACCAGCGGCATGTTGGACGGGATGCGGACGCCCGAAATGGTCTCCACATACCGGCATACGTGCATAAGCGAGCCTTCTTCCAGGGAATTCTCCTGGTGCAGGTGGTCGTTCAGCAGGCCCACGGCGCTGGCTACCGGAAGGTTGCCGGCCCGCTCGCCCAAGCCGTTCACCGTGGTGTGGATGCCCTTGATGCCGGCTTTGACGGCCTCGAAGGTGTTGGCGGCGGCCAGGTCGTAGTCGTTGTGGGCGTGGAAATCGAAATGGACTTCCGGGTAGCGTTCCACCATCTGGGAACAGAAGAGGGCGGTCTGGGAGGGATTCAGCACCCCCAGGGTGTCCGGCAGCATGATGCGCCTGACCCCGGCGTCCTTCAGGTGGTCTACCAGGAAGAACACGTACTCGGGCGAGTCGGCCATTCCGTTGGACCAGTCTTCCAGATACACGTTCACCGAAAGGCCCTTCGCCCGGGCCAGCCCGATTTCCCGCCGGATGTCATCCCAATGCTCCTGCGGGCTTTTCCGGAGCTGTCCGGTCAGGTGATGGATGGACCCCTTGGTGAGCAGGTTCAGGCAGCGGCCGCCCACGTCGGCAATCCAGTTCACCGATGCGCCATTGTCCACGAAACCCAGGATCTCTACCTGATCGGCATAGCCGTTGGTAGAGGCCCAGCTGCAGATTTTGGCGCAGGCGTCCTTCTCGCCGGAGGATACGCGGGCCGACCCTGCCTCTATCCGGTTCACCTTCAATTCTTCCAGCAGCAACCGGGCGATAGCCAGTTTCTCGTCCGCATTGAACGAGACCCCGGCTGTCTGCTCCCCGTCACGCAGGGTGGTGTCCATCACCTCAATCATTCTCGGGACGGAGTTTGCGTACGGTTGCACCGGTCTGCCACAGTTCGCTTTCGCGCAGGGCTTTCAGTTCTTTCTCCAGACCCTCGCGATAGCCCGGCTTGGAGTTGGCGTCGATGGAAATCTGCGCCTCGGTGCCGTCGGCTACCTGGCGATAGAGTTTCTCAAACACCGGCTTGGTGGCATCGTGGAAGGGACCCATCCAGTCCAGGGCGCCGCGCTGGGCGGTGGTGGAGCAGTTGGCATACATCCAGTCCATGCCTTTCTCGGCAAAGAGCGGCATCAGCGACTGGGTCAGTTCCTCGACGGTTTCGTTGAAGGCCTCGGACGGCGTGTGGCCGTGCTCGCGAAGGACCTCATACTGGGCCAGGAAGATACCCTGGATGGCACCCATGAGCGTTCCGCGCTCACCGGTAAGGTCGGAATAGACCTCGCGCTTGAAATCCGTTTCGAAGAGGTAGCCGGAACCCACGCCCACGCCCAGGGCCAGGGTGCGTTCCAAGGCCTTTCCGGTGGCATCCTGGTGGACGGCGAACGAGGAATTGACGCCCCGTCCCTGCAGGTACAGGCGGCGCAGCGAGGTGCCGGAACCCTTCGGGGCCACCATGATCACATCCACATCCTTGGGCGGAACAATCCCGGTGCGGTCGTTGTAGGTGATGCCGAAGCCGTGCGAGAAATACAGGGCCTTGCCCGGGGTCAGGTGCTTCTTCACCACCGGCCAAACCTCAATCTGAGCCGCGTCGGACACCAGGAACTGGATGATGGTTCCCCGTTTGCAGGCCTCTTCAATCTCGAACAGGTTTACCCCGGGCACCCAGCCGTCGGCCACTGCCTTGTCGAA
>CADCCI010000027.1 GCA_902799895.1 uncultured Bacteroidia bacterium | reverse complement strand
GCCTTGCGGACCTTGTCGATGTGACGGGTGAGGTCGAGCATCTTGTTCGAGAAGCCCCACTCGTTGTCGTACCAGGCGACGAGCTTGACGAAGTTGCCGTTGAGGGCAATGCCGGCTCTGGCGTCGAAGATGGAGGTGTGGGGATCGGTACGGAAGTCGGAGGAGACAACGTCGTCATCCACATACTCCAGAACACCCTTCATCGGGCCTTCGGAAGCGGCCTTCATGGCAGCGCAGATCTCGTCATAGGTAGCGGCCTTGTTCAGTTCGCAGGTCAGGTCAACGAAGGACACATCGCTGGTGGGAACACGCAGGGACATACCGGTCAGTTTGCCGTTCAGTTCGGGGAGAACTTTGCCAACAGCCTTGGCAGCACCCGTGGAGGACGGGATGATGTTCTCGAGGATACCGCGGCCACCGCGCCAATCCTTCTTGGAAGGACCGTCAACGGTCTTCTGGGTAGCGGTAGCAGCGTGAACGGTGGTCATAAGACCGCGCTTTACACCGAAGTTGTCGTTGAGCACCTTGGTAATAGGGGCAAGGCAGTTCGTGGTGCAGGAAGCGTTGGAGATGATGGTCTGGCCAGCGTAGGTCTTGTGGTTGACACCATAGACAAACATCGGGGTAGCATCCTTGGAAGGAGCGGACATGATGACTTTCTTGGCACCCGCCTTGATGTGAGCGGAAGCGAGTTCCTCGGTGAGGAAGAAACCGGTGGATTCGACGACGACATCGACACCCAGAGCACCCCAGGTGATGTTGGCGGGATCCTTCTCGGCGAAGACCTGGATCTTGTTGCCATCAACGATCAGATAGTTGCCATCGACTTTGATGTCGTGGTTGAAGTGACCGTGGACGGAGTCATACTTCAGCATGTAAGCCAGATAATCAGCATCGAGGAGGTCGTTGATACCGACAACCTGAATGTCATTCGAGAAATTCTCGACGGCGGCACGGAATACCATACGGCCGATGCGGCCGAATCCGTTAATACCAAGTTTTACCATTTTTTGTAAAAATTAATATAAGTTAAACGTAAAATTTTCAACTTGCTGCAGGATTGTCCTGCAAAAACCGCGCAAAAATACAAAAAAAGAATGAAAATCCCTATCTTTGTAAAACAATAAATAGCAATTGATAAAATTATATCGTTTCAATGAATATTCTGATCACAAATGACGATGGATACCAGGCCAAAGGTATCCGTGTTTTGGCAGAAATCATGTGCCAATTCGGCAGTGTCACTGTCATCGCCCCCAAGTTTCACCAGTCCGGCATGTCCATGGCCGTCTCGCTCGGATTCCGGCAGATCGGTTATAAGAAACTGCCGCAACTGGGTCCCGGCGACTGGTCCTATCTGGATGCCACGCCGGCCAGCTGCGTGAAATTCGCCGTCAACCTTGGCTTGCAGCCGGATGTGGTGCTGAGCGGCATCAACCACGGACACAATGCTGCCTCGGCTTCCTGCTATTCCGGCACCCTCGGTGCTGCGGCGGAAGCGGCTTTGAACGGGTTCCGGGCCATCGGGGTCTCGCTGGATTCCCTGGACGGGGATGCGGATTTCTCGGCTGTGAGAGCCCATTTCCCTCTCCTGTTCGAACGCCTGATGGCCGTTCCCATCGACCGGTACGGCATCTACTACAACGTCAACTTCCCGAACCTTCCGGCAAATGAGATCAGGGGTATCCGCGTCGGTCATCAGGGAATGGGAAAGTGGATCCGCGAGTTTAAGGAATGGAATTCCGACCTCTACCAGAAGTTCGGCATCGATCCCGGTTCGTTTGGATTCCGCGGCATGGGCAATGCCGAGGCGGGGGAGACACCGTACATGATGTCCGGTCAATTTGTCGATGATCCGCGCAACACCGAGCGGGCCGACCACCGGCTCATGCAGGCCGGCTACATTTCCATCACGCCGGACCATCTGGATATGACCGATGAGGCAGAGAAGGAACGCCTTCTGTTCCAGGGATTTGATACGGATTTCTAGGCCGATATGAAGTATTATATCATCGCGGGCGAGGCCTCCGGAGACCTGCACGGATCGAACCTGATGAAAGGTATTTATGCCGAGGATCCCCAGGCCGATATCCGTTTCTGGGGCGGTGCGCTGATGGATGCGGTCTATCACGCCCATCAGCAGGGAACCGGACTGGTCCAGGACTACAATGCCGGGGCTGTCATTGGCTTTTCCCAAATCATCCTGCATCTGGGTGCATATGCCAACCGGCTGCGGCGCTGCGGGGAGGATATCCTGCGCTTCGCTCCCGATGTGGTGATCCTGATCGACTATCCCGGATTCAATTTCCGGGTGGCGGAGTTTGCCCATAAACGCGGGCTGAAGGTCTTCTACTACATTGCTCCGAAGGTCTGGGCGTCTCGCGAGAACCGGGTAAAGAAACTCAAGAAGTACGTCGATAAGCTCTTCATCGTGTTCCCGTTCGAGATCCCCTATTTTACCCGCAAGGGGGTGGATTTCATCTACAAGGGGAATCCGCTGATCGATGCCATCGATCAGTCCGAGGCGCTTCGGGAGAGCCGGGAAGCCTTTTTGAAACGCAACCACCTGCCGGATGCCCCGTTCATCGCCATCCTGGCCGGCTCCCGCAAGGGGGAGGTGAGTTCCATGATGCCAGTGTGCGCGGCCTTTGCCGATCGGATGCATGCCGTTCCGGCCTATGCCGGCTATCGCTTCGTGGTGGCGGGCGCTCCTTCGCGGTCGATGGAGGATTATGCTCCCTGGCTGCAGGGGCGCGAGGAATACATGCGCGTGGTGTTCGGCCAGACCTACGGGGTGATGCGGCACGCCCGCGCGGCGGTCATCAACTCGGGGACGGCTTCGCTGGAGGCCTGCCTCATCGGCACGCCGCAGGTGGTGGCTTATGCGGGTGCGGATTTCAACTTCAATGTGGGAAAGCAGATCATCCGGATCGATTCCATCAGCCTCGGCAACCTCATCCTGGGACGGATGGCGTTCCGCGAACTGCTTCAGTTCTATTTCACGCCCGATAACGTATTCAACGAGATTCTCCGCCTGCTGGAAGATACCGAATATCGCCAGCGGATGCTGGACGACTACCGCGAAATCCGCGAAGCCCTGGGTTCCTCGGGGGCTTCGGCTGCCGTGGCCCGGGCTATGATTTCTCAATTATAATCCTTATCTTTGTTCTTTGTTAAAGAAAAAATACAATGAGAGTTAGCGCATTGCTTCTTGGCTGTATCTTGCTTTGCAGCCCGCTGGCCGCCCAGCAGAAAAAGGCCATCCTTCCCATCAAGGACTATCATTTCACAACGGTGAAGGAAATTCCTGTCACCTCCATCAAGAATCAATATCGCAGCGGTACCTGCTGGTGCTTTTCGTCCCTTTCTTTCCTGGAGTCGGAAGTCATCAAGGGCAAGAACCTGACCGATGAGAAGACCTGGCCGGACCTGTCCGAAATGTTCGTGGTGCGCTATGCCTATCATGACCGCGCCATCAAATATGTCCGTCTGGACGGCAAGCTTAACTTTGCCCAGGGCAGTGATTTCGGCGATGTGCTGGAGGTGGTCCGCGATTACGGCATCATCTCCCAGGAAGCCTATACCGGTATGAATTATGGTACCCCGCTGCCGGTCCAGGGTGAGCTGAATGCCGGCCTGCGCGGCTATCTGGACGCCATCCGCACGAACCCGAACCAGAAGCTTACCCCGAACTGGGTGAAGGGCTTTGACGGCATCATGGACGCCTATTTGGGCGAGGTGCCTGAGACCTTCGAGGTGAACGGCGTGACCTATACTCCCGAATCCTATCGCGATGCGCTGGGAATCAATACCGACGATTTCATTGGCTTGACCTCCTTCACGCATCATCCGTTCTACAAACCATTCGCCATCGAGGTGGAAGACAACTGGCGCTGGACCCAGTCCTGGAACCTGCCGCTGGACGAGTTTATGGCTGTGATCGACAATGCTGTTGAAAATGGCTACACGGTGCTTTGGGGCGGTGATGTGAGCGAGCCTGGCTTCACCCGCGAGGGCTTGGCCATCCTGCTGGCCGAGTCCGGCAAGACGTCCGGAAGCGACCAGGAGCGGTGGACCGGAAAAGCCGAAGAAAAGGAAGAGAAAGCCTCCAAGACCCTTCCGGCCGAGGAAGAGGTTACCCAGGAGTCCCGTCAGATCGGTTTCGACAATAAGACCACTACCGACGACCATGGCATGCACCTCTACGGCATTGCCAAGGATCAGAATGGAACCAAGTATTACCTGATTAAGAATTCCTGGGGAGAGACCGGCAAATTCAAAGGCATCTGGTACATGTCCGAGAACTTCTGCAAGGCCAAGACGCTGAACATCGTGGTCAACAAGAAAGCCCTGCCCAAGGACATTCAGAAAAAACTGGGTATCAAATAGATGCGGATAGTTAAACATATTCCTAACACCATTACCTGCCTGAATCTGCTCAGTGGGGTAATGGGCATCATTGTTCTCTTTGGCGGAAGGCCGGATCAGGCATTTTTCCTGATGCTGGCCGCCGCCGTTTTCGATTTCTGCGACGGGCTTGCCGCCCGCGCGCTGGGCGCCTATTCCGAACTGGGAAAGGAACTGGATTCCTTGGCCGATATGGTCAGTTTCGGAGTCCTTCCAGCCATGATGCTATTCGTCGGGACGAGCCATCCGTACCTGCGTTTCGTGACGCTCCTGTTGGTGGCTTTCTCTGCCCTGCGTCTGGCCAAATTCAACCTGGACGAACGCCAGCACGCCAGTTTCCTGGGCCTTCCCACTCCGGCTTCCGCCATGATTTGCGGCTCGTTAGTCTGCTACGCCTTCGTAAGTCCGGACAGCTGGGCCGCCTGGCTCTGCAACCAGTCCTGGTTTATCCCGGCCCTGTCACTGGTCATCTGCTACCTGCTGGTCTGTGAGATCCCGATGTTTTCCATGAAGTTATCGACAGGAAAAAAGGCGTCTGCCCGGACCAATGTCCTTCGCATCGCCTTTTTCGTACTGGTGGCGGCATCCGCCATCTATTCGATTGTGGCCGGAGAACACGTCTCGCTGGTGTTCCTGGTGGCCTTTACGGGATATGTACTATTGAATCTGATCAATAGTTTTCTGCCCGAATAATAAAGAAACTCTTCGGGTGCTTGCACACCGGGCAGAGTTCAGGAGCCTTGGGGCCGATGACGATATGCCCGCAGTTGGAGCATTCCCAAATGGTGTCCCCATCGCGGGAGAAGACCAGGCCTTCATTGATGTTGGCCAGGAGTTTGCGGTAGCGCTCCTCGTGCGTTTTCTCAATGGCGCCCACTTTCTCGAACAGGAAGGCGATATCCTCGAAGCCCTCTTCGTGTGCCACCTTTGCGAATTCGGCATACATGTCCGTCCACTCGTAATTCTCGCCGTTGGCGGCGTCTTCCAGGTTGACGGTGGTGGTGGGGACTTCTCCGCCGTGGAGGAACTTGAACCAGATCTTGGCGTGTTCCTTTTCATTCTTGGCGGTCTCCTCAAAGAGGTTGCCAATCTGTACGTAACCGTCCTTCTTGGCCTTCGAAGCATAGTACAAATACTTGGTATGGGCCTGGGATTCGCCGGCGAAGGCGGCCTGCAGGTTCTTTTCCGTGCGTGTTCCTTTTAATTCAGCCATAATGATATTCTTTTTTTGTTTTGTCAAATATAGTCACTTTTTCTAAATTTGCAAAGCATGGACATTTTATATATTCACGGGATGGGCGGCGGAGCAGACAGCCGCATCCCTTCAATCCTGAAAGAACGGCTGGCCGTCCTCGCCCCCGCTCTCCGGGTAACTGTACGTACCTATGATTTCGCGCCCGATATCGCGTGTGGGCAGATTGCCGCCTGGGTGGAAGAACTGAAGCCGGGGCTGGTGATCGGCGAGTCGATGGGTGCCATTCATGCACTGGCCATCTCGGGCGTGCCGCACCTGCTGGTGAGTCCCTCGCTCAATGCCCCCATTTTCTTCTCTATCCTCCAGTGGCTCGTGCTGATCCCGGGCGTGACCGCCCTTTGCGACCGCATCTGGAAGCCCAAGGAAGGGGAGCGGCAGCCGCTGCATTTCGACTGGCGGCATCTCCATGCGTGGAACGGCTTCCGCAGGCGGGCGCTGGCCTTGTCGCCCCGATGCGGCGGGAAGGATTCCTTCTTCGCATTTTTTGGTACGCGGGACCACTATCGCCGTAGTGGCATCGTCCGGGTCCGGACCTGGCGGAAATACTACGGAGACACCTTTCGCATCTACGACGGCACCCATTTTATGGAGGAGGAATACATCGACTCCCTCCTAATCCCCAAGATTCTGGAAATAGCGAAAGAAGTCACCAATCCTTAAGCTTGGCGACACCACCCGTAATCATGTACGCAGAGCAACGTTTCGCTTTTCTTCCCCACGGAAAAGAACAGAAACAACCAGATTTGACAATCCGGGCAATTCTGCGTATCTTTGCCAATTATAAGATAATAATTGGTAAATATGGCAACGATTTCTTCTAAAGCCCAGGCCATGCCGGCCTCCGCCATCCGCAAACTGGTTCCCCTGGCCGATGCCGCCAAGGCAAACGGCACCAAGGTGTATCACCTGAATGTCGGCCAGCCCGATATCAAATCCCCCCAATGCGCCTTGGAGGCGGTGCGGAACAACACGCTCGATCACGTATCCTATACGAATTCGGCCGGAATGATTGAACTTCGCCAGGGTTTGGTGGAGAAATACTATAAGAAGATCGGGATCGACCTTGCCGTCCCCGAGATCCTGGTGACCGTGGCGGGCAGCGAGGCGGTGGACATTGCCCTGCAGGTAACCTGCGACACGGGCGACGAACTGATCGTCATGGAACCGTATTACACGAATTACAATACGTTCTGCTTCATGAACGGCATTACCCTGAAGGCCGTCCATACCGATATCCGTGAGGGATTCAGCGTGCCGGACATGGCCCGATTCGAAGAGCTTATCACCCCGCGCACGAAAGCCATCCTCATCAGCAATCCCGGCAACCCGACCGGAACGCTGTACACGAAGGAGCAGATGCTGGCCCTGGGCGAGATTGCCCGCAAGCACGACCTCTTCCTCATCAGCGACGAAGTCTACCGCGAGTTCTGCTATACCGACGAGCCGCATTTCTCGGCCATGAACATCCCCGGACTGGAACAGAACGTGATCCTGATCGATTCCGTGTCCAAACGGTACAACCTCTGCGGCTGCCGCGTGGGCTGCATCGCCTCGCACAACAAAGAGGTGATGGCCGCCGTGTTGAAATATGCGCAGGCCCGTCTGTGCCCGCCGGTCTATGGCCAGCTGGCCGCCCTCGGCGCCCTGGATACCCCGGACTCCTATTTTGCCGCCGTGCGCGAGGAGTATATCCGCCGTCGCGACGCCATGGTGGACGGGTTGAATGCTATTCCGGGTGTGTATTCCCCGCGTCCGATGGGCGCCTTCTATACCGTTGCCGAAATGCCGGTGGATGACGGGGAACGTTTTGCGCGCGGGATGCCGGAGGAATTCCGGATCGACGGCGAGACGGTGATGATTACCCCGGCCGCTTCCTTCTACAAGACCCCCGGCTTCGGCCGCAACCACATGCGCATTGCCTATGTGCTGGAGGTCCCGAAGATCAAACGGGCCCTGCACATCCTGGAAGAAGGCTTGAAAGCCTATCCGGGTCGCATTTGATAGATAGACTGTTATGAGAAAATTCTTGCTTTTATTGGGCTTGGGCGCCGCCTTGTTCTCCTGCGAGCAGCGACCGGTGGTGACCTTTGTCCCGGTTCCCCTGGTTACCAGCCTCTTGGCCGACACGACGGTGGCGGCCTGGTCGCCCCTGGCGGCGTATGATGCGGATGATTCGCGGGGAAGCATTGCCGTCATCGGTGCTCCGGAGCGCGTGAGCTGGATGATGGGATACCTGTTGCTGCAGGACAGTTTCGACAATATCGGCGGTCGGCTGCTTTCCGACGGTCTGCCGGATTTCGCGGGCGAGACCTTCGCGGCCTATCGCGACAGCGCCTATGTCCCGTACGATGCCTTCCTGCAGGAAGGCCGCGAAGTGCAGCTGCGGGAGGCGGTGGTCCGGATGTCGCTGGCAGCCTTGGATACCGTGTATAACCGGAACGTTTTCGATCACGAGAACCTGCTCGCGAAAAAGCGTGCCAAGATGCTGGTGCTCGCTTCGCCATACCTGGCCCGTTACGGTGCGCATGACTTGAAAGTCCTGTTCGATGCCGCCGGGGCCGACATCCCCGTCATCTCTGTTCCGGGCGCCTTGCGTGCCCATTTGGAACGGGCCCATGCCTATCCTTGCAACGTGGGGGTGCTGGCCGACCGCCAGATGGCTGTTTCCGGCGTTTTCCCGGAAGAACTGGATGGCTGTGCGGTGACCGTCCTGTCGCCCGCCGAGGAGAGCCCTGAAACCGAATTGCTGCGATTCCTGGATATGTATCGGGATGCCGGTAATACTTTGCCGCTCAACGCCTTGCTGGTAGATGAACGGACGGTCCCTTCGGACAGCCTGCGCGCTACGCTGGCCCGGATTCGCCGGTCCGATACCGAGGAGATGATGCAGTACGGCCGTCTCCTTGCCCCGGATTTCGAGGTGGTGGATGCCATTGCCTGCACGGCCGGGGAGTGCTACCGGATGCTTCGTCAGCGCAACCTGTTTACCCACGACATCGCGTATCCGCTTGCGGAGTTCTACGAAGTCCGGCTCGCTTCGGGCCAGCCGGAGGGCCGCCTGGTCCTGCTCCGTTCCCAACGTTCGAATTCGGATTATGTACAGCAGTAGCATCTCTCCGCAGGAGCTGAATGCGCTCCCGAAGGCTGCCTTTACCGGTGAAATCGTGGTATTGGATAAGTTGGGAAAAACATTTGACGAGGCGGTAGCCTATCTTTCTACCCAGAAAGTGCTGGGATTCGATACGGAATCGCGTCCGTGTTTTTCCAATGACGAGAAGCCTCATGGGGTATCGCTGTTGCAACTTTCTTCGGGTGAACGGGCTTTCCTGTTCCGAATCAAGAAAACCGGCATGCCCGCAAACCTTCTGGACGTATTGGCCAACGGAAAGATCATCAAGGTGGGGGCCGCAGTGCGGGACGATGTCCAGGGACTGGAGAAATACCATAAGTTTGAGGCCCGTTCCTTCCTGGACCTGCAGAAGATGGTCCATCAATACGGAATCCAGGATATCAGTGTCAAGAAAATGGCGGCTATCATCCTGGGGGTGAAAATCTCCAAGACCCAGCAGCTTTCCAACTGGGAGGCCCATCAGCTGACCGAGCCCCAGCAACGTTATGCGGCTACCGATGCCTGGATCTGCCGGGAGATGTATATGGAATTACAGAAAAAGGAGAGCGGGAAATGACGAAAATAATTTTGCGGAAGGGGAGGGAAGAATCGCTGCGCCGTTTCCATCCCTGGGTATTTTCCGGCGCCGTGGCCCAGATTGTGGGCCAGCCGGCCGAAGGCGACTTGGTAGCGGTCTATGCGGCCGACGGTACCTTCCTGGCCTGTGGCCATTATCAGATCGGGTCCATTGCCGTCCGGGTCCTCAGTTTTGATTCGGATGTCCTGGCGCCCGATTTCTGGGAGGTGATGCTCTCGCGCGCCTTGCAGGTGCGCCGCTCGGCCGGACTGTTCGGCTCCGCTCAGACCAACTGCTTCCGGCTGGTACACGGCGAGGGGGACAACCTGCCCGGCCTCATCATCGACTGGTATGCGGGCGTGGCGGTCCTGCAGGCCCATTCCGTGGGCATGTTCCGCTGCAAGAAACAGATTGCAGACGCCCTTAAAAAGGTGTTTGGAGACGCTTTGCTGGCCGTTTACGACAAGAGTTCGGGAACGGCGCCCTTTAAAGCGGGCCTGGACCTGGTGGACGGCTATCTTTATCGGTCCGAAGCCTTCCGGGATGGCGAGCGCGAGGTGCTGGAGAACGGCAACCGTTTCCTGGTGGACTGGACCGAAGGCCAGAAGACCGGCTTCTTCCTGGATCAGCGGGAAAACCGCGCCCTGGTGGCGAAACATGCCGCCGGCCGCCAGGTACTGAACCTGTTCTGTTATACGGGCGGTTTTTCCATTTATGCCCTGGCCGCCGGTGCGGCCCATGTGGATTCGGTGGACAGTTCGGCCAAGGCCATGTCCATGGTGGATAAGAATGTGGCACTGAATGGGTTTACCCCGGAGCAGCACACCAGTTTCTGTGCCGATGCCATTGAATTCCTGCGCAAAGTCCCGGAGGGGAAATATGACCTGATCATTGTGGACCCGCCGGCATTCGCCAAGCATCGCGGCGCCTTGAACAACGCTCTCCGAGCCTATCAGCGCCTGAATGCGGCCGCTATTTCCCGCGTGGCGCCGGGCGGCCTGGTCTTTACGTTCAGCTGCTCGCAGGTGGTGGACAAGGAGGCTTTTGCCCTGGCTGTTTTCTCGGCGGCTGCCCAGACGCGCCGGAGCGTGCGCATCCTGGACCGCCTGAACCAGCCGGCCGACCATGCCGTGAACATCTATCATCCGGAAGGGGAATACCTGAAAGGCTTACTCCTGTACGTGGAGTAGGGGCGCAACCGAAAAATGAACGCTGACGGTCCGGGCCTGCTGGTCCACGGCCGTCAGTTCGTGTTTCCCGGGCTCGGGCGAGAGGACGAGCTGGTGCAGGAAGGTGGTTTTGCCCAGGTAATGGCCGTCCATGTGCCAGTATACGGTGGCGTTCCGTTCGCTATGGGCCAGTTGGAAGATAACGCCGGAGAGCGATCCGTCCAATTGTCGCGGCAGGCGCAGGACACTGCCTTCGGACGGGTGGATGAATTCCATCACGGGGGCGTCATTCAGCGTAACGGTCTGATATTCAGGATGCCGTTCGCGGTAGTACCATTCCATGGCCGGGGGTAGTTTAAAGACGGTTTTCCCGTTGGAGAGGTGGTGATACGGGCACACGGGACTGTGGGTGGCGGTCGTGGGGATGGGTCGGCTCACGCTCTCCGGGCAATGCGGGCCGGCCAGGTGGCCGGACAAGGGGCAGATACGAGCCGATACCCCCGCGCCATCCGGCGTATCGAACCATTCTTTCCCGCGCGGGAGCAGGTTGATGAGGTCGAATAGGACCGGTCCGGCGGTGCGAGCGCCGGTAAGCGCGCTCACCCCGTGTCCGTCGGCGTTGCCCGCCCATACGCCCACGGCGTAGTCGGGCGTGAGGCCGACCGCCCAGGCATCCCGGAAACCGTAGCTGGTGCCCGTTTTCCAGGCCGCCAGGCGCAGCGAGGGGAGGAGATGGATGTCCAACTCTTCCGGTCGGTTAACCTCTTTCAGGGCCTCGAACGTATCCCAAAGGGCCACCCGGTCGTGCAGCGGGAAGGTCTCCCGGCCTTCGTAACTGCGGGCCAGGCCGGCATAGGCCCGGGTGATTTCTTCCAGGGTTCCTTCCGCCCCGCCCAGGATGAGCGAGAGACCGTAGTGCTCCGGAGCGGCGGTGAGGGTGGTGAGCCCGCATTCCTGCAGGAGGGCCTGGAATTTGGGAACGCCGTAATCGCGCAGCAAAAAGACGGAAGGAACGTTCAGCGAACGCTGCAGGGCTTCGCCGGCCGGAACGGCCCCGCTGTATTTCATGTCAAAGTTCTGAGGGGCGAATCCGTTGATATTCAGGGGAATATCGGGGAGTAACGCCCCGCTTAACAGGAGCCCTTCCTGCCAGGCGGCACAAAAGAGGAAGGGCTTGAGAATGCTGCCGGTGCTGCGCGGGCTGGCGGCGATGTCCACTTCCCGGCCCGGCCGGCTGCGCCAGGGTGCCGCGTTGCCCACATAGGCGACCGGCACACCGCTGTGCAGGTCGATTACCACGGCGGCCAGGTCGGCCACTCCCTGGGCAGCCAGCCGGTCCGACCATCGTCCCGTCACCTCTTCTACCTGGGCCTGCAGGCCGGCATCCAGGGCGGTGCGGACGGCCTGTCCCCGTTGCGTCCGGTGGGCCCGCTCCACCAGGTGGAAGGCCAGCGAGGGAAGGGGATGGGGGGCATCGGGCAAGGGCTCCAGACAGGCGTCGTGATAGGTGGATTCGTCCAGATCTCCGTGCTCCAGGAGCCTCTTTAGCAGGCGGTTACGCTTGGCGAGCAGTTGTTCGCGTCCTTTGCCCGGATGAATGGAGGCCGGGGCATTGGGCAGGACAGCCAGGGTAGCGGCTTCGGCCCAGGAAAGATCTTCCGGCGGAACCCCGAAGTAGCGCCATGCGGCAGCGTCCAGCCCCACGACGTTGCCCCCGAACGGGGCGTGCGAGGCGTAGAGGGCCAGGATGCGATTCTTGGAGTAACGGCATTCCAGGCGGGTGGCCATTACGGCCTCGATGGCTTTCTGCCAAAGCGTCCTTTCACGCTGGCGCGAAAGGCGGATGACCTGCATGGATAGGGTGCTGCCGCCGCTGGTTACGTGACCGCTGCGCAGATTGTCTTTCACGGCCCGGCCGATGGCCAGGGGATCCACCCCCGGATGCCAGCGGAAATGCCTGTCTTCGAATTGGATAAGAGCGGTGGCATACCGGGACGGGACCTGCTTGCGGGGCGGGAAACGCCACTGGCCGTCATCGGCCGTCCGGGCGCCCAGGAGAACGCCGCTGCGGTCGGTCACGACCGTGGAATAGGGAAGCCCGTGGAATAGGTCGCGGGGCAGGCAGAAAAACCAGGCCAGTCCCACGACCCCCGCCGTCAGCAGCAGGATCCGCCGTCCGGTCATCGGACAACAGCCGTCCGGGCCGATGCGGTATTGGCGGCCACCGCCGGGTCGTACATGCCTTCACAGGTGGTGGAAGGCAGGATATAGGAACCTTCGAAGGCGGCGCGCAGCTTCACGGTAAAGGTCTTTTTCGTGCCCTTCGGCAGGTCGAAGAACCAGTTCACCCGGTCGTCCCGGATATCCAGGTGGTCGGCACTGTCCGTACCGCTGCGAAGGCGCTCGTTTACCGCCTCCCAGCCCGATGCGAGCGGGAAGGACAGGGCCAGGTGGAAGCGGTCGTCCAGGGTGCTGCGGTTGCTCACGCTAATGTGGGCGTAGAACTCGGTTCCCTGGGTAAGCTGTTCCCAGGCCACGGCCTGGCCCTTGGCGTCGGTGTAGCGGACCTCCAGGCCGATTCCTTCGCTCCGGGCAGGTACCTGCATGCCCTCAGGCATCGGACGGCGGGATACGAGGGTGGCGTGCAGCGGTCCGTCCACGCGGCTGGTCAGGCTGACGGGACCGGAAATTTCCCGTGTCAAGGCAGAGGCGGCCGACACCCAGTCTTCTGTCTTGTCGTTGACAAGTACTTGGACATCAATCGCTTTCGTGGGGAATTTCTGGTGCAGGCGGTCCAGGGCGATGGCGGCGAATGCCGCTTCGGACGTGGAATAACAGCCTTTGTCGATGGCTTCCGCCACTTCCCGCGCCAGCGGCAGGGCGGTGCTCCAGTCTTCTGTCAGGGCGCAGGCTTCCAGGGCCAGGGCTTTGTCGCGCAGGGCCGAACCAAAGGTGGGATGGTCGGACGGATAGTCCTCGAAGGAGGTAGCGGCCGAGGAAACCAGCTGGGCTGCGGCTTCCCGATTGCCGGCCAGGGCATAGGCCGAGGCCAGGACCCAACGGGCCTGCGGGTGCACGGGATTCTCCTTCATACGGTTCATGGCGGCATAATCCGGATTGCCCGCCAGGGCCAGCGTATAGAGCCGGTAGGCCTGGTCTATGTCCGGGAAGAGTTTGCCGGGCGCCACGCGGTAGGCCTTGCAGAAGCCCTTCTGGGCGCGTTTCCAACGGGTAAGGACCTCGGCATTCACCGGGAAGCCTTTGGCGGCCGCCTCCGTGAGGAAGGCCCCGTCCATGGACGTGACCCACGTATCTACGCTGCCGTTGGACCAGTATGAGAAGCCGCCGCCTGTCTGTTGGCGAGAATAGAGCTGGGCAATGATATTGGAAATGGCGGCAGATGCCTTTGCTGCCTCTTCCTTGCCCAGCAGGGGCGTCAGGTGCAGCAGAGCAAAGCCTTTGGAGGCCAGTTGCTCGGAGCAGTTGTACGGATAGTCCAACATTGCTCCGGCCAGGGCACCGGCGTTGAAGGACGGATAGGCGGAAAGCGTCAGCTGTCCTTCTCCGGAAAGGGCAAGCTCTCCACCGGCAGGCAGGGTATGACGCTCTACCACAACGGTTTCCCGCTTATCGCCCTGGACCGTTACCGCCAGTTCTTCGGTGCTCTT
>CADCCI010000026.1 GCA_902799895.1 uncultured Bacteroidia bacterium | reverse complement strand
GATGGTCCCCGGTTTTGAAAGGTGACCGTTCGGGAAAATGCCCTCCAGCGTGGATGGTCCCCGGTTTTGAAAGGTGACCGTCCGGGAAAACGGCCTCTAGCGTGGATGGTCCCCGGTTTAGGAAAGCGACCGTCCGGGAAAACGGCCTCTGGTGTGGATAGTCGGGGTTTTCATAGGGGGACTGTCCGGGCAGGGACCCCCAGACATGGATAGTCATTGGCTAGAGAGCATAACCATTCTTTGAAAAACCGTCTTTGTGGATAAGGTTGGAGGGAAGCGAGGTAGGGTGCCGGGGGACAAGCCCCCGGGAGGGTTTCCCTTCTTTTTGTGGGTATAAAAATAGTCCCTATCTTTGTTATTAGTTTTTAACAAGAAATAGCATTTCTCCTGGATTATGCGAAGGATTGGAATTGTATTATGGGGGCTTTTGGGGGTGCTTTGTGCCTGCAGCCTTGATGTTGTTTCCCGGAATAAGAAGGGAGACGAGGGGCAGCGTGTCGTTTTTATCGGGGATAGCATCACCGATGGAAACTGGGGCTGTGTCTATCATTTCAAAAAGACTTCCGCCGAGCGGAGCCAGACAGATATGAACCATATCTATGGTCACAGTTACGTGTCGGGTGTGGCCACTTGGTACGAAACGCGGCATCCGCGTGCGGGCCATCTTTTCTATAACCGCGGCATCAGCGGCAACAAGCTTGCCGATTTGGCCTGTCGCTGGCAGGAGGATGTGCTGGACTTGCATCCCGATGTCGTTTCGGTCCTTGTGGGCGTGAACGACATCCACGATTATCTGGAGAAAGGGGATAGCCTGGCCTTTGACTTCTCTGCGTGGAAGGAGCTGTATAAGAGCCTGTTGCTGAAAGTCCAGGAACAGAATCCCCGCGTGAAGCTGGTGCTGTGTACGCCTTTTGTCGCCCGGCAGGGCGCCCTGGGGGAGAAGCTGGATTATGCCCGGCGGGAAGAACTGACGAAGCGTCTGGCCGTCCTTGTCCGTGAACTGGCAAAAGAAACGGGTGCCGAGTTGGTTCCCTTCGACACCCTGTTTGAAAAACTGATCCGCCGGCAGCCCCGTCCTTCCTATTGGATCTGGGACGGCATCCACCCCACTCCCGCCGGACATAGAAAAATGGCGGAGTTGTGGCTCCGCCATGTTCGCTTGTAAAGAGGGTGGTCCCTGCCGGACTTGAACCGACGACCCGCTGATTATGAGTCAGCTGCTCTAACCAGCTGAGCTAAGGGACCCGGGCTGTTTACACCTTGATCTCAACCTCGACACCGGAGGGAAGTTCGAGCTTCATCAGCGCGTCCACGGTCTTGGCGTTGGAATCGTCGATGTCCAGCAGACGGCAATAAGCGTCCAGCTCGAACTGCTCGCGGCTCTTCTTGTTGACGAAAGTCGAACGGTTCACGGTGAAGATCTTCTTGTTCGTCGGGAGCGGAATGGGACCGTTCACCTTCGCACCGGTAGCCTTCACAGTGTCGACGATCTTCGCAGCAGACTTGTCGACGAGCATGTGGTCGAATGATTTGAGTTTGATTCTGATTTTCTGACTCATATCAATTTACTTTTTAAATTATCTTACTAATCTTCATCGTCATGGAATTGGTATCCGCTCTTCTCGACGATGTCCTTGGCCAGGTTGGCCGGGACCTCGGCGTAGTGGTCGAACGTCATCGTGCTCGTTGCGCGTCCGGAAGACAGGGTACGCAGTACCGTCACATAGCCGAACTGCTCTGCGAGCGGAACATAAGCCTTCACGATGCGGGCTCCGTTGGTGGTGGAGTCCATGGCCACGATCTGTCCGCGACGACGGTTCAAGTCGCCCACGATGTCACCCATGTAGTCTTCGGGGGTAACCACCTCCAGGGACATGATGGGTTCCAGCAGGACGGGTTTCGCCTTGCGGGCAGCGTGACGGAAGGCCATGCGGCCGGCCATTTCGAAGGAAAGCTGATCGGAGTCGACCGGGTGATACGAACCATCCAGGACCGTCACCTTGAGGGACTGGACCTCGAAGCCCGCAAGGGGACCGTTGGCCATGGCGGATTCGAAACCCTTCTGGATGCTCGGGATGAACTCCTTGGGGATGTTGCCGCCCTTGACCTGATTGTCGAACTGCAGACCGTTGACGCCTTCGTCGGCAGGTCCGATTTCCACGATGATATCAGCGAATTTGCCACGGCCGCCCGTCTGCTTCTTGAAGACTTCGCGGTGCTGGACCGTAGCGGTAATCGCCTCTTTGTAGTTGACCTGGGGAGCGCCCTGATTGATTTCCACGCCGAATTCGCGGCGCAGACGGTCCACGATGATATCCAGATGGAGCTCGCCCATACCGCTGATGACGGTCTGGCCGGTCTCGGCATCGGATTTCACGGTGAAGGTCGGATCTTCCTCGGCCAGTTTGCCAAGGGCGATGCCCAGCTTGTCCAGATCGTTCTGGGTCTTGGGCTCGACGGCGATACCGATCACCGGATCAGGGAATTCCATGGATTCGAGCGTAATGGGCTTGTCTTCGGCGCAGATGGTATCACCTGTGCGGAGATCCTTGAAGCCGACCGCTGCGCAGATGTCTCCGGCCTCGTCGAACTCGATGGGGTTCTGGTGGTTGGAGTGCATCTGATACAGGCGGGCGACCCTTTCTTTCTTGCCCGTACGCGTGTTAAAGACATAAGAACCGGCATCCAGCCGTCCGGAATACACCCGCATGAAAGCGAGGCGGCCCACATACGGGTCCGTCGCAATCTTGAACACGAGTGCGCAGAACGGTTCTTTTGCGCTGGGTTTGCGCTCCGTTTCCTCGCCGTTGCGCGGGTTGGTACCCTTCACCGAGCCTTTGTCAAGCGGGGACGGGAGATACCGCATCACAGCATCCAGGAGGAACTGTACGCCTTTGTTCTTGAAAGAAGAGCCGCAGCAGGCCGGGACGATCTGCATCGAAATGGTACCCTTGCGCAGGGCCGCGATGATTTCTTCCTCGGTCAGGGAGTCGGGATCCTCGAAATATTTCTCAATCAGGACTTCGTCGCATTCGGCTGCAGCCTCGACCAGTTTGTCGCGCCACAGGGCAACCTCGTCCTTCATGTCCTCGGGAACCTCTTTTACCTCGTAGTTGACGAGCTCTTCGCCAGAGTCATAGTAAATAGCTTTGCGCGAGATCAGGTCCACAATGCCCTGGAACTTGTCTTCTGCACCAATCGGGAGGCAGATGGGAACGGCAGTCGCGCCCAGTTTCTGTTTGATTTCTTCGACACAGGCGAGGAAATCGGCCCCGACGCGGTCCATTTTGTTCACATAGGCAATTTTCGGCACCTTGTATTTATCGGCCTGACGCCAGACGGTTTCCGATTGCGGCTGAACGCGTCCTACCGCACAGAAGGTGGCGATGGTGCCATCCAGCACGCGGAGGGAACGTTCTACCTCTACCGTGAAATCTACGTGTCCGGGAGTATCGATCAGGTTAATCTGATAGGTCTCGCCGGCGTAGTGCCAGAACGCAGTGGTGGCAGCGGACGTGATGGTGATACCGCGCTCCTGTTCCTGGACCATCCAGTCCATGGTGGCGGCACCCTCGTGCACCTCGCCGATCTTGTGCGTCTTACCGGTGTAGAAAAGGATTCGTTCGGAAGTCGTCGTCTTGCCGGCATCGATGTGCGCCATGATGCCGATGTTGCGGGTGAGTCTAAGATCTCTGTTTGCCATCTAGCTGTGTGATTAGAAACGGAAATGGGCAAATGCCTTGTTGGCCTCTGCCATTCTGTGCATATCCTCTTTTCTCTTGAATGCACCACCTTCGTTGTTGTAGGCGGCGACGATTTCTGCACACAGCTTTTCTGCCATAGAGTGGCCGGAGCGCTTGCGGGCGAAGGAAATCATGTTCTTCATCGAAAGGGAGACTTTCCGCTCGGGACGCAACTCTGTAGGCACCTGGAAGTTGGCACCGCCGATACGACGACTCTTAACCTCGATCTGAGGGGTCACGTTCTCGAGCGCCTTCCTCCAAATATCTAGAGGAGCCTGGTCAGAATCTTTCATCTTCTCGCCTACCTTGTCAATGGCATCATAGAAAATTGCATACGCGATACTCTTCTTCCCCTGTAACATGAGATTGTTCACGAACCGGGTCACCTCGATGTCGTGAAACTTCGGATCAGGAAGTAGAATTCTCTTTTTAGGCTTCGCTTTTCTCATTTTGAATGAAATTAAAGGTGAAAAAATTAGTAAGATTACTTCTTAGATTTCTTCGGCCGCTTGGCACCGTAGAGGGAACGGGACTGAGTCCTGCCATCTACGCCAGCAGTATCCAAAGCTCCTCTAAGGATGTGGTAACGTACACCCGGAAGGTCCTTTACACGACCGCCACGGACCAGCACGATGCTGTGCTCCTGGAGGTTGTGGCCCTCGCCCGGGATGTAGGCATTGACCTCTTTGGCGTTGGACAGACGGACACGCGCTACCTTACGCATAGCGGAGTTCGGCTTCTTAGGCGTCGTCGTGTAAACACGAAGGCAGACGCCACGCTTCTGAGGGCAAGCATCCAGTGCACGGGACTTGCTGTTAACAGCGATGGTCTCGCGCCCTTTGCGAACTAATTGTTGAATAGTGGGCATAAATGTTTGTAAATAATTTATGTTTGTTTAAACCCCTTCCGAAAAAGGGGCTGCAAAGATACGAATAAAAATATTAATTAACAAAGTTTTCAACAACTACCTCGCGTCGAAGGCGAAGATGTGGGCTTTGTCGGCGCCCCACGTCTGCTCTACGACAATGCGCAGGGCATCGGCGCTGACGGGCGCAAAACGGACCTGACGCAGCCGCAGGTAGTTGTCTTTCTCTTCATAGACGGTCTTCCACTCCCCTTTGACGCGGGCTTCCAGCCGCCAGGCACGGGCCATCATGGGCGGAACTTCCACGCGTTCGGTGGTGGCTTCCAGCTTGCGCATGCGCTTGCTGCGTACCTTGAAATGGGAATCAAAGATGAGCCGAGCACCCGACAAGGTCACGGGTTTCTTCCAGGAATAGGCCACCGATTCCTCGCCGGGGGCCACCCAGACGCCATTGTCGGCGCCGTCCCAGGAACGGTCGATGCCGTTGCGCAGCACTTCGTTGGCATTGTCGGTGCGGGCCGCAAGGGTCAGGTCCGATACTTTCCGCCACCGCCAGGGCAGCATGCAGTCATCGTCTTCCAGCAGGTCCTGTACCTCGGCGATGTGTTTCGCGCGAACCTCGGCGGGTTCAACGCCATGGGCGATGGCTACCGCCGCACCCGTTCCGCAGGCCTGTCCCAGCAGGGCGCAGGTGGCCATGACGCGCGTGGCGCTCAGGCCCATGTGCGTGCAGGAAATGTCGCGGCCGGCGAACATCAGGTTGGGGACGTTTACCGAATAGAGGCAGTCGAAGGGGATGCCGAAATAATCCGGCGTGGCGTATTCCGTGCTGATGCGGCCCTTCTTGTGGAAGGCTTCGGGGTCGTGGTCGTCCAGGGTCCAGCCGCCATAGGCGATGACATCTTCGAAGTGACCGCCGTCCAGGACATCGTTCTGGTTGAGGATGTGCGGACCCACGTACCGGGTAGATTCCCGTTTGCCGGGCAGGGAGCCGATCCAGTCCAGGTCGTAGCCCTTGCAGCGGCCGTCGGGATGGTTTTTCATATATTCCCAGATGCCGTAGGCGATTTTTTTCAGCTCGCGCTGGATGTCGGGGGCGTCGAAAATGGTATCCACCGTGCCGCCGAATTCAATCCACCAGAAATTGTTGTCCTTGGGATGGTAGATGCGTTTGTAGTTGAATTTCACGCCGGGGATGGTGGATTTGGGCGTGGCGTAATCGAAATCGTCGTCCGTGAAATGGTAGGCCCAGTCGGGAGCGACGAAGGGATGGTCCTCGTCGGTCTTGCGCAACTGGAGGAGGATGGAGTTGCCCATGGTGCGGGCATCGCCGCCCTCGTGCAGGTAGGACTCGTGGAACTCGTCCGGAAGCTCGCGGCCGCGGCGGAACTTGGCGCCGCTCAGGCGCAGGATGCCGTCGCCCGTGCAGTCCAGGAAGAGTTTGCCGCTCAGGCGATAATGCGTGTAAGCATTGGTGTTCCAGGCCTTTACGGCGGCAATGCGGGCCCCGTCCATTTCCACCTCGTCAACGGAGGTGTTCAACAGCAGGGTGATGTTGGGTTCGGAAATGACGGTGGAATAAATGACATCGTCCCAAAGCGTATAGCGCTGGAGGGGGTTGTAGCGGAAGTTCCGCAGCTGCATTTCCTCCAGGATGCCGGCTTCCTGATACT
The DNA here is from genome assembly GCA_902799895.1 of uncultured Bacteroidia bacterium. GTDB lineage: Bacteria > Bacteroidota > Bacteroidia > Bacteroidales > UBA932 > Cryptobacteroides. The sequence continues at coordinate 8,633 of CADCCI010000026.1, read as the reverse complement.
GGTCTTTGAGAACGCCCACAATGCCCATTCGGCATTCGCTGGAGGCGTTTCCGCCCAGCACGGGACGGTCCTGCACCAGGATGACGGAGGCGCCGTGACGGGCCGCCGATACCGCTGCGCACACGCCGGCCAGGCCGCCGCCGCACACCACGATATCCGCTTTCTTTTCCACGTTGCGGACCACTTGGGAATTCTGTTCCGTCAGCATCTGGGCTTGAACGGAAAGGGGAAGCGCCATCAGGACGATAGCGCAGAACGCTTTGAGAATCCGGTTCATAGACTTATTCTTTTACGTCGGTTTTAATCTGCAGTTCCTCCAGCTGGCTCTGGTCGATGGCCGAAGGGGAATCGATCATCACGTCGCGGCCCTGGTTGTTCTTCGGGAAGGCGATGTAGTCACGGATGGTATCCTGGCCGCCGAAGAGGGCGCAGACGCGGTCGAAACCGAAGGCGAGGCCGCCGTGGGGCGGTGCGCCGAACTTGAAGGCGTTGATGATGAAGCCGAATTTGTACTCGGCCTCCTCGGGTCCGATGCCCAGCACCTCGAACATACGCTTCTGCATGTCGGCGTTGTGGATCCGGATGGAGCCGCCGCCCAGTTCGGTGCCGTTCAGCACAAAGTCATAGGCATTAGCGCAGACGCGCTCCAGGTCTTCTTTCTTGTTGCTGTAGAACCATTTTTCGTGCTCCGGCTTGGGGGCGGTGAAAGGATGGTGCATGGCGTAGAAACGCTGGGTTTCGTCGTCCCACTCCAGCAGCGGGAAGTCCACAATCCACAGCGGGGCGAACTCCTGCGGGTTGCGCAGGCCCAGGCGGTTGCCCATCTCGATGCGCAACACACCCAGCATGGTCTGCACCTTGCGCAGGTTGCTTCCGGACAGGACCAGCAGCAGCTCGCCGGGTTTGGCTTCGGCCTTAGCGGCAATGCGGGCCAGGTCTTCGGGACCGTAGAATTTATCGATGGAGCTCTTGTAGGTGCCGTCGGGGTTTACCTTGATATAAATGAGGCCTTTGGCGCCCACCTGCGGGCGTTTTACCCATTCGGTCAGCTCGTCAATCTGCTTGCGGGTGTACTCGGCGCCGCCCGGAACGGAAATCGCGCCGATATAGGCGGCATCGTCCAGCACGCCGAAGCCTTTTCCTTTTGCTTCCGCGGTGATGTCGTGGATGGTCATGCCGAAACGGATATCCGGTTTATCGGAACCGTAGCGGTCCATGGCGTCGTACCAGCTCATGCGCGGGATGGGGTTGGCGATTTCCACGCCCAGCACGTTCTTGAACAGGGTGCGCATCATACCCTCGAAGGTGTTCAGCACATCCTCCTGCTCCACAAAACTCATCTCGCAGTCGATCTGGGTGAATTCCGGCTGACGGTCGGCGCGCAGGTCTTCGTCGCGGAAGCAGCGCACAATCTGGAAGTAGCGGTCGTAACCCGCCACCATAAGCAGCTGCTTGAAGGTCTGGGGGCTCTGCGGCAGGGCGTAGAACTGGCCGGGATTCATGCGGGAAGGCACCACAAAGTCGCGGGCTCCTTCCGGGGTCGATTTAATGAGGTACGGGGTTTCAATCTCCAGGAAGCCGTTGGCATCCAGGTAGTTGCGGGTCTCGTGCGCAATCTTGTGACGCAGCATCAGCGCGTTCTTCAGCGGATTGCGGCGTAGGTCCAGGTACCGGTATTTCATGCGGATATCCTCTCCGCCGTCGCTCTCGTCTTCAATGGTGAAGGGCGGGGTCACGCTCTTGTTGAGGATGTTGATGGCGTTCACCTTGATTTCGATGTCGCCCGTATCCATCTTCGGGTTCTTGCTCTGGCGCTCCAGGACTTCGCCGGAAGCCTGGATGACGAATTCACGTCCCAGCGAAGTGGCGGTTTCCACCAGTGCGGCGGGGGCGTCGGCCTCGACCACCAGCTGCGTGACGCCATAGCGGTCGCGCAGGTCGATGAAGGTCATTCCTCCCAGTTTACGGGCCTTCTGGACCCATCCGGCCAGCGTTACCTGCCGGCCTTTGTCAGAAATGCGGAGTTCCCCGCAAGTGTGTGTACGGTACATATCGGTTATTTTATATTTTCGTTCGGATTCAATCCAACCCACAAAAATACAAAAAATATCGGGATATTATCCTAATAGGAGGGTAAGGGAGATGAAGTCTTCCACGCCCAGGCGTTCGGGGCGCAGGTCAAAGACCGGGTCGGAAAGGAAGGCGGCCAGGGCGTCGTCGTCCCAGCCCTGCCGCTGGGCCTTGGCCCGGGCCAGGGGCTTCAGGGAATTGCGCAGGGTCTTGCGCCGCTGGTTGAAAGCGGTTTTCACCACGGCCTTGAAGAGGCCCTCGTCGCAGCCCAGTTGGGTGCGGGCGTTGCGTCGGAGCCGGATCACCGCGCTCTGCACCTTGGGCGGCGGGGCAAAACAGCCCGAGCCCACGCTCATTACATATTCAATGTCGTACCAGGCCTGCAGCAGCACGGAAAGGATGCCGTAGGTCTTGGTGCCGGGTTTTTCGGCAATGCGTTCGGCCACCTCTTTCTGGATCATGCACACCACCTGCGGGATGCGGTCTTTGTAGTCCAGGATGCGGAAGAAAATCTGCGAGGAAATGTTGTAGGGGAAGTTTCCGATGATGCAAAAATCGCCCGCGAAGAACTTCTGGAGGTTCATTTTCAGGAAGTCGGCCTCCAGCAGCCGTCCCGCGAGGGAGGGAAAATGCTGCATCAGGTAGACCACGCTCTCGGAGTCAATCTCCACCAGTTTCAGGTCGATATCGGTCCGTTCCAGCAGGTATTGGGACAGCACGCCCATTCCCGGTCCAATCTCCAATACCGGCATCGGAGCGGAAACCGCGTCGGGCTGCAGGGCGTCCACGATGGCACGGGCGACGCTCTGGTCGGTCAGGAAATGCTGGCCCAGGGCCTTTTTCGCTCGAACTTCCATCTTACATCTTTCTTTGTACGGAATAGGGCACGCCCAGGGCCTTTACATCCTGGATGAAATCTGCATTGACGGCCACCTGGAATTTTTTGGAGAAGAACTCAATCCGGTAGTGCGTCACCGGGTCGGTGAGGTAGATATTCAGTGGAATAGACCCCTTGTGGGCTCCCAGCACTTTTACCAGCTTCTTCCGGAACTCCTGCGTAAGCATGGGCGTGGTGAGCTGGATGGAGAAACCGCTAAGGAGAGAATCGGACATGTTGCCCAGCAGGGCGATGTCCTTGACTTTCAAGGTGTAAGGGGCGGTCTTCCCCTGGGCCTTCTCTTCGGGCCGCAAGCCGAATTTCTCGCCGATTTCTCCTTCGATGAACAGGGCTTCGTGCAGCTGGATCTTGCCCATGAACTTTTCGTGGTCTTTTCCGAAGAGGGCCAGCTCGTAGCTGCCGTTGTAATCTTCCAGCAGGGTCCGCGAGAACGGCCTTCCGGTGCGGGTGGTGAGGTTTTTGGTATCGGTCACCAGGCCGGCCACGGACACCTTCTGCGGGGTCTTCTTGCGTTCGCACTCGGCCACCAGGTCGTTCAGCGAGCTGATGGGACAGGTGGTGAAGGTCTCCAGTTCGAAGGTATATTTGTCCAGCGGATGCGAGGAGATGTACATGCCCACCAGTTCCTTTTCTTTCTGGAGTTTCTCCAGTTCGTCCTCCTCGCCCGACATCGGCGGCATCTCCGGCCGCACGGGCTTCATTTCCTCCATCTCCCCGAAGAGGGACGAGCCGGCATCGATGGTATCGTGGTGGTAGCAATCGGCATAATTGACCAGTTCGTCGATAAAGAGAACGTTGTTTTTGCAGGGCAGGAAGAATTGGGCGCGGCGGGCGCCGAACGAATCGAACGCACCCGCGTTGATGAGCGTTTCGAAGGCTTTCCGGTTCATTCCCGGGACGCGTTCCGCAAAATCGAAGATGTCCGAGAACGGACCGTGGGCTTCGCGTTCGGAAATGATGGCATCCACTACGTTGGAGCCGAATCCTTTCATACCGCCCAGGCCGAAACGGATGTCTCCGTCCTTGTTCACGGCGAAACGGGCCTCGGATTCGTTCACATCGGGGCTCAGTACCTTGATGCCGCCCTTTTTGCAGTCGTCCATGATTTCCTTCAGTTCCGTCATGTTGGACAACTGGTTGCTCAGGTTGGCCGCCTGGAATTCGGCGGGATAATGCGCTTTCAGCCAGCCGGTTTGGTAGGCCACCCAGGCATAGCAGGTAGCGTGCGATTTGTTGAAGGCGTACGAGGCGAATTTCCGCCAGTCGGCCCAGATCTTGTCCAGGACCTCCTTGGGATGGCCGTTTTCCACACCGCCCTTGATAAAATCGGCGTAGAGGCTTTCCAGCACGTCGATTTTCTTCTTTCCCATGGCCTTGCGGAGCTTGTCGGCCTTGCCTTTGGAGAAGCCCGCCACCTTCTGGGAAATCCGCATCACCTGCTCCTGGTACACGGTTACGCCGTAGGTTTCCTCCAGGAATTCGCCCATGGCCGGCAGGTCGAAGGTGATCTCTTCCTCGCCCCGTTTGCGGGCTACGAAGGAGGGGATGTAATCCATCGGACCCGGGCGGTAGAGGGCGTTCATAGCGATGAGGTCCTCGAAGCGCTGCGGGTGCAGGCGCTGCAGCCATTCCTTCATACCGGGCGATTCAAACTGGAAGATGCTCTTGGTGTCGCCCCGCGAATAGAGATCGTAGGTGGCGGCATCGTCAATTGGAATAGCCTCTATATCAATATCTTTCCCGTATCGTTTCTTGACTTGTGCCAGGCAGTCCATGATGATGGACAGGGTCCGCAGGCCCAGGAAGTCCATCTTCAGCATGCCCACCTCTTCGATGTACGTACCCTCGTACTGCGACACCCACACTTCCTGGCCGGACGCCTTGTCGGTGCCGGTGGTGATGGGGATGTAGTCCGTCAGGTCGCCGCGGCCGATGATCATCGCGCAGGCGTGGATACCCGTCTGGCGGATGCAGCCCTCCAGTTTCATGGCATATTCCAGCACTTCGTGGATGAGCGGGTTATCGCCCTCGTATTCGGCCTTCAGTTCCGGGATGTATTTGATGCAATTCTTCAGGTTGGGCTTCATTTCCTTCTCTTCGCCATCCACCTTGACGGTGAACGGGCGGTCGGGAATGAGCTTGGTGAGCCGGTTGGAATCGTCCAGCGGCAGCCGGCTTACCCGTGCGACATCCTTGATGGCGAGCTTGGCCGCCATGGTGCCGAAGGTGATGACGTGCGAGATGTGGTCCACCCCGTACTTTTCCTGCACGTACTGGATGACGCGGTAGCGGCCCTCATCGTCAAAATCCACGTCGATATCCGGCATCGAGATGCGCTCGGGATTCAGGAAACGCTCGAACAGGAGGTCGTACCGGATGGGGTCCAGGTTGGTGATGCGCAGGCAGTAGGCGACGGCGCTGCCGGCCGCGCTGCCACGTCCCGGGCCCACGGAAACGCCGTTGTTTTTGGCCCAGTTGATGAAGTCCTGGACAATCAGGAAGTAATCCGGGAAGCCCATGCGGGAGATGGTCTTCAGCTCAAAGTCCAGCCGCTCCTCCTGCTCGGGGGTAAGGGTCTCGCCATAGCGCATGTGCGCACCATCGTAACTCAGTTTGCACAGGTAGGCCACCGAGTGGTAGAAATCGTCGCTCCGGCCCTCCTCGCGGCCCGCTTCAATCACTTCCTTGTAACGCTCCATCCACTGGTCCACGTTTTTCAGGAAGTCTCCGGGCAGTTCGAAACGGGGCAGGACGTGTCCGCGGTCGATGTCGTAGTTTTCCACCTTCTCCAGCACTTCCAGCGTGTTGGCGATGGCTTCCGGGTGATCCGGGAAGAGGGCGAGCATCTCTTCTTCGCTCTTGAGATACTCCTGCTGGGTATAGTGCAGGCGGTCCGGCTCGTCCAGGAACTTGCCGGTATTCAGGCAGATAAGCCGGTCGTGGGCGGGACCGTCTTCCTTGTCTACGAAGTGGACGTCGTTGGTGGCGATGACCTTCACCCCGTGCTTCTTGGCCAGCTCGAAAAGGGTGGGGACATAGGCGCACTGGCCTTCGTACACGTCCAGGGACAGGCCCGGCACCTCGGTTTTGTGGTACATGACCTCCAGGTAATAGTCCTCTCCGAAGAGGTTCTTGTGCCATTCGATGGCCTTGTCCGCCCCGGCGATATCGCCCGCCAGGATGCAGCGCGGAATCTCGCCCGCCATGCAGGCCGAACTGCAGATGAGGTCTTGGTGGTATTTCTCCACAATCTCGTGGCTCACACGCGGCTTGTCGTAGTATTTTCCCTCAATGTGGCCGGTGGAGACAATCTTCATCAGGTTCTTGTAGCCGTTGTAGTTCTTGGCCAGCAGGATCAGGTGATAGTATTTGCGGTGCTCGGAGTCTTTGATACGGTGGTCGTACCCCTGGGTCACATAAATCTCACAGCCGATAATGGGTTTTACGCTGGGATGTTTTTTGGCATATTTGAAGAATTCCTTCACCCCGTACATGTTGCCGTGGTCGGTGATGGCCAGGCCAGGCATGCCCATCTGCTCGGCGCGGTCGAAGAGATGCTCGATGGAACTTTGCCCATCGAGAATCGAGTATTGCGTGTGGACGTGCAGGTGTACGAATGCCATAGTACAAAGATAGAAATAATCGTGGGAAAAAGAAAATTTGTAATTCCCAAAAAAAGGAGGTATTTTTGCATCCAAATAGCGTAAAAATGAAGCCGTTCAAACTCCTTGTCTTATTTGTTCTTGCGACTTGTTGCCTTTCGGGCAATTTGTTCGCTCAGGACGACAAGTTGTACTCCTACCAGGAGTTGGACGTGAAGCCGCAGTTCCAGGGCGGCGACTTGAACAGCTTCACCCTCTGGGTCCATAAGAACACAACGTATCCGCCCATCGCCCGCGACAACGGCGTGCAGGGACGGGTCATCGTCCAGTTCACCGTGGCTTCCGACGGTTCTATCAAGGATGTCAAGGCTATCCGCAGCGTGGATGTAACGTTGGACAAAGAGGCCGTCCGTGTGGTGAAATCCTCGCCCAAATGGGAACCGGCCACAAAAGACGGGGTCGCGGTAGCCACCCGCGTGAACATCCCCGTTCTCTTCCGGTTACAATAATTTCTTCTACATATTCCTCGAACTTTTGGCTGCGCTGCGGGACTGTTGGACCCCGGCTTGCCCAAAGCTCCATTTTATGCCCAGGAAGAGCGTGCGGCCCAGTACGTTGGTGTAGGCGTCTTCGAGGTAGTTCTCCGTTTCCGTGCGCTTGAAGCTGCGCTGCTGGTCCAGCAGGTCGTTGCCGCTGATGAAAAGGGTCCAGGCCTTGATGTGGTAGCTGAGCTGGGCGTTGAGGCGCACCTCCGGCTTGTCGTAGCCTTCCCCGTAGCCGGAGTAGAAGACATAGGAAAGCTGGGAGAAAAGGGAGAAGGGCCCCATCTCGTCCAGCCCGAAGACAACTTCCGCCTGGTGTTGCCAGGCCGTGGTGTTAGCCGAGGGGTCGAGCGAATAGGACACCCGTTGTATGCGCGACGACCAATTCGGTCCGATGAAAAAGCTTTCGGAGGTATTCGTCCAACTGAAACCTCCGCTCAGCGAGGCCAGACAGGTGCGGGTCAGGCTCTCGGCGAAACCGCTGCCGCCGCTGTAGAAAATATCCCCGTCCGGATTTCCCCAGAAAGAGGACATGAAGGCATCGTAGTCGAAGTGCTCCGTGTCGATGGCGGGAACGGTTCCGGTATTCTGGTAGCTGGTTGTCTGCAGGTAGGTGATGTTCGTGCCGAAGAAGGTGCGAAGGCGTTTTTTCTCCCCGAGGCTCAGCATCATGGAACCATAGAAGTTGGCGGAGAGGCCGGGTCAGCGAGTCGGCCACGGTAACGGTGACCTTGCAGTGGCGGTTTTCATAGGCCGCACTGCTGATAAAAACTTGTGCGCGGAGGGAAAGGCAGGTGGCAAGCGAAAGGACCGCCATGGCCAGGAGGGTGCGGAAATGATTCATATGAAAGAGCCGTGCAAATACTGCGCCAACACTACCTGCGCCAGCGCAGGAGGGCTTCCAGGAAATAATAGTCGGCGTACGTGAGCGGTACGTCGATTTCGCTTTTTGCGGGCAGGTTCCCCACGCAATGCTGCAGGAGGAAGCCGCCGTTCTGGCCGGCTTTGGCCAGGTACTGGGCCGATGCGAGGGTCTTGAGCTGCCGTTTGGCCACTTTGCGGAACCGCTTGGCCAGGGCGGCGTTGGTAGGTTCCAGCTGGCGGGCCAGGTCTATGAAGGCGGAGGCCATGATGGCCGCGGCCGAAGCGTCGCGAAAGGTGTTGGGAATGTCCGGGTCGGAGAAATCCCAGTAGGGGATGCCGTCTACGGGCAGATGGGCGGCCACCCATTTGCCGATACCCGTGGCCTGTGCGAGAAACTCCCGGCTTTCCGCCGTCAAGCCGCTTTTTGCACATTCGGCGGCCATCATCGTATAGCCGTAGAGCGCCCAGGCTTCCCCGCGGGCCCACACGGACGCGTCGGAATAGCCCTGCACGGTCATCTTTCTGATTACCGCACCGGTCTGCGGGTTAAAATCCACCAGGTGGAAGGTGGTGAAATCGTCCTGGAAATGCGTACGCAGGGTGGTGCGCGCATGGGTGATGGCGATGGTGCGGAGGGTGTCCAGCTGGAAGTAGCGG
>CADCCI010000025.1:17518-26674 GCA_902799895.1 uncultured Bacteroidia bacterium | reverse complement strand
CCACAACGTGCAGATTGGCGAGAATACCGTGATGGCCGCGCAGGTGGGTATTGCCGGCTCCACCAAGATTGGAAAGAACTGCATCATCGCCGGGCAGGTAGGTATCGCCGGCCACCTGGAGATTGCAGACAATACTACGCTGGGTGCACAGGCGGGCGTCATCGGCAATGTCCGGAAAAGCGGACAGGTGCTGCTGGGCTCCCCGACGCTGCCCATCAAGACGTATCTTCGCAGTTACGCCAAATTCAAACAGGCGGGAGAGGAATAATTTTCATATTCCGCATTTTTTTACTATCTTTGCAAACTATCTGATGTATCAGGTGGTTTAGATTGATCGTATAATTATGCAAAATATGCAGCAGACACTTGCGAGAGCCTGTTCATTTGAAGGGAAAGGGCTGCACACCGGGAAGATTGCCCATATGACGGTTCATCCCGGCCCCGTAGATAGCGGAATCGTTTTCCATCGGACCGACCTGGGTGCGGAAGCCACGCTTCCTGCCCTGGCCGATTTTGTTTCCAATACCGCCCGCAGCACCACGCTGACCCGTGAAGGGGTGTCGGTGGTGACCATCGAGCACCTGATGTCGGCCCTGACCGGCCTCGGTATCGACAATGCGCTTGTGGAACTGGACAACGAGGAGGTTCCCATCCTGGATGGCAGCGCCCGTCCCTATGCCGTGGCTTTCCGCGAAGCGGGTATCGTCCCGCAGGAGGCTCCCCGGCGTTTCCTGACCCTTGACCGGGAGGTGGAGGTTCGTGACGAGAAGACCGGCTCCTGGGTGAAGGTGACCCCGGCCCCCGCTCCCGCTTACGATGTGACCATCGACTTCGGTTCCCGCGTGTTGGGCGTGCAGCAGGCCCACTGGGATTTCTCCCTGGACTACGCTGCGGAGATCGCCCCCTGCCGCACCTTTGTGTTTTTCCACGAGATCGAGTTCCTTTTCGCCAACAACCTTATCAAGGGCGGCGATGTGGACAACGCTCTTGTCCTGGCCGAGCATCCCGTTCCGGAAGAGAGTCTGGAGAAGATGTCGGCCCTGTTTGGAAAGCCGAAGCTGAAAATCAATGAGAATGGCTACCTGAACAATGTCGTCCTGCATTTCCCTAACGAATGCGGCCGGCATAAGTTGCTGGATATGATGGGCGACCTTCGCCTGTCCGGAGGCTACCTGAACGCCGTCGTGACCGGTTTCAAGCCGGGACACGGAATCAATACGGTGGCAGCGAAAGCCGTCCGGGAAGCCTTAAAGAAATAACGAGGATATGAATAAGATTTCTCCGCTTGCAACGGTGAGCCCGACCGCAAAACTGGGCGACAATGTAGAAGTTGGACCGTACGCTTTCATCGACAACAATGTAGAGATTGGCGACGGCTGCAAGATTTTCCCGCACGCTACGATTTTCGAATATGTGAAGATGGGCAAGAACTGCTCGGTTTATCCGGGTGCAGTTGTGGGCGCCATCCCGCAGGACCTGAAATTTGATGGGGAAGAGACCTACGTGGAGATTGGGGACAATGTGACCATCCGCGAGTGCGCTACCATCAACCGGGGTACCGCCGCCAGCAAGAAGGGCGTGACCCGTATCGGCAGCAACACCCTGTTGATGTCCTATGTGCACGTGGCGCATGACTGCAACATTGGCAGCCACTGCATCCTGGTCAGCTATGTGGGCGTGGCCGGTGAAACGGATGTGGACGACTGGGCCATCCTGGGCGGCGGCTCCATGGCGCACCAGTTCTCCAAGATTGGTACCGGATGTTATCCGCAACATCAAGGATATTTACGATACCATTTATTTCCAGGGATATAACATTTCCGACGGCTGCTCCCGCGTAGAAGCCGGTTTCCCGCAGTCCGAGGAACGGGATACCATCCTGTCCTTTATCAAGAATTCCAAGCGCGGTATCATCCGCGCCAGCGAGAAAGGAACGAAGGGCGATATCGACTAACGTCCGGTGCTCTTTTCTACGGCATATTTCCCGCCGCTTTCCTATGTGGCGGCCATCGCTGAAGGCTTTACCCTGTCCGATGACGGTGTGAAGCCTTCCTGCGTATGGATAGATTCCGGCGAGCATTACATCAAACAGACCTGGCGGAACCGCTGCCGGATTGCATCGGCCGCGGGGACGGAGGACCTGCGCGTTCCGGTGGTGCATGAGGGCGGGGCTAAGGTCCCGGTGGGACAGGTGCGGGTAGATTATGCCACCCCTTGGGTTACCCGGACGCTGCGGGCCATTGATGCGGCCTATTGTTCATCGGCCTTTTACCTATATTATAGTGACGGGATGGCGGCTATCCTGGAGTCCAAGCCCGAAACCCTGCTGGAGTTGAATACGGCCCTGCTGCGGTTTTTCCTGGACAAGATAGGCATTCCTGCCGATATCCGCCCCACGCAGCACTATGTCCAGCCGGGCGATCTTTCGTTCGGGGAGGATTTCCGCGAGCGCATCCATCCCAAACGGCCCGATACCCTTTTGCAGGAGCGGGGACTGGAAAAGCCGTATTTCCAGGTCTTTGCCCAAAAATACGGCTTTCAGCCAAACTTGTCCGTGATGGACCTGCTGTTCAATGAAGGTCCGGACAGTATTTCGTATCTCAGACGCCGCTAGAAGCGGAATCCCAGCGTAAGGACGAGATTCAGTTTGGTCCGGGAACTCTCAATTTCCGGCGAGGCGGTTTTGAGGACATTGCCGTCATAGAGATAGTCGCCGTACGGCCTGACATACTCTTTGGGGTAGAAGACATACCGTGCCGCGATATCGGCGAAGAACGAACCCGGCGAGGAATAACCCAGACCGAAGGAAACCATATGTGTCATAAAGGTATCGGTATGCTTGGAATGATGCTCATCGTAGTAGGATTCCGGCAGGGACGTGAGGTTGTATCCGGTGCGGATGGCGAATTCGGGAACGGGTTTCAGTTCCACGCCGGCCCGGAGCATATGGGAAATACCGGTCAGGTCGCGGATGTCGCTGTTGGCTTCGGAGAAATCATCGTCATATCCGTCACGGCTGAAGAAGCGCATGGTGGAATAGTCGCACATTTCGTAATCTACGCTCACCATGGCAATGTTTTCGTAGGTGTAGGCGACACCGGCGTTCACGCGGTACGGCGCACGGAAATTGTAGTCATACCGGCCTTCGGGGGAGGTCTCGTTGCAGTCCAGGGAACTGCTGGTGAAATGCGTGTCGGCCGCGTATTTCCACCGCTCGCGGATGGTCAGGGCCGTAGGCGTCTGGATGGCGGCGCCCAGGCGCAGTCCGTTTCCGGGCACATAGAGCACGCCAATCTTGGCGTTGATGCCGGAACCGCTGGCGTTGTAGGAATAACGGTAGCGCAGGTTGTGGAATTCTGTCGGGACACCATCCACCTCCATCGGGAACTGGGACGGATCGCGGGCAAATTCCTTGATATATTCGTCGTACTGGTAATTCAGGCCCTGGATGCCGATGTTCACACCGAAGAACCACTGGTCGTCCACGTTGAAACCCCAGTTGAGGTCGATATCGTATTTGGAGCCATAGGACTGGAGGCCGTAGGTCTGGTCAATGGGGCCTCCGATGGAGATATCGCCATTGGGATAGATCACTTCGGCGGAGCCGATATAGCGGTTCTGCGGCATATCGCCGATGATGCCGCCGCGATAGCCGTTGATGAGGGCCCAGGGGGCCGAGTGCCTGTCGTAGGAATCCCGGCTGTTGAGGACACTGGGAGCGTATCCTCCGTTGGTGGCATCCCAGGCGAGGGCACCGGAATAGGTGGTGGCATTGTTCACGCCGCCGGCGATGATCCGGGAGGTGTAATTGTTGGTTCCGTTGGCGACAATGCCGAAGGACATGCTCTTGAGTCCGTATTTCTGTCCGGTATCGTACCGCAGGTTCAGGCCGATGTTCGGCATGTTAAAGCGGGTGTAGCGCGAGGTCCCCTCATTGCCGTACGGATCCGTTCCGGAAATGGCCGCATAGCCGGCTTTGCTGGAAGAGATGGTCAGCGACGGGGAAATGGTAAACTGCGAATAGGAACTGACGGCAGAACCGGCCGGATTGATGACGATGGAGCCGAGGTCGCCGCCCACGGCGGTCATGGCGTTGCCCAGCGCCATGGAACGGGCCGTCCCATAGTAGGTATTCTGGCTGAAAATCAGCCCTTCGTACAATCCCTGGGCATACAGGCCGGAGGCACTGGCTGCCAGCAGGATAAGCGTAAGTATCTTTTTCATAATCGTGCGTGTTTAGAAGGTTTACCTGCGGCTGTGTCCACCGCCGCCGCTGCTGGAAGATCCGCTGCTGCGGGATGATCCACCACCTGAATAACCGCCGCCACCGCCGCCACGGGATGCTCCGCCCGAATAGCCGCCGCTGCTGCGGGTATAGCTGCCGGAGGAACTGCTGCTGCGGGAGTAACTGCTGGAGGAACTGCTCCGGGGATAAGTGGCAGAGGAGCTGCTGCGGTAAGAGCTGCCGGAAGAGCTGCTACTGCTGCTCCGGGACGGACGGACAGCCGAAGAGGAGGCGTTGCCGCTGGAACGGCTGTAGCTTCCTGAGGAAGAACGGCTGGTGCTGCTGCCCGAAGAGCGGGATGCGCTGCTGCCGGTAGAACGGCTGGCGCTACTGGAAGAACGGGCCACCGCCGTTGCTCCGCTGCGGGAAGAGCTCATACTGCGGCTGACGCTGCTGGCCGAAGAGCGCTGGGCGCTGCTGGCGGCCGAGCGGGACGCGCTGGTGCTGCGGCTGGTGCCGGAAGCCGAAGAACGGGAGGCACTGCTGCGCGAAGCGCGCGTTACGTCGGACGGGGCGAGCCGGTCGGAAGACCGGGTGGCCGACGAATGGCTGATGGACGACCGTCCCGAATGGGAACTCGGGCGATGGCTCACCGCCGCGCCGCCCCGGGAGGCTGCCGAACGGCTATGTCCAATGGTGCGGTTGCGCGGGCCGTAGGAGATGTCCCGATGGCCGTATCCGCCGTGCCAGCCACCATACCAGCCGCCATGCCAACTATGGTAGTAGGGGGAGTGCCAGCCGTAATAGTAGGAACTGTGCCAAGGCGAATACCAGGGGGAGTACCAGGAGGAGTACCAGGGAGAGTACCACGGGTCCCAATACCAGGTAGACCAGTACCAGGGATCCCAGCTATACCAGGAGCTCCAGTGCCAGGAATTCCAATGCCAGGGGTCATAATACCAGGAAGACCAGTACCACGGGTCCCAACTGCGCCAGGAATACCAGCCGCCGTTATACCAGGGCCGGTACCAGCTGTAGTTCCATCCGGGATAGTACCACGGCGTGGAGATGGAATAAGTCCACGTGGGGGTCAGAAGATCATAGGAATTGTCTTGCAGGTTGATAGCAACTGCTTTGTTTTCAGGAACGAAGATGGTATCAGATTGACTTTTCCTTAAGTAGAGCTGCGTTTCGCGGGTCTTGCTCGCAAGCGCATCAGTCTCGAAACGAATTGAGTCGCGAGTCTCGCGGTTAACCGTTTCGACCTTGCGGTAAATGTCGTCCTGGTACTTCTGGGAAGTGGACGAACTACCCCAATGTGCCGCATTGCCGCACCCTGTGAGTGCTACAAGCGCAGAAATGATTAAGATAGTGCGAGTTTTCATATATTTTCGTACCTTTGTACTCACTTTATACAATGATTGTACCAAAATGGCAGTCAATTGTACTGCAATGATAGGCATAAAATCGAAAAATCGCAAATATAGTTATGGCAAAAGAGGTTACGAAGCGTTCCGAGAATTATTCTCAATGGTATAACAATCTGGTAGTCAAGGCCGATTTGGCAGAACAGAGCGCCGTGCGCGGATGTATGGTCATTAAACCGTACGGATATGCTATCTGGGAGAAGATGCAGCGCATCCTGGACGATATGTTCAAGGCCACGGGCGTTCAGAACGCCTACTTCCCGCTCTTCATCCCGAAGTCCTTCTTCAGCCGTGAGGCCGAGCATGTGGCGGGCTTCGCCAAGGAGTGCGCGGTGGTCACCCATCACCGGCTTATGAACGACCCCGACGGAAAGGGTGTGGTCGTAGACCCGGAGGCCAAACTGGAGGAGGAACTCATTGTCCGTCCTACTTCCGAGACCATCATCTGGAGTACCTATAAGAATTGGATCACTTCGTGGCGAGACCTGCCCATCCTGTGCAACCAGTGGGCCAACGTGGTGCGCTGGGAGATGCGTACCCGTCTCTTCCTCCGCACGGCCGAATTCCTCTGGCAGGAAGGCCACACGGCCCATGCCACCGCCCAGGAAGCCCAGGAAGAAGCCTGGCGCATGGTCCAGGTTTATGCCGACTTTGCCCGCAACTACCTGGCCCTGCCGGTCATCGTAGGACACAAGAGCCCGAACGAGCGTTTCGCCGGCGCCCTGGATACCCTCACCATTGAAGCGATGATGCAGGACGGAAAGGCCCTCCAGGCGGGAACCTCCCACTTCCTGGGCCAGAACTTCGCCAAGTCCTTCGACGTCCAGTTTACCAACAAGGAAGGCAAACAGGAATACGTCTGGGCTACGTCCTGGGGCGTTTCCACCCGTCTGATGGGCGCACTTATCATGGCCCACGGAGACGACAACGGCCTGGTCCTGCCTCCGGCCCTTGCCCCGATTCACGTGGTGATGGTCCCGATTTATAAATCGGAAGAAGAGCGCAACGCCATCTTGGAGAAGATGGAAGAGGTCAAGAAGAGCCTGGAAGCCCTGGGCAAGAGCGTGAAGATCGACGACCGCGACACCCTGCGTCCCGGCTTCAAGTTTGCCGAGTGGGAACTCAAAGGCGTCCCGGTGCGGCTGGCCATGGGCCCGCGCGACCTCGCCGCCGGTACGGTAGAGGTCCATCGCCGCGATACCCTGGAGAAAGAAACCATGTCGCTGGACGGCCTCGGTGCCCACATCTGCAAGCTGCTGGACGACATCCAGGCGAATATCTACCAGAAAGCCTACGACTTCCGTCAGGCCAACGTGGAGAAATGCGACAACTGGGAAGAGTTCAAGGAGAAGATCCAGGACGGTAAGTTCCTGCTCTGCCACTGGGATGGCACGGCCGAAACCGAACAGAAAATCAAAGACGAGACCAAGGCGACCATTCGCTGCATCCCCGAGGATTCCTTCGTTTGCGAGGAAGAAGGCGTGGATATCTATTCCGGCAAGCCTTCCAAGCAGCGCGTGGTATTTGCCATCTCTTATTAATAATAGGTAAGGCGTATGAAAAGAATGTTGTTCCTGATGGCATCCCTGGCGGTCTGCTTCTCGGCAGCTGCCCAGATTGATGCCCAGAAAGCGGCTGCCGAGGCGGCAAAGGCCTTGGAGGAAGCTCCCAAGGTGGAAGCTCCCGCCGCAAAACCCGTCTATTGGAATAATTCCGTCATGACCCAGTTCAACTTTGGACAGAGTGCGTTCTGGAACTGGGCGAAAGGTGGTAACAACAACTATGCGATGACCGCCTATGTAGATGCCAACGCCAATTACACCCGGGACAACATCAGTTGGAAAAATCGCCTGCAGCTGGATTACGGTATCATGTATTCCGAGGATAAGCCTTTGATCCAGAAGACCAAAGACCGCATCCTCCTGGAAAGCACCTGGGGGTACAAGGCCACCAAGACCTTGAATTACACCGCCTCCTTTACCTTCCTGAACCAGTTCTCGAACGGATACGTGTACAAGACCCCTTCCGTGGCCGATGCCACCAAGCAGGACTGGAAAGACGCCCGTGTGCTCAAGTCCGGCTGCTTCTCCCCGGCCTACATTACCTTGGGTCTTGGTATGGACTGGGTCCCGAATAACTGGCTCACCATCAACTTCGCGCCTATTACCAGCGGTCTTACCGTGGTTGCCGACGAGGAACTGCGCAAGAATTACGGTATGGAGCTCAAGTCCAAGTACGAGGACGCTCCCGAACCCCTCCTGCCGTCCTATTATCGTTCGGTCCGATTCGAATTCGGTGCCCAGCTGAAGGCCGACGCCAAGGTGAAAATCAACGACAACTTCGACGCCAGCACCCAGCTCATCATTTTCTCCAACTATCTGCACAATCCGCAGAACTTCCGTGTGAACTGGGACAACCGTTTCATGTGGAAGCTGAACAGGTTCTTCACCCTCACCGTCACCACCAACCTCATCTATGATGACACGGTGCTCATCGTGGACGAAGACCATCCGGACGGCCGTCGGCTCATTCAGTTCTCCGACGCCCTCCAGTTCGGTTTCACCTATACCTTCGCCTCGAAGAAGAAATAACCATGGAGCGGATCCTGCTGGCGGTTAGCGGCGGCATCGATTCGATGTGTCTGGCCGAAAAATCCGTCCGGTCCGGGCAGGATTTCGCGGTTGCGCACTGCAACTTCCATCTTCGGGGAGCCGATTCCGACGCCGATGCCGGTTTTGTGGCCGATTGGGCCCGGCGGCACGGCGTTGCCTTTTTCTGCAAGGACTTCGATACGGCCGCCTATGCCGCCGAACAGGGTATCAGCATAGAAATGGCCGCCCGCGAACTGCGCTACGGCTGGTTTGCCGAGTTGTGCCGCACCGAAGGCTTCAGTGCCGTGGCCGTGGCCCATCAGGCCGATGACCGGCGCGAAACCTTCCTGCTGAATCTCTTACGCTCCAGCGGGGGAAAGGGACTCCGCGGCATGCAGGAACGCAGCGTCGTTCCCGGCACCGACATTCCCTTGCTCCGTCCGCTGCTGGGGATGAGCCGCGCGGAAATCGAAACGTATATGCGCTCCATCGGAGCCACCTGGCGCGAAGACGGCAGCAACCTTGACACGACCATCCGCCGCAACCGCATCCGTCACGACCTGATGCCCCTCCTGGCAGAGCTGAATCCCTCCTGCGGCGAAGCCCTCGACCGCGCCATGCGGCATATCGGCTCCCTGCAGGATGTGGCCGATACGTGGTTTGAATCGATCCGTCCCACGGTGGTGGATCCCACAGACGGTTCCATCCTCCTGGAACCCCTCCAGTCCCTGCCGCACCGCGACTACGTCCTGTATCGCCTCCTGGAGCCCTACGGTCTTACCGAATCCGTCCTGGACGACATCTGCGCCGCCCTCGACCACGGTGAATCCCTCTCCGGCAAAACCTTCCCCCTGCGTTCCGCCGTCCTTCTCGGCGAAAGGACTCGCCTTTGCGTATCATCTTCTGATGGTTT
>CADCCI010000025.1:15111-17503 GCA_902799895.1 uncultured Bacteroidia bacterium | reverse complement strand
CAGAACGAGTCCGACAGTAACCTGTCCGGTCGCCACTTGTCCGGTCGCCACTTGTCCGGTCACCACCTGGTTCGAGGAGCATTTTCCCTACTTCCCTGTGACGAGAATCAGGTGGTGACCGGACAGACAAACAAACCAGAATGGCAAATCGAAGAAGGGGAGTATGATTGTGGTGGCGTCCGGGTACGTCTGGAAAAGATAGAAAGAAACACCCTTACGACGCTAAAAACACCCCATGGCGTCCTCCTCCTCTCCGCCGACACCCTCCCGCTCCCGCTAAAAATCCGCCCCTGGCGCGCCGGCGACTGGCTCGTCCCGCTAGGCATGCGCGGCCGCAAAAAACTCAGCGACCTCTTCGTAGACCTCCGCTACAGCCTCACCGACAAACGCCGCGCCCGCGTAATCGACTGGCAGGAAAGCAGAATCGCCGCCCTGCTCGGAGAACGGGGCGACGATGCATTAAAGGTGACGTCCGAAACGCGGACGGTTTATCGGATTACCATCTCGTAAGGCATCCGGGCAAACGCCCATTCGCCATTCTGGGAATTCTTCCAGCTGTCGGCCCACGTCATTACGTGCTTGGCCGTCTTCTCCAGCGGCGTCCCGGCAAAAATCATCTCTTCGTCGGGCTTCGTCTCACCCAGAGCCTCCATGATCATCTCCAGGGTGGTGCGCGGAGCCGGATACTCGGCGATGGTCCACGAACTGAGGTCGGAATCGCCGGTTACCTTCACGGCCGCAAACTTCACGGCATCGGTAAGGGTACCCAATTCATCCACGAGACCGATTCCCAGTGCATCGCTGCCACTCCAGACGCGGCCCTGTGCAATGGAATCCACGAATTCCGGAACCAGGTCGCGGCCCTCCGCCACCGTGTGGACGAAGGTGTCGTAGATATCCTCGATGGAAGCTTGCATATAGGCGGTTTCCTCCTTGTCGAACGGACGCATAAGGGAATACATATCGCCGTGTTTGTGGGTGGAAACCGGGGTGATATTCACGTGGACGATGTTTTTCATCGTCTTGCTGAAATCCGGAATCATGCCGAATACGCCGATGGAACCGGTAAGGGTGGTGGCGTTGGAGAAAATCTTGTCGCAGCTATTGGAAATCCAGTATCCACCCGAAGCGGCATAGTTCGCGTACGAGGCGATAACCGGTTTCTCGGCCCGCAGGAGGTCGATTTCGTTCTTGATTTTGTCCGATGCGGTGACGCTGCCGCCGGGGGAGTTCACGCGGAACACCACCGCCTCCACGGAAGCATCGTTCCGGACCTTCGCGATGAGGGAAGCGAAACGGTCGCCATCGACATTGGAGGGATCCTTGCCCTCGACAATCTCGCCATTGGCATAGATGATGGCAATCTTGCGATAGCCGTTGTTCTTGCCGATATTGGCCTGCACGTAGTCGCCGAACGGAATCATGCTTACCTCGCTGAAGGAATTCTTGCCGGACAGCACCGTCAGACGCTGTTTCAGCTGCTCGCGGGTGGTGAGGCTGTCTACCAGATTGAGGGCGATGAAATCGGCCGGGAACTGAAGCTTCAGCTCGCTGATGGCCTTGTCCAGCCGGGCGGTTTCGATGCCGCGACCTTCGGCGATATCGTCCGAGATGGTTTTCCAGATGGAATTCACCAGCACCTGGTTCTGTTCCAGGTTCTCGGGCGAGGCGCTGTTGCGGACGAACATCTCGCCGGCACTCTTGTATTTGCCGTGGCGGATGAGCTGTACGTTAATGCCGAGTTTGTCCAAAAGGTCCTTGACAAAAATGAGCTGGGTGCTTAAGCCGTGGACCATGCCACCGGTGCCGCAGTAGGAATCCATATACACCTTATCGGCCACCGAAGACAGCCAGAGCGTGGCTGTGGTGGGCATTTCGGTATAGGCAATGACGGCCTTCCCGCTGGCACGGAATTCCTCCAGGGCCTTGCGCAGTTCCTGCAGCTGGGCCAGACCGATGGACATGCCGTCCGGCTTCAGGTAGATGAACTTTACGCCCGGATCGTCCGCCGCCTTGCGAACAGCCTGGACCGCCGACCAGATAGACACGGAGGTGATGAGGTCCTCACCCTGCAGGAGGGCTTGGATGTCCGTGTTGGGGTCTGCTACTTCCACGAAGGAGTACTTGGACATATCCATGGCCAAGACGCCTTCACGGGGAAGGACGATGGTGTTCGAGCTGCCGGCTGCGGCAATCAGGGAACCCAGGGCCGTGATAAACAGGAAGAACCCTATGATTCCCATGAGAAAAAGGCCGCACATGACGGCCAGTGTCATTTTGACAAACTCTTTCATATGAGGGTTTATTGTTTGTTCAGCGGAATGAGCGCAAAGGTGAGTTCGCCTTTGCAGCAGAGCTTTCCGTTAACCTCCAGCTTGGCACTGCAGAAGAA
>CADCCI010000025.1:0-15084 GCA_902799895.1 uncultured Bacteroidia bacterium | reverse complement strand
CGGTGGCGCTGTCCCTCCGGTCAATAAGCTGGCTGGTGACCTCGCATACGTCGCCGGGTTTCACGGGCGTTTTAAAACGCACCTTGTCCAGGCCGGCATACAGGGTCATGTTGCCCGGAATCTCGTCCTTCACCAGGATGGCGCAGCTCTGGGCCATGATTTCGCACTGGATGACACCCGGAACAACGGGGTTGCCGGGGAAGTGGCCCCGGGTGAAGAACTCGTCCTCCTTGATGGTGTATTTGGAGTGACCTCTGCCGTTTTCGTCAATATAGGCTTCCTCAATCAGGAGCATGGGCTCGCGGTGGGGGAGGAACTGTTTGATTTCTTCTTTGTTCATACCTTCTAGTCTTTGTAATTACGGAAAGCTACGCAAGCATCGTGCCCGCCGAAACCGAACGAATCGGAAATACCCAGGGTGATCTTGGCCTTGACCGCCTTGTTGGGCGTGTAGTCCAGGTCGCACTCGGGATCCGGGGTGTCCAGGTTGATGGTGGGAGGAACAATCCCTTCCCGAAGGGTCAGGATGGTGGTGATGGCCTCTGCGGCACCGGCGGCGCCGAACATGTGGCCGGTCATAGACTTGATGGAAGAAATATGGGCCTTGTAGGCGAAGTCGCCCAGGGCCACCTTGTAGGCCTTGGTCTCGGCGGCGTCGTTCAGGCGCGTGCCGGTACCGTGGGCATTGATGTACAGGTTATCCTTCTCGGGATTGAAACCGGCCTCTTCCAGGGCAATCTTGATGGCCTGGGCCTGGGTGGTTCCGTCCGGACGCGGGGCCGTGGCGTGATAGGCGTCGCAGGTGTTGCCGTAGCCGGTCATCTCGCCGTAAATCTTGGCGCCGCGGGCCTTGGCGTGCTCCAGTTCTTCGAGGATGAGGATGGCGGCACCGTCACCCATGACGAATCCGGCGCGGTTGCCGTTGAAGGGGAGGGATGCGTATTTCGGATCCTCGGCCCGGGAAAGCGCCTTGGCATTGGCAAAACCGGCGATTCCCAGCGGGATGGTGGCATTCTCGGTACCGCCCGCGATGATGGCATCGGCATATCCGTGACGGATGGCGCGGTAGGCTTCGCCGATGGCATTCGTGCTGGTTGCACAGGCCGTTACGACATCCACACAGGGACCCTGGGCGTGATGCGTAATAGCAATCTGGCCGGCGGCGATATTGGAAATCATGGTGGGGATGAACAGCGGGGAAATCCACTGACCGGACGGATCCTCGATCATTTTGGCCGTCTCACGGTACTGGGTGGCAAAACCGCCGATACCCGAACCCACATAAACGCCCAGGCGGAACGGGTCGATATTGGCGTTTTCGCCCTGCGACTGCAGGCCGGCGTCGTTCATGGCCTGGTAGGCCGCCGCCATTCCGTACTGGGTGAAAAGGTCCTGTTTGCGGATAAACGGTTTGTCCATTCCGTACTCCTCCGGGTGAAAATCCTTGATCTTGCCGGCAATCCGAACGGGCAGGCTATCTGTCGGGAAATCATCGATATACTCGATTCCGCAAACGCCGGCTAGAAGGTTTTTCCAAAAGGTATTGACGTCATTTCCCAACGGGGAGATGATGCCCATACCGGTTATCACTACTCTTTTATCCATGATGTTGATTTATATTCTTAATTTGCAAATATAATAAATATTTTACCACTCTACAATAGCCGCGCCCGAAAGCAGGCCGGCGCCGAAAGCGCTGAATACCAGGATATCGCCTTTCTTGAACAATCCCTTGCGGTTGCACTCGTCCAGCAGGATGGGGCAGGAGGCCGAAGAGGAATTGCCATGGTCGGCAATGTTGGACGGGAACTTGCCGTCCGGTTCCTCCAGGTACTGTTTGATGGCGTCGATAATCCGCGCATTGGCCTGGTGTACCATATAGAAGGATACATCTTCCTTGCTCATGCCTACGCTTTTGAGGAGGGCCTCCACGTCGCGCGTAGAGGCGTTGACGGCGAATTTGAAGACTTCGCGTCCTTTCATCTGGAGGGGCGTTTCGTGCTCTTCCTTGGTGATGTAGGGGGTGGGCTGCATAAGGCGTTTCTGCCAGATCTTATCCGGGGCAGGCTCGCAGTGCAGGCTGATTCCTTTGATGTTGTCGCCGGCCGTCAGGACGGCTGCACCGGCACCGTCACCGAACAGGACGGAGGTGGAACGGTCTGTCCAGTCGCACATGCGGGTGGGCTCTTCGCAGCAGACGATGAGCACGTTTTTTACGCGGCCCGCGCGGTATTGGGCTTCGGCGATATCCATCGCGTAAATGAAGCCGGGGCAGGCGCAGTTGATATCGATGCAGGGGCACTGCAGGCCCAGGCCGGCGCCAATGACGCAGCTCAGGCCGGGGGTGGCGTATTCATTCACCACGTTGGAGCAAATGAAGTAGTCGATGTCCTGCGGACCCAGCCCGGACATATCCAGGGCTTTGCGGCAGGCTTCGATTCCCAGGTCTTCCAATTCTTCCGACGAAATGACATGGCGGGATTTGATGCCCGTCCGGGGGACGATCCACTCGTCCGACGTGTCGAGGAATTCGGAAAGCATGTCGTTGGTGACTACTTTGGAGGGGATGGCGCTGCCAGTTCCGATGATTTTCATATAGACTGTTGTTTAATCGTTAATCTTTAAAACGGCACAAAGGTGCAAACAAATCTTATTCCAAAAAAATAAAAGTGGCAAATAACCCCTCGTAGGTGTAATATATGCGTGCGCGGGGGTAAAGTGACGGCATATGGGGTGAAATCTGAAAGATTATTCTTATCTTTGTTGACCGAAGTGATTGAATTATGCCCGAAAAAAGACCACTTCCCGCTTTCCTGCGGGCCAAATACCAACTCATTGCGACCGTGACCTTCTCGGCCTTTTTCTCCGTCGTGTTCCTGTTGGTGAGTATTCCGTTCTCGCACAATGTGTGGTTCGATCTGGGAGATTCCTATTTCTTCTTGTTCACCGTCCTGTTCGCCCTGGCCGGCCTGTTCATCGTGATTGTAAGCAAGGTCGTGATGTACAAGACCCGCCACGTGATTCCGATGGATATGCCCGGCTACGTGCTGTGGAATGTGTGCGAAATTGTGCTTATCTGCCTGCTCTATACCATCCTGACCATCTCCATTACCGGTCAGGAACGGTCCGAATTCGTGCCCATTTTCTTCAGTTCGCTGGTGTACGGCACCATCTCGCTGGCCATTCCGTATATCATCGCGGGCATGTATTTCGCCATCCTGGACAAGAACAACACCATCCGTCTGATGGACTACCAGAATGTGGTGTCCGACGAGACTATCGCCCCTACCGAGCTGAAGAAGATTACCCTCTTCGACAACAGCGGCGTGATGAAGATGTCCGTCAACTCGTCCAATCTATACTATATCGAGTCGGACGACAATTACATCAAAGTGTGGTACACGGACAGCAAAAACGAGCTCAAGACCTATATGGTCCGTTGCCGCTTAAAGACCGTTGAGGAAAGCTTCCTGGGCAGCGGACTGGTGCGCTGTCACCGGAAATACATCGTGAACATGGACAAGGTGAAGGTGATGCGCAAAGAGACAGAGGGCTATGAACTCGTCTTGGATAACGATTCCATAGCCCCCATCCCGGTAACCAAAACCTACACCGATTCGGTGCTGGGTTACTTCAAAGAAATCCGGAGGGATTAGTCGGAAACCTTGGTCAGGACCTCGCGGATGCGGGCCTCGATTTCATCGCAGAGCTCGGGGTTGTCCAGCAGCAATTGCTTGGCACCTTCGCGTCCCTGGGCCAGTTTCTGGTCATTGTAGCTGAACCAGGAGCCGCTCTTCTTGATGATGTCGTAATCTACGCCCAGGTCCAGGACCTCTCCCACGCGGGAAATACCTTCGCCATAGACAATGTCGAACTCCGCTTTCTTGAAGGGCGGAGCCATTTTGTTCTTGACGACCTTTACCTTGGTGCGGTTGCCCAGGGTGTCTTCGCCGTCCTTGATGGCCGTGGTCTTGCGCACGTCCAGGCGGACCGAGGCGTAGAACTTGAGCGCGTTGCCGCCCGTCGTGGTCTCGGGGTTGCCGAACATGATGCCAATCTTCTCGCGCAGCTGGTTGATGAAGATGCAGCAGGTATTGGTCTTGCTGATGTTGGCGGTGAGCTTGCGCAGGGCCTGGCTCATCAGGCGGGCCTGGAGGCCCACTTTGTTGTCGCCCATCTCGCCTTCGATTTCGGCCTTGGGCGTTAGCGCGGCGACGGAATCCACCACCACGATGTCGATGGCGCCGGAACGGATGAGGTTGTCCGCGATTTCAAGCGCCTGTTCGCCGTTGTCCGGCTGCGAAATGAGCAGGGTGTCCAAATCTACGCCAAGGGCCTTGGCATAGGTGCGGTCGAACGCGTGCTCCGCATCGATCATTGCGGCGATACCGCCCTGTTTTTGCGCCTGGGCGATGGCGTGGATGGCCAGGGTGGTCTTGCCGCTGGATTCGGGTCCGTAGATTTCAATGATTCGTCCTCTCGGATAACCGCCGATACCCAGGGCGTGATCCAGGGCGATGGATCCGCTCGGAATGACCTGTACATCCCATTGTGGCTGATCTCCCAGCTTCATGATCGTTCCTTTCCCGTAATCTTTCTCGATTTTGTCGATCGTGGCCTGTAACGCCTTCATTTTTGCGGCGTTAACATCTGCGGCCGGTACCTCTTTAGCCATAATGTTGCGTTAAAATTAAAAAGTTGTCAAAAGGCGAAAAAAACAGTCCGCCTATTCGCAAAGTTAAGGATTTTTTTGGTATTTTTGCAGTGAACGACCGAAAAATCATCACGATGCGTACCAAACTTGTGGGAATGAATCTCGAGGAGCTGAAGGCACTTGCTTTGCAGGCCGGTTTGCCGGCTTTTTCCGGCAAGCAGCTGGCCCAGTGGCTCTATGAGAAGAAGGTCTCCTCCTTCGAAGAGATGACCAATCTTTCGAAGGCGGGACGGGAAGCGTTGGCATCGCAATTTGATACGGGCGTCACCCGGCCCATGGACTGCCAGGTCTCCTCGGACGGAACCAAGAAATACCTCTTTCCTGTAGAGACGCCCGAACCGGGTGCGGTAGAGGCGGTGATGATTCCGGACGCGGACCGCAAGACCCTGTGCGTATCGTCCCAGGCGGGCTGCAAAATGGGCTGTAAGTTCTGTATGACCGGCCGCCAGGGTTTCCACGGGAACTTGTCCGTTTCCGATATCCTGTCCCAGTTCCTGGCCGTGGACGAGGCGAAAGACCTCACCAATGCCGTTTTCATGGGAATGGGAGAGCCGCTGGACAACTACGACGCCGTGATGCGGGCCATCGACGTGCTGACGGCTCCCTGGGGTTTCGGCTGGAGCCCGAAGCGCATCACCCTCAGCACCATCGGTGTCCTGCCGGCCCTGAAACGCTTCCTTGACGACTCCCGCTGCCATTTGGCCGTAAGCCTGCACAATCCCTTCCCGGAGGAACGGGCGGAGTTGATGCCGGTGCAGAAGGCGTACGACATCCGGGATGTTGTAAGCCTGATCCGCGAATACGATTTCAGCGGCCAGCGCCGCGTGAGTTTTGAATATACCATGTTCGCCGGCTGGAACGATACCAAGCGCCACGCCGACGCCCTGGCCCGCCTGCTCAAGGGACTGGAGTGCCGGGTGAACCTGATCCGTTTCCATCGGATCCCCGATTTCCCTTACGAAACATCGCCCGACGGGGTGATGGAACTTTTCCGGGACCGTTTGTCCGGGCAGGGGATTACCTGCACCATCCGGGCCTCCCGAGGAGAGGATATTTTTGCCGCTTGCGGCATGTTGGCAGGAAAACACAAAACAAACTAAGATAACCATGAAACACAGACTATTGGCCCTCCTTTTCGCGATGGTGCTGCTGCTCCCTTCGGTGGCGGCCCAGCCTGCGCCGGTACGGTTCGGGATCGACCCGAAAGCCGATTCGCTGGCCTTCCGCCAGATGCGGGCGAAGATGGCCAAAATCCGGAAACATCGTCCCACTGTGGCCCTGGTCCTGAGTGGCGGCGGCGCGAAAGGCGCCTGTCACGTAGGCGTCATCCGCTACCTGGAAGAAATCGGCATGCCGATCGATCTGGTTGTCGGTACCAGCGTGGGCGGCTTGATGGGCGGCTTCCTGGCCCTGGGATACAATGCCGATGAAATAGAGGAGATGATCCACAATATCGACTGGAGTCTGGCACTCAGCGACAGGATCCCGAGAGAGTATATTTCCTATTACGAGAACAAGTATCGCGAGAAATTCCTGTTGTCGATTCCTTTCTATTATGCAAAGGAAGACCGGAACAGCCCTGTCAGCCGGTACGATGACATCCATTTCTCCGCAGATAAAGGCGATGTTTCCTCGTTTGTCCGTGACAACCTGCTGGGTAGTCTGCCTTCCGGAATGGTGTACGGGCAGAATGTGAACAATATCTTTAATTCCGTTTCCGTCGGATACCAGGACTCCCTGAATTTCTTTAAGTTACCGATCCCGTACGCCTGCGTGGCGACGGAAATGGTCACCTCACAGGCCAAGATCTGGCACAGCGGGCATATTTCGACGGCCCTGCGCTCCACGATGTCCATCCCCGGGCTGTTCACGCCCGTGCGGACGGAAGGCATGGTGCTTGTCGATGGCGGTATGCGCAACAATTACCCTACCGACCTGGCCCGCGCCATGGGAGCCGATTTTATTATCGGCGTGGACCTCTCGTCCGGCTATAAGAATTACTCCTCCCTGAACAACCTGGGAGACATTATCGGCCAGGGCATCGATATGCTTGGCCGCAGTTCCTACGAGAAGAACGTCTCCCTCGTGGACGTTTCCATCAAACCGGATGTGGATGGTTACGGGATGATGAGTTTTGACAAGGAGGCCATGGATACGCTCATGCGCCGGGGCTATATGGCCGCCATCGAACAGGCCGGAGAACTGGCGTACCTGAAAGCGAAAGTCGGGAAGGACACCCTGCGGCTCCAGGCCCCGAAAGCGGTCGATATTACCCATCAGAAAGTCAAGATTTCTTCCGTGGAGATTATGGGCGTTACCGATCGGGAAAGCCGTTACCTGATGGGGAAACTGGAGATTCCCAATGATTTTATGATGGATCGGAGCGATATTGAAGCCGCCGTGGCTACCATTTATGGTACCAAATCCTTCGATTATGTCACCTTCTCGCTGGAAGGGAAGGAGGAACCTTATCGCCTGGTATTCAACTGCAAAAAAGGACCCGTCCATCAAATCGGCGTGGGAGTCCGTTTTGATACGGAAGAGATTATTGCTGCTGCCGTGAACTTGGGTTTCAACGTGCACCGGCTGCAGGGCCACTCACTCGAATTGACGGGCAAGCTGGGCTCCAATCCCGGCTTCCAGGCCGTTTACGGATACGTGGCGGAAGGCGGTTCCTCTGTGAAAGTCTCCACCGGCATCCATCATACTACCCGGAACCTCTTTACCATGGGAAACGACAGTTTTAACATCGATTATACCCGTTGGACCAATAAACTGTACCGGACCAACATGAGCTGGTCGCGGTTTAATGTCGAGTATGGTGTCCGTCACGATTTCTTCAAGGTCGGTTCGATGATGACCGATGGGGGAACGGTTAGCGATGATGATTTGAACAATCAGCGCAACCACTACGTATCCCTGTTCGTGGACATGCTGGCAGAGACCTTTGACGACGGGTATTTCCCGACGAGAGGACTCCGCATGGGGCTGAGCTACGGCTGGACATTCGCCAGCTTCCCCACCAAAAAGAATAATTTCCATGCCATCAAGGCCGATTTCAAATGGGCCATCCCCCTGGGCGGAAACTTTACGTTCCTGCCGATGCTGCGGGGCCGTATGCTGCTGGGTGAGGACATCCCGCTGCCGTTTATGAACGTCATGGGCGGTATCATGGACGGACGGTATATGGAGCAGCAGTTCTCGTTTATCGGCGTGAACAACTGCGTCACGAAGCCGAGCATCCTGGCCATTGCCGGTTCGGAATTCCGGTATAAGATTTATCGGAACAACTACCTGTCGGCCATCGTGAATGTGGCCGGTGCCACGGATGAGCCGCGCAACGTATCCAATTGGAACACGGATCAGATGACTTGCGATCTCGGCGTCGGCCTGCAGTATGGTTACGATACCGTCGTAGGACCGCTCTTTGCCACCCTGCACTGGTCTTCGGTATCGCGCTCCGTCGGGGCTTACCTGGGTCTTGGTTTCTATTTCTGATGACGGAAGATCCCCAGTTCAAAAAGGTCCTTCAGGGCTTTGAGCTGCGATGCGCCCGGCAGGAGATGTGCTCCGCCGATGTGCGCCGCAAAGCGTTGCGTACCTTCGAAGGAGATGCCGGCCAGGCCGATGCCCTGGTCCGTTCCCTGATAAAGGAAGGGTATGTGGACGATGCCCGCTACGCGGCGGCCTTCGCCCGGGAGAAATCCCGCCTGACCGGTTGGGGACCGGTAAAAATCACCTTCCAGCTACGGGGAAAGGGCATTTCAGATGAAGCAATCCGCCAGGCCCTGCAGGAAGTGGATGTCCAGGAAGTGTCCGGAAAACTGCATGCCCTGCTGGCAGCCAAATATAAAAGCGTCCAGGGCGAACCGGACGCGCGGCTGCGCTTGATCCGGTTCGCCCTGGGCAGGGGCTATGAATGGAATGCCGTCAGCGAAGCGCTGAAAGACATTTTGTAACGGCTTCGCCCACCTCTTCGGCCGTGTACGGCTTCCGGTCGAAGGACTCGCCCGTAATGTGCTCGTACAGTTCGATGTAGCGGTCGGTAATGCCATTTACGACAGCGGGAGTCATCTCCGGTACCTTCTGGCCGGTCTGTCCCTGGAAGCCATTCTCCATAAGCCATTCGCGTACGAATTCCTTGGAGAGCTGCTTCTGGCGTTCTCCGCGGGCCAGCCGCTCCTCGTATCCTTCCGCATAGAAGTAGCGGGAAGAATCGGGGGTATGTACCTCGTCCATCAGGTAGATGACGCCATCCTTCTTGCCGAACTCGTATTTGGTATCCACCAGGATCAAGCCTTGCTTGGCGGCAATCTCGGTTCCACGCTGGAAGATGGCCCGGGTGTATTTCTCCAGGGCGGCCCAGTCTTCGGCGCTCACGATACCACGGGCAATGAGCTCTTCCTTGGAGATATCCTCGTCATGACCCTCGGCCGCCTTGGTGGTGGGGGTGATGATGGGCTCGGGGAACTTCTGGTTCTCCACCATGCCGTCGGGCATGGGAACCCCGCAAATCTCGCGTTTGCCGGCCTTGTACTCGCGCCAGGCGTGTCCGGAAAGATAGCCGCGGATAACCATCTCTACCTTGAAAGGCTCGCATTTATATCCTACGGTAACGCAGGGGTGGGGAACGGCGACTTTCCAGTTGGGGAGGATGTCGGCGGTGGCATCCAGGAATTTGGCGGCGATGGTGTTCAGCACCTGTCCCTTGAAAGGAATACCCTCGGGAAGGACAACGTCGAACGCTGAAATGCGGTCGCTTACCACCATGACGAGATACTTCCCGTCAATATCGTACACATCACGGACTTTTCCGACATATTTGCCTACCTGTCCGGGGAAGGCATAATCGGTCTTTACAATGGCTTGCATGTTAATTATTTAAGTTTAACTTTGATTTTCTGGTTTTCACGTTTGCCCAGCAGCTTGCGTACAAGGGCGGGGTCGTTGGTGGTGATGCAGTCTACACCCAGGTCGATCATGGCCTTGATGTCTTTCTCTTTGTTGACGGTCCAGACATTCACGCTCATTCCCAGGTCGTGGGCTTCCTTCACCCATTCGGGATGGGCGCGGAATACCTTGTAGTGATAGTCCAGGCCGTTGATGCCCTTGGCCTTGAGGTCGGCCGGGGCCACGTCTCCTTCCAGATACTGGTTAATAAAGGTAGGATGCTCACGGGCAATCTTTTCGCAGATGAACATGCTGAAGGAGATGAACATCACCCGATTAGGCTTGAACAGGCCGTGCTGTTTGAGGGCTTCCACAATCAGATCGGTCATCAGGTTTTCGCGCTCTGCATTCTGCTGCTTCTTCAGTTCCAGCACCAGAATGGTTTTCTTGCACTTGGCACCCTGCTCGAGGTACTGGTCCAGGGTACAGATGGCTTCTCCGTTTTTCAGTTCCTCGGCTTTGATGAATTCGAAGGTGTTGGTCTGGATTTCCTTTCCGTTGATGGTGGGATCGTGGTTCACGACCACCACATTGTCCGCGGTAAGGTGTACGTCGAATTCACTGCCCCAGCAGTGGAAATCCTGGGCCTTCTTGAGCGAGGCGATGGAGTTCTGGGCGCCGCCGGCTTCGGGGCAGTCCCAATAGCCGCGGTGGGCGGCGATAGCGATTTTGTTCTGGGCGCTTCCTACCGTAGGGAGGAGGAATGCAAGGAGGACGGATGCAAGAAGAATGCGTTTCATACTTACCTTTATTTAGTAACGTTAATTTCCAATTCCAAGGTTTCTTTGGAGCCATCGTCGTATCCCAGGATGGCCTGGATGAGGTGGGTGCCGGCGGTCAGGGTCGCGCTTTTCGGCGCCGCAGACCCGTCATAGAACCAGCTGACGGAAACGGGCTTATGCTCTTCCGCTTCCAGGAGGTTGAAATAGAACTTGTCACCAGCCTTGTAGGAGCCTCCGTTGGGATCATCGATGCTGTTGAAACCTATCTGCGCCAGGTTGGCAAAGAGTTCTTTGACCTGAAAAGTAACCACACCGTTCTCGAAGGTGATGTCTTCCAGCGTAAAGTCTGTATACACCTCATCCCAGTCAAGGGGTTGGTAGCTCGTAACATTCCAAGGACCGGGGAAGGTCCGCTGGTTATGGGCCGTATAATTCAGGTTAGACTGGTCCTGGGCCGTCACGACATAGCAGAGCGGATGGTTGGCATAATCGTTCAAATCATTGTAGTACGTCCAGTAATCCCACCGAAATTTGCAGGTTACGTTGGTTAGTCTGCGGTTGGATTGATCAACATGATAGACCAGGAGTCCTTGCGATGGCAGATAATAATCCCATTCCGCTTTGGCCCGGCATTCCAGGTAGAAGACTTCGCCATCCATGGACGTAGCCAGGCGGCGGGCATCGTTCGGGCCGAAGCCGGAAAGCGTAACGGGGCCGGTCTGGGTGATGAAATCGGGCGTTTGGGCCCAGCCCAGCATTTCCCGCTCGATATGGGTGAAATACGGGGGTGTCCTGCTGTCGTTCAGGTAAGAGCCGCTGGCCATGGTGGAATACATGGCCATGGCGTGGCATTGCCCGTTCTTGGCATAATCGGCATCATAGAAATCGGGCAGGCCCAGTGCATGACCGAATTCGTGTACAGTGGGTCCGATCCCACACTGGGTGACACCGGATACGCCCCGAAGTTCGGCGGTACAGAAGTGCCGGCGGGCAACGACCCCGTCCAGGGTGATGTTCAGTCCGGAAGTGGTCTGATGAGGCCAGATGGTATGAGGGGCTCCTTCCGCCTGGCTGTAACCGGCATAATACATGAGGACCATATCAATCTGGCCATCGTTGTCATTGTCGTACACGGAATAGTCAACACTGGGATCCAGTTGCTTCAAGGCATTTTTAAGGATGCGGGATGCCTTGGTGGTATAGGATTCGTCTGTCCCGTCGGCCAGCGTAAGCAGATAGCTCTCACTGGCTGTGACGGGAGCAAATACATCAAATACGGGCTGGTACAGGTTGCCGGAATTCGCCAGATAGAAATCGCGGGCCGAGCCGTTCGCCCCGCCAACGTGATAATCTTCCTCGTTGAGCAATTTGTCGAAGGCTTCCTGCGGATTGTCGATGGAGAAGGCTTTGTCCTGGAATTGAATCAGGATCACGGGAATCCTTTGGACGCCTTTGACGGTCCTCTGGGCACGGGAGGGCTGTTCGGCCACGGATTTCTGGCGTTGCTGGCGGCCCGCTTCGCGTTCGGCTTCGTCCAGGGTGGCGGGGTGGAGGTATGAATCGGGCGTCCATTCCACCACGGAACCCTTGGCATCGGTCATCCAGTGGAAGAATTCGTCACCATGCAGGAAGATGGTCGTTACCGTCCCGTCCGGGAGGGTTACCTTGATGGGCCCCGGTTTGGCCGGGACGGCATGCAGGCAGGGGAGTGCCAGCATGCATAAGGCAATGAAACTCAAGTATATTCTTCTCATGGTTAACGAATTCTAACAATATAACCATCGCCGCCGGGATGCAGAAGCCAGGCTTTGTCGTCCTGGACCCGGATAACCCGGTATGGCTGGGGAGATTTCTCTGTACTGCCCTTCCTGGTATGGTCAACTTCAACGATAGAGAGCACCTGGTCTACCTGGATGGATTCCCGCAAGCCGGTAACCTGCATGACGGTCAGTTCCTTGGGATTCAACAGAGAGAAGGTGACTTCTCCGCTGGCCGTCTTGTGGATGCTCATCTGGTTGGTGCCGGCTGTATACACCCAACCGTTGCCCCTGAGGGGATAGAAGCCCGGCACGGATTCCTTCAGCAGACGGTCTTCGGTCACATGGGAGTCTGGCAGATAGTACAAGTCCGGGAATACGGTGGATGTGGTATTGGTATAACCGCCAAAGGCCGTTTTGGAAGGGTCGAATTTGATATAGCGCGTACGCGACTTCAGGACGGCTCCGTCATCGGTAAACGAAATGGACCAGATAAAATAATTGGTCGCGGCGCTTTCGCTCGTAGCCAGGTTGTTGGTATTGGTGGATCCCAGATATTTCCAGTCCGGGCACTGGATGGTGAATCCCGTGCTGCTGATGGCGGAAACATCAATGACGAAGGCGTTTTTCAGGCTGTTGACATTGATGATGGTCTCGGATATCCGTTCCACGGGCATGGCGTCAAGCAGGCCGCTGGCCGTCGTGGGAGCCTTAGCCATAAGGTCTTTCTCTCCATCCTTTACCACTATGATGTACTTCAAGCCGGGTTCAATGCTTTCGGCTTTGACGAAGGAATAGACCGGATAGACCGGGTCGTCAATCTGGAAGGCCAGGTGCTTGATCCGTCCTGCGCTGAACACCCACTCCTTCTCCAAGGTGATGGATTTGGTCTGGGAGAACTCCTTGCCGTCTGCATCGCTGCCGCGGAAAATGATTTCCAGCTCCGTTCCCACGGGTGCCGTGAAAGGACGGATCCCCATCCATACGGTGGCGGTGGCGGCCGTCTCGAAGGCGGTCTCGGCAATCAGTTTGCAGCTGTCGGTGGCTTCCACCGGGGTGTAGACCGGTACATCGCCGGAAAAATCGATGGTAAAACTGCCGTTGATGGCGATCCCCTTCGCACGGAAGACGGCTTCGGACAGTTGGATGTCCTTCCCGTCTTTGCGGCTGAAGGAGAGCTCAATCAGCGAGGCGGCGTGCTGGACGCCCATAATCGGCACGGCATTCTTGCTGATGTTCGTCGCCTTTCCCCAAAGCGGGAAAGCGCTGCCGGCGGTGTGGCTGTAATCGGCATTGGCCTTCTGGATCTGCACGTTGTTGGCGGCGGCTCCAATCACAATGGGAGCGTCCGTACCCTTGGGGCTGGTCAGCTTTTCGTTAAACGGATACAGGAAATACCAGTCGGATGCCCCCTCGGGAACGGCGGCTTCGCCTTTGGCATGACCGGTAGAGACATCGTCGATGGTAAAGAGGCCATCGTTCACAAACTGGTCCGTTCCGGTGGGCGCGTGGAAAACGGAGAGGGCGTCATCCGTCTCCCAGACAATATTCATGTTGTCGATGGCGGCGGTTTTGGAAGGAGTCCCGGCGGGAGCCAGGATTTCGTAGGGAAGGACCGGAATGTCGGTCGTATCACGTTCCTGCTGTACGCAGTACGTGAACATCAAAACGGTGGTGAGAAGGGAGATAATCTTTTTCATAGTCTAGATGATGATTTCTCCGTCGCCATCGTCCTCCCAGGCAGGAATGCCTCCCGTCCCGGTACTGGCCAGGAAGGAGAGGTCTGTCTCGGCTGTGAGGTCCTCAATATACGGATGGATATAACTTTCCTTAATATTCATAATTTACAAAGATATACAAAATATAGGATTTTATCGCAAAAAAGAGTACTTTTGCAAAAGACAAGAATTGTAAAATACAACGATTATGATAAAAGTGAATCTTGGAGGCTGCAGCACCTTTGTGGAAGATGCGCAGTATAATGAATCGGTCCGGAAGGCCCTTGCCGCCTTTGATACGCTGGCTGCCGAAAACGGTGCCGGGAATGATTTCCTGGGATGGAAGCATCTCCCCAGCCAGACGCCTGAATCCCTTATCGCAGACTGCGAGGCCGTGCGTGACGGCTGGAAGGCCAAGGGCGTGGACCTGGTGGTGGTGATTGGTATCGGCGGTTCCTATCTGGGCGCCCGCTGCGCCATTGAGGCCCTGTCCCATAACTTTGCCAAGCAGCTGGGCGGCAAAAAAGCGAACGCCGAGGTGGTCTTTGCCGGCAACAACCTGTCGGAAGAATATCTGGCCGAGCTGATGGACCTGGTGGCCGAGCGCAACGTTGCCTGCGTGGTCATCTCCAAGTCCGGTACCACGACCGAACCGGCCGTCGCCTTCCGGATTGTCAAGGAATACATCGAAAAGAAATACAAGGATGCGTCCGAGCGTATCGTAGCCATTACGGATGCCAAGAAGGGTGCCCTGAAGACCCTCTCTACCCAGGAAGGTTACCGTACCTTCGTGGTTCCGGACAATGTGGGCGGCCGTTTCTCGGTGCTCACGCCGGTGGGCCTGCTGCCCATTATCGTGGCGGGATTCGATGCGCGGGCCATGCTCGCCGGTGCCGCCGAGATGGAGAAGCTCCTGTCCGAGGGGGCGCTCCCGGAGGATGAAGACAGCTGAACTGCCGCTGTTCTCCAGCGAAATATTCTGCAAATAGAATAATCCGGCGGATCGGATTTCCCTTGTGGATTGTCCGATCCGCTGTTATAATATTCAGGTAAAAAACTGTGCATAGCATTCTGAGAAGGAAAGGATGATATTTTTGGCAAAGCTCACCAGACTTCAGTTCGAGATCAATGGCGTCAGCCGTCATGTGATCGTCGATCCTGAAAAGGACAAGCTGTCCACCGTGCTTCGCCGCATCGGCCTCACCGGCGTGAAGGTGGTGGAC
>CADCCI010000024.1 GCA_902799895.1 uncultured Bacteroidia bacterium | reverse complement strand
ATAGTCTTTGAGTTCCCGGACAGGCCGGGGAACGGCCGGATGGTCCTCTCCCACATACAGCTGGACGGTCTCAGCGGCATCGGCCTTCCCTGTATTGGAAAGCCCCAGGGTTACATCGAATCCGTCTCCGGAGGGAGTCACCGTAAGGGGGCCGTACCGGAACTCGGAATAGGTCAGGCCGAAGCCGAAAGGAAACAGTCCCTCATAGCCCCGGTAACCCACGAAAACGCCCTCACCATACACGGAAGGACTGACGGTATGTCCCCGCTTGGTCAACGGTGCGGCCGGCAGATAGTAGGGCTGAGAAGGATTGTCTTCCAGATGCAGCGGGAAGCTGACCGGAAGCCGTCCCGAAGGGGATATCTTTCCGTAGAGAATCTCCGCCAGCGCCTTTCCACCTTCCTGTCCCGGATACCAGGCCCAGAGAAGGGCATCCACCCGGTCGATCCAACGGGAGACGTCTGCTGCACCGCCGGCGTTCACGACGACAATCACTTTCCGGCCGCTTTGCAACGCTGCTTCAATCAGGTCGTCCTGCCCCTCGGGAAGGGTGAAAGTACGGTCGTGGTCTTCCTTCTCCGTCGTCTTATCAAAGCCCACGGCAACAATCTCCACATCAGACTTCTCGGAAAGCCGGCCGGCGAGGGCCTCCTGCAGGGAGACGGAATAGAGCGGACTCACCGCCCCACTGCCGCCCCCACAAGGGATTACATCGGCCTGGGGACCGGTCAGGAGCACTTTCTGCTTCTTCCGTAGCGGAAGTACACCGTCATTCTTCAGCAGGACGACGCTTTCGCAGGCCGTCCGATACGCAACCTCCCGGGAGTAAGGGTTATCCTCCGGAATGCTGGAGTCCAGCTGGGGACGGTCCAGGAACCCGAAGGCGATGAGCGTCCGGAGGATCCGGACCACCTTCGCATCCAGCTCGGCCTCCGTGACGATTCCCTTCTCGAACAGAGGTTTCAGCGTCTCTTCATTCATGCAGAAACCGCGGGGCATCTCCAAGTCCACACCGTCCTGCATCACCAGCACAGGTGAATACGTCGATGTCCAGTCCGACATCGTGAACCCCTTGAAATGCCAGTCTTCGCGGAGCGTCTTCCCGATCAGGTAGGGATTCTCCGCAGAATGAACGCCGTTGACCAGGTTGTAGCTCGTCATAACGGAACCGACGCCGGCTTCGACGGCCGCCTTGAAGGCCGGGAAATAGATTTCGTTGATGGTCCGTTCGTCCGCGACGGAATTCGTATGATGCCGGTTATACTCCTGGTTGTTCAGGGCGAAATGCTTTACCGTCGCCATCACGCCCTGCGACTGGACGCCCTCGATGTAGGCAGCGGCCGTCCGGGCGGCAAGAAGCGGGTCCTCCCCGAAATACTCGAAGTTCCTCCCGCAGAGCGGACTCCGGCAGATGTTCACGCCGGGACCCAGCAGGACGTGAACCCCGCGAGCGCGGGCATCCTGTCCCAGGGCGGTGCCCATCTCCCTGACCAGCGCGGGATTCCAGGTCGCCGCCGCGGCCACCCCGGAAGCATACAGGGTGCTCCGGGTGTCGTTCCGGACCCCCTGCGGTCCGTCCGCCAGCCGGATTTCCGGGATGCCCAGCCGCCGGACTGGGCCCAGATGGAAACCGTCCCGGGAACCGCCCACGAAGGCGATCTTTTCTTCCAGGGTCATTTCCCTCACGAGTGCCTCCGCCCGCTCCTGGCAAGCATCGGTGATTTCCTGCGCACCCAGCGGCAGGGCGGCCAGCAAAGCCAGCAGACAGCATTTTCCTTTCATCGGATTCCGTACTTTTTCAGGATTCTCAAAACAGGTTTCTTGATGGAACGGGCCCACAGGGTATACCCATAGTCACCCGGATGCGTACCGTCCACGGACGTGTAGTGGTCCGGAGAGGTCGCGTTGGTCGTCGTGATGAAATACACGTCCTTGTACTTCCGGCAGGCCTCCTTCATCAACCGGGCCGCCAGTTCCATGCGCTCCTGCTCATACTTGTCGGCGGCGGTGTTGAAGTTCCGCCTTTCGCGGTAGATCGTCTGTTGGAAGATCAGCGGCTTCCCCGGATGGGCGGCCTGGATGGCCTCGATGAACGGAAACAGCCGCTGCCGGATCTCCTCCGGTGACGGATTGGAGAACGTGTCAAAAAGGAACGCATCCACTTCCGGCGCTTCCGCCAGAGCGGCGGCGAAATAGTCCTGCAGCCGGCAGCGGCCGCTCACGCCCAGGTTGAGGAACTGGATGCCCGTCTCGCGGGACAGGATGGACGCATAGGCCATCCCGGCCTTGGACGTGGACGCTCCCTGGGTGAAGCTGGACCCGAAGACGGCCACCCGGTGCCGGAACGGCCGTTCCAGCGCTTCCAACATCCTGCCTTCCTCCACGCCGACCTGGATGGAAGCCACCTCGCTCCGCAGGGGCAGATACAGGAGACACTCCTTCATGGTTCCGTCCATATCCTGGATCAGATTGACCGGCTTGTCCAGGCTGTTGTCGTTCTGCAGGCCGGCTGCGGCCCAGAGCCACTTGCCGTCCTTCTTGATGTACAGGTCGAACCCCCTGCCGGCAAATCCGGTGGTGCCACCGCCGAAATAGGGACGAACATACTTCGGCAGCACCCGGATGGACGGGCTGTCCGTCCGGAACGCGATGGCGATGCCGGACGCCTCCATCAGGAGATTGACCTCCCCCGGCGTAAACCCGTGATAACGTGCCGTATCCATCCGGTGATAGGGATTCGGCGTATCCGGGAACACCTTCCCGGTGACGGTCAGTTCCGTCGCCTCCACGTAACGGTATTCCTGCCCCTGGAGGCTTATCGCCCCCAGGAGGCAGGACACCGTCAGGATTATTCTGAGGCTTATTCTTTCAACCATCATTTATTCGATGGTCACTTTGCGGAGCGTGTATCTCCAGTCGAAGAAATAGAAGACCTTGCTGTTCTGCGGATCGAAGATGATGTCCTGTGGCGTACTGGTAATCTGCACCATTGCACCACTCGCCGTGGTATAGGACGATCCGCCGCCCAAAATCGTCGTGACGGTCGCATCCGACCATCCGGAACTGCCCTTCGTAATCCGCCGGATTGCATAGGAATCAAGCATATAAATGGCGCCGTCGGGGCCGAATACCAGGCCATTCATATTGGCGGAGAAGGTCGCCTTGGCGGGCGAGCCATCCACCAGTTTGGAATAATCGGCAGCCTTGGTTCCCGCACCGATGGACGCGATGACGATCCCTTCCTGTGATATCACATATACCTTGAAGGCCGATGTGGACGAACCCTTGGCCGATCCGACTGTAACGATGACATTCCCATCACCGTCAAAATCAAGCGCGATGGGCCAGTTGGTATCCTCCCCGTGATCGAGCGTCGAGAAATCGAAGAACACGGACTTCGTCCCGGTCGCACCACCTGCGAACTTATAGATCTTGGAATCATTCCGGCTGGCGACAAAGGCATCATTCCCCCAGAAACGCACACACATCGGGCTGTTTCCGACAGATGAAGTGACAGTCGCGACCGCATCGGTATTGGTCGAAGGATTCCAAGTCCTGATTTGCGCATTCCCCTTGTCGATGAAATAGAACAAGCCATCCTTCATCCGTCCCTGCCAAGGAGCGTTCCCTCCCAGGGTCTCTGCATTGGAAACGGCCTTCGTATTCTTGTTGAACTTCCGGAGGACCTTGTTGCCATTCGATTCCGTGAGCAGCAGATTGTCGTTGTCAAGCCAGCAAAGGCCACGGACCTGATTGAATTTGGCCGCGGTCCCAGTCCCTTCAACCGTTCCGTTGGAGCCATCCGTCCCTGCGACGACTTCGGCACTGTACCTAGTCAGGGTAATTGCCGGCATCGGCTTGATGTGGGCACGCTCGATGACGATGTTGCTGGCATTGCGCTCCGTACCGGGAACGGTCGTGTTGTCGGCAAAAGTCATCTTCACGTTCAGTTTCGGATAGGAATGGTCATCCATCGGACCGACCGGGAGCGGAATATAGGCAACCAGCCCACCTTCAGCAGTACGCTGGGCGGCCGTCGCGTTTGCGATATTCACCGTAACCTTATAAGTTCCGGTGTGAGAATACGCCTGCACGTACGGTGCATCGGCGACAAAGCCTCCTTGGGCAGTCTCCCAGCCGATGGTCTTGTTCATCGTGGACGTGATCTTGTAAGTGACCTTGCCATCCGCCAGTTCCGCGGCATCGACGACCGGGGCGGTAACCACGATTCGGGCCGCCTTGGGAGGGACATTCTTGTAGGTCACCTTGAGCACGCCGCCCAAATGCTTGAACTCCAACGGTTCTCCTGCTTCGACCTGGGCCAGCATCGGAGCTTCCACATTGCCTTCAAACCACGTATACGTATCCTTCAGGACCACTTTCAGCGATCCGTCCTCCTCCTTGGGATAGGCGCTGGCGCCGGTTCCGGAAATTTTGGCGGGATAGATGGCGAACGAGTTCTGGCCATACACGAGCACGTCCTCCGAAGCGTTTTCAAATTCCACTTCCCCGGCCGAATCGTCACCCGTATATTTGAAAGTGGAATAGCCGTTGGCATTGTTCGAACGGACGACCAGATTGTCATTCTTCTTCCACATGTAGACACCGTCCACGAAGGCGGTCCTGGTATCGGCTTCCGAGAAACGGGCGACCAGCGTCCGGGTCCCTTCCGAAGCGTTCTCATCTGCCGTCCGGGGTTCTTTCCCGCAGGAAACGAAAAGGATGGTGACGGCGGCCATCATGAATAATGCAGTCTGTTTCATAAGCTTCCAATTATTGTTCATCATCCCACTCTCCCTCCGTATCGTTCGTCCATGACTCCAAACCCCGCGAGGAATCGGTAGTCAATGTCGTCGCACAGAAGTTGCCTTCGTGCGTCAGTTCCATGCATTCCGCAAGGGGCTGCTCATACTGTTTTGCTTTCATCATATCGGTTACTGTTTTATGTGATTTTCAATCCAGGGCCAGGTCGACGACCACAGGCCAGTGGTCCGAAACAAAGTATCCATTATACTTGTCGTCGATCACCCGGTAATACGTCGCATCCAGGGCGCCTTTGTAATAGACGTAATCCACGCGGTGATACCACTTGCTCCGCTGATCCGCTTCATAGCTGTATGCGTTGTAAGTCGCGACAGGATCGTGCTTGAACCCCAGCTCCGCCGTACGGTAATAGGCGTCCGTAAACTGCACCTTGAAGTACTCCGTATGGGCGCTCTCGGTCGTCGCGCTGTTCATGTCACCGGTCAGGATGACCGGGTCTCCGGACGGATTCAGCGAAACGGCCCGGTTGCAGATCAGTTCGGCGGACTTGGTCCGGATGGTGACCGCCTCCTCCTCGGAGATGGACGTCCCGGAGCTGGTCACTTCCAGATGGGTGTTGAAATGATAGAACTTCCGTCCCGTCTCCCGGTCCTCCAGACGCACCCAAACACAGACCCGTACCCGGCCCGGATTCGTCGAGACCCATCCGGGATAGGGTGTACTCCATATGTCCGGAGTCGGGGAAAGATAGAACGATCCTTCATCCAGAAGGACATACTTGTCGGTCTTCCAGGCCATGCAGGTTCCTTCCGGGCTGGAATAGAACGTGTATCCGGGAAGCTGCGCCTTCAGATAGTTCTGCTGCGTGGTCGTGCTCTCCTGGAAACCGATGATGTCGAAACCATAGTCCTTTATCAGCTGGACGACGCCGGTTTTCCGGAAATCCCAGCTGCGTTCATCCGTATCCTTGTCCGTGATGAAACGGATGTTGAAAGTACCCACTCTGAGGACCGGTTTGGAGACAACGGGGCCGTTGTCCTCGCCCAGGTACAGTTTGCGGATCTGGCCGGTTCCCTGGTCGGTGATATAGAGAATGGTTCCATTGCCGTTCAAGAGAAGGCCTCCCAACTGACGGAACGTTGCAGACGAGCCCGTTCCGTCCTTGATGGCGCTGATATTCGCAGCCTGAGAGCTGCCGGCGATGGTGGAGACCACCGCGTTCTCATACCCGGCTGAACCTTTCCGGACCCTGCGGATCCGATACCAGTCCGCCACATAGATATCCCCGTTCGGGGCGATGGCGATGTCGGCCAGGTTGGCAGAGAATTTCGCGGTCAGCGGACTTCCTTCGGTGCCGTCGTCAAAGGCTTTTGCATCCAGGATACCGGCAATGGCAGAATAGCTGCCGGTAACAGGGTTCACTTTGAGAAGCTGGCACCCGTTGGTGGCCACGATGAGATTTCCATCGGCATCGAAAGCCATCGCATTCGGCCATTTGCCCAGGTTGATTGTGAGGGAAGGGCTCGCCGTCACATCGCCCCCGGCGTATTTGTAGATGGTGTTCCTATCACGGACAGCCACATAAGCATTGCCGTCGTCATCGAATAAAATGTCCATCACACTCTTGCCATCCCAGTCACTCTGTGCGGCAATCTGGGTAACAGCGTTCGTCCCGGGATCGTAAGTATACACCTTGGCCTTGGCCTTTTCAGCAAACCAGACTTTTCCGTCGTGCTCATTTCCCAGCCAGGGGACGTGGTTGCTGTCGCCGTAGGTGATGGGATTGGACACCGTACCGGAGGCAAGGTCCCAGATGCGGAGCGTCTGGCTCTGCTCCAAGAGGAGCGCCCGCTTGTCAGCCTCCAGCCATACCATGCCACGGAGGGCGCCGAAAACGGCCATGCTCTTGTCTCCGCCCACTTTTTTGGCCACCGCATTCTGGAGGGGTCCGGTGCCAAAGAGGGTGGAAACGGTATATGGGGCATCGAGGTCAGGATAGGTGATGGCGGCCATAGGTTTGATGTGGCCCCGCTCGATGACGACCCCGCTCGCTGTTCGGGTGGAACCGGAAATCGTGTTGCCGTCACCGTCCACCAGGTAAATGACCACCTTGGGATAGGCGTGCGTGGTGCCCGGGCCCACAGGCAGAGGCACGTAGAACACCCTTTCCGTTTCCGCTCCGGCCGGGAATGTCTGGCCCAGCAGCCCATCTTCACTCTCATAGGCCTGCACATAGGGTTTATCCTCCGCAAAATAGCCTTCCCATCCCTGAACCGGCATTTGCTTGTTGATGGCATACCCCGGCGTCCGCACCATCAACTTGCAGGCCGAAACCGGAATGTTCGACAAGGTCACCTTCAACAGTCCGCCCAGATGCGTGAAGGAAAGGACTTCCCCTTCCCTCACCCGGGCGATCATCGGCGCCTCCACATTGCCTTCCGACCAAGAATAGTTATTCTTCAGATTCAGTGTCAATGTGTTGCCGTCCAACATACAGTTGGAGGCGGCCAGGGAAGGATAGATGGCGAAACCGCCCTCTCCAAACAGGACGGAAGATGTGGACTGGGAGGTCGGTGTAAAAGCCGCCTCACCCGCCGTATCTTCTCCCGCGTACCGGTAATCGATCGTGCTGCCGTCAACGGCAGCCACGCGGATCCGGTCCCCCGTCCGCCAGACATAGGTATCTCCGTCAAAGCCCGTCCTGGTATCCGCAGTGGAAAAGGCTGCATATAGGACAGGACCTTCCGGAGCAGGGACCATCTCCTTTTCCCGGGCACAGGCAGCCAGTAGAAAAAGTACAGAAAGGAAAACAACGCGTTTCATTCCCACTCGCCCTCCTCGTCAATGATGAACCCCTCCGGGCCATTTCCCGCAAGCGGGGACGTACAGAACCCTTCGTCGAAATGGACAGGGATAATCCTGAGCTCAGGTACTTGATAATAACTCTTCTTGTTCATATGCTGTTAAAAATTGAAATCCACGATGATCGGAAGATGGTCCGACGGATGGCAGAAGCCCTTGACCTTGTCATCCCGGACCGGATCCGTATAGCTGTCACGGACGATGCGGGCGTCCGTGATGGAAGAATAGAGATCCGGCGTGCAGAACACGTAGTCATAGCGGGTGTTCTCGATGGTGGACACGATGACCTCTTCCGGGTTCTTGCGCTTGATGATGTCCCAGTAAGGCGTATGCTCATGCATGTAGTCCTGGGCCTGGAACTTGGGGTCGTCTGCCGGCAGTCCGTACAAGGCGTTATCGGTCCGGGAGAGGGAATTGAAATCACCCATCATCAACCAATTCCCTTCCTGGGCGGAGCCGATGGTATGCTTGCAGACGTATTCCACTTCCATCTTGCGGTAGGCGTCTCCGCCGTGGGCCGCCTTGGAGGCCGCCTCGTCTTCTGCGCCGAACGCATACGGGTGAGGCCAGGTATGGAGCGCGACGAAGTTCAGCGTCTTTCCTTCCGCCTCCACCTGTGCCCAGAGAGCGCCGTGGGAGACGACGCTGTCCGGCTCGGCTCCGATAATCTGCGCCATCCCATGGATGGGCGTTCTGGAAGTGATGACCTGCGGATAATTGTCCCGCATACCGCCCACATAGACATAGGAATGGCCGTAACGGGCAGCCAGTTCCGGCCAATGCTCCACCAGGTATTTCTCCTCCAGGGGAAGTTTATCACGTGTTCCGGTATAATAGATGGACCGGGCTTCGCACCAGACGCACACGTCGGGGTGCTGTTCCTTGACCCATTTGACGAAGGCATCGTAATGGTCAACCTGTCCCGACCACATTCCATTCTGGATGTTCCAGAACAAGAGACGGAAAGGCTCCCCGGACGCAGTCCGGGGACCTTTCGGAGCGCAGGCCACCGCCAACAGGATGACCGGCAGCAGCAGATACTTTCTCATCGGATGGAGACTTTTCGGATCAGACAGTTCTGCGCATCGCAGATGTACAGGGTACTCTCGTCATAGACCAGGATACCGTCCACCTCGTTGAACTTCGCATTGAGCCCCTTGCCGTCGGCATAGCCCTTGGTTCCGCCGAGGATGGTCTCCACAGTGCCCTTGGAATAGTCCCCGTTGCCGTCAGGGACCAGTTTCCGGACGCAGTGGTAGGCGGCGTCGCCGACATACAGCGTCCCGTCGGGTGCGAAATCGAATCCCTGACAAGAACGGATGGTCGCCTTCAGGGGGTCGCCATCCCCGTCCTCGCGGGTATCGGATTTCTCTCCGGTGCCCATGATGACGGTCTGCGTGCCGTCCGCGGCGATGGAAATGAGTTTGTACCCATGCTGGACCGAGACAACCAGGTTCCCCTTGGGGTCGAAGCCGATGAAAGCCGGTCCCTCGTCGGGAATCTCCGCGAACACGGTCTTGTCCAGGGTGACCGGATTGAACTTGTACACGATCTTCGCATTGCGGCACGGCACATAGATGTTGCCGTCCTTGTCGATCGCCACGTTCATCGGATTGTTCAGCCCGGTAGCCATGACCTCGTTTTTCTTGTTCGTAGGATTGAAACGGTACAGTTTGCCTTTCGCCTTATCGTTGTACCAGTAGTTGCCGGCGGTGTCGAAGGCACCCTGCCAGACGGCGGCACCAGCTTCGTCGACGGAAGCCTCGGAAGTGACCGTCATGTCCTGGGCGATATG
The DNA here is from genome assembly GCA_902799895.1 of uncultured Bacteroidia bacterium. Taxonomy (GTDB): domain Bacteria; phylum Bacteroidota; class Bacteroidia; order Bacteroidales; family UBA932; genus Cryptobacteroides. Next base: position 10,328 of record CADCCI010000024.1, on the reverse strand, counting down.
GCGGATCTTGTTGCCGCCACGGTCCGTGAACCAGAGCGTCCCGTCGGCCGCCTTGTTGATGCCGGTCGGCATATAGGTCGCCGCCCCGGTACCGACCCCGTCTATGCACTTGCGGACACCCTGCTGGCCCACGATTGTGGACACAAGATATTCGTGGTCAGGAACTTTCAGATAGTTGAACGGAAGGCCTTCGGCCGAACCGGCCGGCGATTCAACCGCAATGGGATAGGTGCCGGGCTCATGTTCCGGAAGGATGATCAGCAGCCGGTCCTTGTAGGCCTCCAGCACGCGGGCGCGTTCGCCGCCCACCGTCACGATGTTTTCCAGCGGCTCGGCGGAGAAATTCCGGCCCAGGACGGTGACCAGGTCGCCCGGATAACCGTATTTGGGATCCACGGACACCAGGCGGACATCCGTCACGCGGGCCACGTAGGTGTCCTGCTGGCACCCTGTCAACAGGAGCAGCGGGACGAGGATATGGAATATCTTTTTCATACTAGTCAATTTCATACTAGTCAATCAGGATTTCACGAATCGTAAAATGGTTGTACTCAGTAACGATCAGGCGGTTGCCGGAGGGATCCATCCGGAGTTCGCCTGGCGATCCGAAGCGGGCCTCGGAACCCACACCGTCCGTCTTCCCGCTTGCACCGGAAGTGCCGGCGACGGTGCTGATCACCGCATCCTCATACCCCTTCTCGCCCCTGGCGATGAGTTTGATAACCTTGAAGGAATCGTCTGCCAAGTAGATGTTGCCCTCCTTGTCCAGGGTCAGAGCGAAAAGGTTGGAGCCGAACTTGGCCGTCAGCGGCTGGCCGGGTTCGCCCGGGTCGTCGGCCTTTCCGGCGCGGATACCGGCGATGACGAACTTCTCTCCGTCAGGCTTGACGCCGATAATCTGGCAGCCGTTGGTGGTCACGATGAGGTTCCCTTCCGGATCGAACTCCATGGCCAGCGGCCCGTCATCGAAGGTAACGAAAGGTTGCAGGGTGGAGAAATCGTCCCCGGTGGCTTTGAAGATGGCTTTGGAGCCGTCACGCACGAGTACGTAGGCATTGCCGGCCGCATCGAAGGCGACATCCATCGGGGATGTGCCAGTGAAGGAAGCGGTTACGACCTCCGCCGCATCGGTCTTGTAGTTGTAGCGGATGATCTTGTTGTTGCCCTTGCTGGCATAGTAGAACCAGTCTCCGTGGACGGAACCGCGCCAACCTGCGTTCGAGATGGACTTGGTTGCGGTGCTGGACGTGACGTTCCAGCTGCCCAGGTCCAGGAAGCGGACGCAGTTGTTGCCGTTGTCCAGGATGAGCAGGCGGCCGTCCGGCAGGAAGCCGACGCCGCGCGGCTGGCGGAACTTCGCCTCCGCCGGACCGCCGTCCACCAGCGTCGTGGCGTCGGCGGCACGTCCGGCCGAACCGGAGAGGGTCTTCACGGTATAAACCTTTTTCTTGGCCACATACAGGAAGGACGGGCCTTCGAAGGTCTTGTCCCCGACCGTCACTACGACCGGATACGCGCCCTTCGGATTCTCCGGGATACGGATGGTCAGTTCGGTGGAAGTCGCACCGATCACATCGGCCTTTGCACCGTTCAGGGTGACGGTGTTTTCCTCGGCAACCGGGCTGAAACACTGGCCGGCCAACACGACGACGTCGCCCGCAGAGCCGGAATTGGGCGTTACGGAGAACACCTCCAACTCGGGTTTCTTGTTGTAGGTGAACATCGGGCCGGTCACTGTCTCCCCGTCCACCGTCACGACGAACGGATACTGTCCCTCCGGATTGTCCGGGAGGATGACCAGGAGCCGGGAATCGTTGGCGGCGACGATTTCCGCCGTCAGGCCGTTGATGGTCACGCTGTTGCGTTCTTTCTTGTTGGAGAACAGGCGGCCGTTGATGGCGATCTGGTCCCCTTCGATACCCGAATTGGGACTGTAGGAGAAGATGGCCATCTTCTCTTCCTCGACGGGTTCAGCATAGCGGAAGCCCAACCCCTCCAGGAGCACGTCGCCGGTCTTCACGGAAACGGGCACTTCACCCAGTTCATGATCGGGCATGACGATATGGATGCGGTCGATGGTGACAGACTTGACCGTCGCCGCGACCCCGTCCACGGACACCGTCACCGGATCTTCGAAACCATAGCCGGAAATGACGGCCTCCGTACCGGGATAGCCCGCCTTAGGAAGCAGGGAAAGGACCTTGGGTGTCGGCTTTACGGGCTCCGATTCCCCCTTGGGCTGGCAGGCGGCGGACAGAAGGGCCGCCCCGGCCAGAAGGATATATGCAAGCGTCTTTTTCATAGCTACGGTTCATTGACAGTTACCATCCAAGTGTTTACCACGGGACGTTGGGCCCCATCGGAAGCCCGGTTTCGGAGCTGGTAGATGTTCGCCGAAGGATGTCGGATCACCAGCTGCGCGCTGCCGCCGCCGTCCAGGTTGGAGGCCCAGCTGCAGCCCAAGCTCTTCATAATCTCACCCATCTCCCAGTACAGCATACCGTCGGACCAGAGAGGCTGGCGGCCATCCACAATCATAAAGAAGACGGTGTTCCCGTCGGTGGAATAGCCCACGACATTGCGGGGATGGCGGTTGGTGGAATAGCCGGAGAAATCTCCCGGGACCTCGCCGTTCTGCAGGACGATGACACCGCTTCCGGTGACATCGCGCAGGTCGGGAGCCAGGGTTCGGTAGGTGACCGTATCCCGGATGACGGGTTTCCCGTCGAAGTCCAGTCCGAAGAAGCTGATGGCCTGGTCCGTCAAGGTCGACGAATACACAAAGGTATCCTTGAGCACTCGCCCGTTCCGGTGAATCGGGCCGCGGACCTTATTGTTGGAGGTATCCCAGAAATCGGCGTTCACCACCGCGACGACCCGCTGGCCGGGCTTGTCCACGTACTCGATCATATCGGAAGGGGTTTGGCGGCTTCCGATGACATAGGAATCCAGGTCATAGGGCATCCCCACCTTCATCTTCAGGCCGGGCGTCGTCAGGTCAATCCGGAGGATGAACACGTGCTCCACCTTGGCCAGGGAGGTCTGCAGGTGGATGTCCGTCTCGTCCACGCCGGCGGCGATCAGGAAGGTGGTGTCGTTGTACACGTGGCCGACGGAAGCGGCCTCCGCCACCAGCTTGCCCAGTTCAGTCCTGGGGACATAGCTGGTATCCGGAATGTCCTCCGGTCCGGTCGGAAGCTTCTTGCACCCGCAGACCGCGGTCACCAGCATCAGTACGAATAAATATTTCTTCATAAGGCTGTCCTCCTATTCATCTTGGCCGGAAGCGACCCAAAGCGGGTGCTGCTTCAGCAGTTTGTTCAACGTGAGTTCGCGGGAAGGGATTGGCAGCACCGTGTACTTGTGGTCCACGCCCACCATCTGCTCATACTTGCCGGTCCGCACCAGGTCGAACCAGCGGAAGCCCTCTCCGAACAGTTCCAGGCGGCGCTCCTTCAGCACCGCATCCAGGAAAGCGTCCTCCGTGGAGGGAGCCACATCCCCGAGGCCGCGGAATCGGCGGAGCTCATTGAGCCGGTCGATGCCCCGGGCCAGGCCCTTGCCTTCGGCACTGATCAGGTACATCTCCGCCAGGCGGGTAATGTAGATCGGATCGTGGCCCGCATCGCCCTTGCAGTACTTGTTTACGACATTGTTGCTGCCCTGGATGTCCACAGACACCGTCCGGCGCTTGTCAATGTGCTCGAACATATCCATCGCCTCCTGGGTGGGGCAGAACGTGTAGCTGCCGCCCACCGGAGACTCCTTGGTGTAGTAATACGAACCGATGTTGTAGCTCCCCTCCTCCAGCAGATTGGAGAAGGTGAAAATCTCCTCCCGGTTGGCATTGCCCCGAAAGATGTCCGAGAAGTCGGCGAGTGCGAAACGGCCGCAGGTGATAAGCTGCTCCGCGAGATCGGCCGCCTCTTCCTTTCGGCCCATCGCCAGGTAGGTCCGTGCGAGCAGCGCCTTCGCCGCATCCTTTGACACATAATTCTTCGTCTTGAAGTCCGGAGCCATCTTCATCGCGAGCTGGAACTCGGAGGCGACGAACTCCCAGGCCTGCGCCTCGGGCGTCTGTGCGATGTCCTCGGAGATGATATGGTCCACGATGGGGACGTCCCGCCAGCGGGCGACGATGTTGTAGTAGTACAGGCCGCGGAAGAAGTGGCCGACGCCCAGCATCTCGTCCTTCTTCACGGAATCCGGGAGCTTCTCCACAGACTGGATGAAGTTGTTGATCTGGTACATGCCGGCATAGAAGCCGTTCCAGGGGCCGCCCACGATGGAGAAATCCGGGCCGATTGCGCCCTGGACCACAAGGGCGGGCGTATTGGTGGAAGTGGCGCCCGGACGGATCAGGTCCCCGCCGATGATGTCGAACAGGGCCCAGCCGTTGAACGTCGGCTTGTACTGGGCGATGTTGTATACACCCGTCATCAGCATCTCCGCGTCATCCTCCGTCAGGTTGTCGCTGGCGACGGCGTTATGGGGATACTGGTTCAGATATTTGTCACAGGAGACCAGCGCAAGGGCGGCCGCTGCATACAGGATAATCTTTTTCATCTCGTTCAGAATTTGAGGTTGATACCGAAGGAGAAGGAACGCGGCTGGGGGATCCACATGCAGTCCAGGCCCATCTTGGTCGCGTTCAAGGAAGTGTTCACTTCCGGGTCGAGGAAGCGGAACGGGCTCATCAGCAAGACGTTGTCACCCTGGACATAGACGCGGAGCTTGTCCACGCCAATCCGGCGCGTAAGCGTTTTCGGAAGCGTGTAGCCCAGAGAGACATTCCGCAGACGCAGATAGGAGGCGTCGTGCAGGAAACGCGTGTTCTTGAACATCGTGGAGTTCCAGGTATAGCCATAGATGGCACGAGGCGTGGTGTTCGTCGTGCCAGGGCCGGTCCAACGGGCCAGGGCCTCCGACTCTTGCGCGGGCCAGTTGCCGTTTCCGAGCCGCAGGCCGCCTGTCCAGTACTCGTACAGCTTGGCGCCGTAGGAGAAAGTGAAGAACACGTTGAAATCGAAGCCCTTGTACGTGAATGAATTGTTCAAGCCGCCCGTGAACTTCGGGTTCGGCGAACCAACGAACTGGCTGTCATAGGCGGAACTGATATCCCCGTCCGGCTCCCCGGCCGGACCGCCCACATCCTCGTAGATACAGTCGCCGGCGCGGACGCCGTAGTTTTCATACAGATAGGTCGGGACCTCCTCGTCGTTCTGGTAGATGCCCGTCATCTTGATCATATAGAAACTGCCGACTTCCTCCCCCACTTTCAGGGCGTGGTAGTCATCGGTCCGCAGGATCTCATCATCGCCGATGAGGGACGTGAGCCGGTTCCGTACGAAGGAGATGTTGAAGTCGCCCTTCCAGTGGAAATCGTGCTTGCCCAGGTTGCCGCCCACCGCAAACTCGAGACCCCGGTTCCGCATCGATCCGATGTTACAGGTATAGTTGGTAAAGCCCGTCGTGGCCGCCACCGGCTTGGAATAGAGCAGGTTGCGGGTATCCTTCAAGAAGGCGTCAGCCGTGAATGTGAGCGCTCCGTCGAAGAAGGAGAGGTCGGTACCCACGTCATACTGGTCAGCCTTCTCCCATTCGAGGTCCGGGTTGCCCTGGGTCATCACGGCCAATCTTCGCATTCGTGCGGTCCCATGTCCAGAAGGGCTCCTCCGAGAGGTTCCAGCCCAGAGAAACCGAAGGGAAGAAGCCGTACCGGTGCTCCGGCGCGAATTTCGACGAGCCGTCTGCGCGGGCATTGACCGTGACCAGATAACGGTTCTTCCAGTTCAGGGTCGTCCGGAACATGAAGGACTGAAGGCCCCAGGTGGACAGGCCGCTGGTCACGTCGGTGAATTCAGCCGCGACCGAGTTCACGTCGAAGGACTTGGACGGAAAACCCTGGCCCTTCTGGTAGGCCGTAGAGTTGTTGTCCAACTGGAAGGATTGGCCCAACATCGCATCCACGGTCAGACCGCCGAAGGCGTGCTTGTAGTCCAGGATGTTGTCCACCACGATGGACGTGAAGTTTTTCCGGGAGTCGATGAGCACGCCTACGGAATTGCCGTACATATGTTGCGCGGAATACTGGACATGGTCCTCCGCCGCCATAAAGTCACCGCCGAAGCTGGTCTTGAAGTGCAGGTCTTTGGTGAAGTTCAGGCGCAGGAAGGCCGTACCGTACATCCGGTAGCTCTTGTTGTACACGTTCTGCTCATTGATGGCCTGCACCAGGTTGTAGTGGAGCAGCTCCGCGTTGATGATGGTGTAGGAACCGTCCGGCTTGAAGGGAGTGTCCCAAGGCCGGTGCTCCAGGCCGTGGGTCAACATCGACGTGCCGATGCTGCCGTCCGGGACGCGGTTGGCGTTGGTATAGCTGAAATTGACCGTCGCGCCGACGGAAAGCCAGGAGCGCACGTCGGAATTCACATTGGCCTTCAAGGAATACTTCTCATACAGGCTGCCGATGCCCACGCCCTCGTTCTGCCGGGCGTTGGCGGAGACATAATAATTGCTGTTCTCGGAGCCGCCCGACACGGAGACGGAGGCGTTCCAGCTCTTGGCGACACGGAACACCATGTCCAGCCAACTGAACTGCGGCTTGCCGGGATATGGGTTTTCCAGGCGGGGAATGGAACTTCCTGTCTGCTGGTTGTAATTGTCAATGGCTTCGTTCTGCACCTCCAGGTACAGGTCGGCATCCGCCACCTTTAGCTTGGACAGGTTGGGCAGATAGCTCAGGCCGAAAGAAGCGTCGGCGGAAAGCTTCGGCGCACCCTTGGCCCCTTTCTTTGTCGTGATGATGATGACGCCGTTCGTTCCGCGGGACCCGTAAATGGCGGCGGAGGCTGCATCCTTGAGGACCTGGACGGACTCGATGTCGGACGGATTGATGTCCGACAGACCGGTGAGGGACTCGCCGCCCCAGGCGCCGGTGTCCCCGGAGGTATTGCTCATAGGAATGCCGTCAATCACGTACAGCGGCTCGTTTCCCGCCGTCAAGGAGCCGATACCGCGGATGCTCACGCGGCTCTTGCCGCCCGGAGTACCGGAAGCGGCCGTCACGTTGACGCCGGGGACCCGGCCCTGCAGCATCGCTTCCGGGCTGATGACCTGGCGTTCCCCTTCCTCGGCCGGCCGATAGGTGGCGATGGCCGACGTGATGTCACGGCGCTGCATGGATCCATAACCCACGACGACGGATTCCTCCAACAGGGTGATATCATCTGAAAGGGTGATTACAAGCCCTTCCGTCCGGGCGCCGAGGGGAAACCGTACATCCTTGTATCCCAGCATATTCACGACCAGGACATCGCCCTTCTCAGCGACGACGGAAAAGGTTCCGCCAAGGCCGCTGGTCGCCGCAGTCGGGGTTCCCTCGACCTGGATGACGGCTCCGATGACAGGGCCGTCCTTGTCCCGGACGACGCCCGAGTAGGTCACGGCCTTCACAGCCGCTTCCTTCCGCACGATCAGGATCATCTTGTCCTTGATCCGGGCTTCGCAGCCCGTCCCATCCAGCAGGAGGAGCAACGCCTGGGAGAGCTTCCTGCCGCTGGGGGTCCGGACCGTCTTCCTGACATCCAGCAGGCTCTCATTGTATGCGATGGAATAGCCGCTCTGCTGTTCCACGACGGCCAGCGCTTCGGAGAGGATCATCCTTTCCCGGGGGAACGTGATGACCGGCTCGTCCTGCGCAGACAATGCGGCCGGGAACAGCAGGCCTACCAGCATACACAGAAGAATGGTAGCTTGTTTCATGTTAATTTTGTTAGAATAGGTTAATGCAAGGGTCTGTCAAGGTCAGCGGATGCGGATTCCCTCATCAGTCCGCTCGTATTTCATACCGGGGATAACCGAGCAGATAGCGTCCAGCAGTTCGTCCACAGTCTCACCGTGCACGAAACGGGCTGTGATTTTCTCCCGGTCATACCGGGATGTTGTCAGATAGACGTGAACCCCGTAGCGACGTTGGATCACGCGGATGATCTCATAAATGGATTCCGAGCGAAAACACAGGTTTCCCCCTTCCCAGGACATTGCCTCGGCGGAGTTCACCTTCCCCCGGATGACGGAGCCCGTGGCCCGGTCAAACGCGAAAAACTGCTCCGGCTGCAGTTCGACCCGCCGCTCCGGGGACTGGTTCGGCCAGACCGCGATGGAACCCCGGTTCAGGGTCGCGGTAACCTGCGGGTCGTCGAAATAGGCCTTGACGTTGAAGCGGGTGCCGTGGACACGGACCGTCATATCGGATGTCCGGACCAGGAACGGCTCCGTCTCGCTGGCCGTCACGTCGAAGATGGCCTCACCGCTGAGGTACACGCTGCGCTCCGCCCCGAAACGGTCGGGGCAGATCAGGACGGATTCCGCATTGAGGACGACCTTCGAGCCGTCCGGAAGAAGGACCTCCCGGACTTCTCCCTGCGCCGTCGTATATTCCTGGAGGGCAGCAAGGACGGGTTCTGGCTGTTGGGTCTGGACATACCTGTAAGCGGAATAGGGAACGGCGAATAGGAACAAGGCCGCCGCGACTCCGACCAGCGCCGCTAGCCAACGTGCCTTCCGACGGCGACGCAGGGACAATGAAGCGGCCTCCAACCGGAGGGCATGGTCCATCACGGCCTGAAAGGCCCCTTCTATCTCAGTCTCGGAAACGGAGGAACCGTCCACGCGGTCCCAGCCGGGGAATTTATCTGTGGTCAGCATACACTATTGCGGTTAGTATACACTGTATAGACGCCGGAATGACCGGTCACACCCAAGCCGAATAATAAAAATCGCTCCTACAGGAAGAGCGACAGGCAAGAAGTAAGTTTCCGGAGCTCGCGAAGTGCGGCGTTCAGGTGGTTCTCCACCGTTTTCTTGGTAATGCCCAAGAGCTGGGCAATTTCGGCATTCGAGCGGCCTTCCACCCGGGACATCAGGAAGACCTGGCGCCGTTTCTCGGGCATCTTCTCCACCTGACGGGAGTACTGCCAACTCATTTCCCGGGCGAAGTAATCCTCGTCCAGCGGAGCGGTCTCCTCCTCATACCGGTCGGTCAGCGGAATCTTGACTTGATGGCGTCTCCCATAATCGATAGCGGCATTCCGGCACATCCGGTAAAGGTAGGGTCCAAAGGAGCGGATGTCACACAGGACGCTGCGCATCAGCCAGATCTTGACGAAAATGTTCTGTGAGAGGTCTTTCACATCATCCTCATTTTCGATGAAACCCGCGAGGAAGCATCTGACCTTGGGATAATAATAGCCGAAGAGCTCCCGGAAGGCGTTCTGGTCACCTTCCGAAATGCGTTGGAGCAGTATCGGTTCATCGGTCAGCATCTTCGCAAATGTAGCATAAAAACGGTCGCTCAGTTCCGCCCTTCCGGATGAAGACGCGAAAAAAGTCGACCACCCCCAAGATTTTCCCGATGAACAAATAAACAATCCGGCCGCACGTCCACTCCTTCGGGCAGACTTGCGGCCGGAAAACCGGTGCAGGAATACTCCTTTACTCCGTACGCTCGACGGCTTCAGATGTTTCAGCCGTCTTGTTTTCAGCCTCCCCGACGGCTTCGCGGACCTCCTGGAGGTTCTGCTCGACCTGCGTGGCGTTCTTCAGCTCCTTCTGGGAGGCCTTCACGTCTTTCTTGGCATCGCGAACATCCTGCCGAGTCGCTTTCTCGGCCTTCTTGGACTCGCGAATCTGCTTCTTGGCCGAGCTGATGGCCTTCTGGGAAGCCTTCATCCGGCTTTCTTCCTCTTTTTGAAGCTGCTTGGCATCCTTGAGGCTGCGCTCCAGCCCCTTGATCTCATTCTCGGCGAGCTTGAGCTGGGCCTTGTCGGCCGCATCCAGCTTCCCGTCCAGCTTGAGGGATTCCTTCTCGAGCTTCAGGGCCTGCTTCTTGATCTTGATCTCGGCCTCGCGGGCCTTGATGTCCTCCTTCATCGCCTGGATGCGCTTCTTGCTCTGCTCGACATTGGCCTTGCCGGCGTCGATCTGCCGCTCCGCGGCGTTGATGTTGCGGCGGCTTTCCTGCTGCTGCTGCCGATGGGCGCGTTCGGCGTCGTCCAGCACGCCCTGCTTTTCCTGGACCTGCTGACGGGCCTGCTGGAGCGCCTCGGTGTTGTTCTGCGCGAAGGCGGAGAAAGAAGCGGCCACGAGGGCCACGGAGATAAGGGTGATAATCCGTTTCATATGAATGATTCCTGTTACTTGATTTCAGTTGAATGAACAAAAATAAATAATTAATTCATTCAATGCAACACTTAATTATCGGGAGGGGGTTTGGGGGTCTTCCCCCAATCCGCCCCTAAGGGGCAGCCGCGTAGCGGCGGGGGTAA
>CADCCI010000023.1 GCA_902799895.1 uncultured Bacteroidia bacterium | reverse complement strand
GAAACGACAACAGCAGCAGCTACGGACGCAGCTGCTGCCATCTGGAATATTTTTCGGTATGTGTTCAAAACACTACTTCTGCGTACGAACCGTGGTGGTGGCCCGCATGCCGCCGCAAGCGACGGTGTAGGTCTGGCCATCGGTTACATCGTACATGAAAGCTTCTGCTTTCTGGGGATAGTAGGCGGCATACTGGCCGATGAGCTTGCGGCAGTCATCCGCGAGCGAAGGATCGGCGTTCATGGCCTTCTGCAGATAATCCACGGCCACCCAGTACGGGCTGCGGCGCTGGATTTCGTTGCCACCGCAGACGGTGGAACCCCAGATGGTACCAATCAGGTAGAAGGACTTGCCGGCGAATTCGCTGTTCAGGCGTGCCGCTTTCTCAGCATACTCGTAAGCCTTGGCGTTGTTGCCGTTCTTGAGGCTGTAGGTAGCCAGCTCGAAGAAGTAGCTGCCCTTGGTGGCATCGTCCGTCTCGGGATAGGAAATGGCCTCTTCCAGGTACTTGACAGCATCCTCGGTGTTGCCCTGGGCCGAATTCAGGCGGTACAGGTTGTATGCCGTCAAAGCGGAAGGCTCCTGCTTGTGCATGGACGTAACGGCCTTCAGGAAGAGCGGCGTCTCGATACCACCCTCGGTGGAACCCAGCATCTTGACGATGTTCTTAACCAGTTCGATGTTGTTCGGATCGGCTTCGAAACGCGGGGTGAACAGGGCCACGAGGTTATCGCAGTCGGCCACCTTGCTGCCAATGAAGAGGCTCTCCAGGTCGGTACGGACCTTGTCGGCCTTCTCCTTCTCCTCTGCGGGAGCTTTCTCCAGCAGGGCGATGGAATTCTGATAGGTGTTGATCACCGCCTCAGCATCGATCTTATTGTTCTGGAACAGGTTGATAGCTGTCTGCATGTCCAGGATGAACAGGCTCGGGTTGGTCTTCTCCTGGTTCTCCGCGATGATGGCGTTGAAATTCTCAAAAAGGAGTTCGTCCTGACCCTTCAGCAGGTTGGCCATATCCATACCCTTGTTGTTCAGGGCAGCCGTCCGGTATTTCGGGAAGTTCTCTGCACGCTGGTCATAGAGCATAAACACCGTATCAATGATAGCCTTGCGGGTTGCTGCATCCAGCTTGGGCTGGCGAAGCAGGTTTTTGTACATCGCGATGCCATTGATATAGATGGTCTGACGGGCGTTCTTCGGAGCCAGTGCATACGCCTTTCTCCAATGAGGAAGCGCTTCGGTGTAATTCTTCTGCTTGAAATACTCCTCGTAGTAGGAAACGTATTTCAGACATTCATCTTTGTTCGGGCCCCAGTCCACCTGGGCGTAAGCTTTGCTGCCACCCAGAGCGAGCAGCGCAGTCATCAAGACAAGAATTGTTTTTTTCATATCGCTAATGTTTTTAATTATTCTAATCGTACCTGGGTTTGATGAACCAGAGGTCGAAGATGTTCATGCTGATGGTAAAATTAATGTACCGTTCCCGCACGAGGTTGTCCCGCTTCGAGGCCCGCTGGCCTACATCCACGCCCAAGGTAATATAGTTGTATGCCTTTGCTATAGGCAAGGTTATTCCAAAAGTCACGCCAAAGGAATCTATATTATTCCCGTCTAGCTTGTAATATGCTCTGTCATAATACGTTCCGATACGATAATCTACCCTCCTCATGTAGTACCGGCTGTCGTTGTAATTGGGGGTGTAGCTGAAACCGGCCCGAAGGGAATGGGCGGTCGTAGCCGAGAAGGTAGAGGCACCGATATTCTTGAAACCCGCTACCTGATCCATACCGGAACGGGACCAGTCGGAACGGATATAGTCTATTTCCGCCATCCATTTGCGGCCGGAACGAATAGCCACGCCAATGGCCAGTTCGTCGCCGAATTTCGCCCGTCCGGCACCGTGGGAAAGGGTATCGGACACATACCGCAAGGTATCCAGCGAGGAGGAAAGCGTGGCAATCTGGGCGTCCTTCACATAACCGGTCATGTTGGTTCCGAACCGATAGGTGGCGCCCGCCGTCAAAATGAGGCCATTGTTCAGGGTTTTCTCGTACTGAACACCCAATTTGGCCGTATTGCCGCGCAGCATCAGGGAATAACCGCTGGCAATGTTGCGGTACGACGAATTGGAGAACGTCATACCCGTATCTTTACTCAGATTGCCGAAAAAGTGCTCATATTCAACGCCGAAGGACCAGTGGTCCCACAAGGTCACGCCGCCGCCGATGAAAAGGTTGTACACGCTGCCGTCGCCTTCCGAAAAATAGGTAACGTTGCCCGTGTGGCCGATAATGGCCGGGTCGGTAACCGGCGAGGTAAAATTATAGCCGATGCTGCTGAAAGGCTGCAGGCCGAAATACATGGCGCTCTTCCGGTAAATGGGGAAGGAAAAGATGAAATCGTGCAGGTTGAAGGTATTCTCTCCGCTGGTGATATCTCCCTGGGAGAACATCTTATTGGTAGATTCCAGGGCGAAATCCACCATGACGGACAAGGTATCGCGGGCCGTAACGGCGGCCGGATTCATGACGTTCACGTACCGTTTGTTCCGCAGCGCCACGCCAACACCGCCCATCCCTTTGTTAAAGGCTGTTCCGGAGCGGTACAGGTCTCCCACACCAAAGACAGAATAAGGGGTAAAACTACTGTAGGCGCCATCCTGTGCAAACAGGAAACCGCCACCCAGCAGCAGGCAGAATACCAAGGCTATTCTTTTCATCCAATTAATCTTCATACTCTTCAGCAATCAAGGACAACCCCATCAATACCAGATTGCAAACTGCAAAGATGGAATTTTTCATCCGTTTTGCAAAATAATTTGCGTCTCCGCCCGTAAAAACGACCACATTTTCAGGATGGAGAGCCAGGTAGCCTTCTATTTCAAATAGTATGCCCGAAATTACGCCGGATGCGATAGAATCCTCCAAAGAGGTCCCGATCGGGTGGGAATTTTCGGGGGTCGCAATGCGCGGAAGCGACCGGGAATACTTGTTCAGCGCTTTGAAACGCGTCCGGCAGCCAGGGGAAATGTTACCGCCCAGGTAGGTTCCGGAAGCATCGATAAAATCCACCGTGAGGGTGGTTCCGAAGTCGAAAAGGGTGCATCCGCGTCCTTGAAAAAGGTGGCGCACCGCCAGGATGGAGGCCGCCCGGTCGTAGGTAAGCCACTCCGGCAGACCGTATTTCCCGAGGATTTGCGGATGTTTTCCGTCCAGCAGGACCAGTTTGCCGCATTCGCGGGAAAGCAGGTCGGCATCGTAGGCGGAAAGGGGGTATACGCACGATACCACCATCAGGTCGGGCCGCTCGCGACCGGTAAGGGAGCAAATATAGTCAATAACCTTCTCGCCCTGATAGCGGAAGGTTTTTCCCAACGTCATTCCTTCAGACCACGCCGCTTTCAGCGCCGTATTGCCTATTTCGATAAGCAGATTCGCCATTCTCTTCTAACCACAAATCTCACAAATATACATATTATTGCAGCTTTTTCAAAACGGAAAGGGCCACTGGGATGGAATCTACGCCCCGCGAGACGATTTTCAGCTTTCCTTCCGCCTGTTTCAGCGTAAAGAGGCCCGGCTGCTCGCCCGCCCGCAGGAACACCTGCTTGAAAACATCGGACTTGAAATACGGAGACAGCGGGTTGGAGATGAAGAAAAACAGCATCATACCGTTCTTGATGATGATTTTTTCAAAGCCGAGCGCGCTTCCAAGGTTGCGGATTTTCACCACGCCCATCAGGTTATCAACCTCTTCCGGGAGGGTGCCGAAACGGTCGGAAAGTTGGGTGCGGAAGCGGTCTATTTCCTTCTCGGACGACATAGAATCCAACTGCTTATAGATGCGGATCTTTTCTGCCGTTACATCAATGAACGAATCCGGAATCAGGGCCGGCTGGTCGGTATCTATCGTACAGTCCGTCACGAAATTATCTTTATCCCGCTTGATGGAGATGCCGGTTTCCATTCCCAGCTCCTCCATTGCCTCGGCCAGGATTTTCTGGTAGGTTTCATAGCCCATATCCAGGATGAAACCGCTCTGCTCGGCTCCCAGGAGGTTGCCCGCACCGCGGATATCCAGGTCCTGCATGGCGATATTGAAGCCGCTGCCCAGGTCGGAGAACTCCTCGATGGCCTTCAGGCGCCGACGCGCATCCTCGGTAATGCCCACCAGAGGCGGAACAATCAGGTAACAGAAGGCTTTTCGGTTCGAGCGTCCCACCCGGCCGCGCAGCTGGTGCAAGTCGCTCAGGCCAATGTTTTGAGCCTGGTTGATAAGGATGGTATTGGCATTGGGGATATCCAGGCCGTTTTCGATGATGGTGGTGCAGAGTAGCATGTCGTAGTCTCCCCGCATAAAGTCCAACATCTTGTTTTCCAATTCTTTAGCCTCCATCTGCCCGTGGGCTACACAGATGCGCATATCGGGTTCCAGCCGATGCAGAATATCGTAAATGGCCGGCAGTTCCTCCACCTTGTTGTGCAGGAAAAAGATCTGTCCGCCGCGCACCAGTTCGTCGCGGATGATCCGTTTGATTTCCTTTTCCTCGAACAGGATGATTTCTGTCTGGATGGGAATCCGGTTGGGCGGCGGCGTGGCGATAATGGACAGGTCGCGCGCGCCCAGCAGTGAGAATTGGAGGGTTCGCGGGATGGGTGTAGCCGTGAGGGTGAGCGTATCCACACTCTCTTTCATCTGGCGCAGTTTCTCTTTCGCAGACACGCCGAATTTTTGTTCTTCGTCAATGATAAGTAAGCCTAAGTCCTTGAATTCGAATCCTTTCCCCAGGATCTTGTGCGTTCCGATCAGGATATCGATCCGCCCGGCACTGAGGCGCTCGCGGATATCCTTGAGTTCTTTCTCCGTCCGCAGGCGGCTTACATAGTCTACTGTGCACGGAAGGTCTTTCAAG
The DNA here is from genome assembly GCA_902799895.1 of uncultured Bacteroidia bacterium. Classification (GTDB taxonomy): domain Bacteria; phylum Bacteroidota; class Bacteroidia; order Bacteroidales; family UBA932; genus Cryptobacteroides. Next base: position 24,979 of record CADCCI010000023.1, on the reverse strand, counting down.
CGCGCGGTAAAGGTGGTAAAATGCTGCAAAGCAAGGATGGTCGTGGGCACCAGTACCGCTACCTGTTTTCCGTCCGATGCGGCCTTGAACGCAGCCCGGATGGCGATTTCCGTCTTTCCGAAACCCACGTCGCCGCAAATGAGGCGGTCCATGGGGCTGTTATCCTCCATGTCATTTTTAACCGCCTTGGTGGCCGCTTCCTGGTCGGGCGTATCCTCGTACATAAAGGACGATTCCAATTCTTCCTGGAGATAACTGTCCGGCGAGAAGGCGAAACCCTTGGAAGCCTTGCGTTTGGCATATAGTTGGATGAGGTCTTTGGCTATATCCTTGATCTTGGACTTTGCCCCGGCTTTCAAGGTCTGCCAGGCCTTGGAACCCAGTTTATTGATGCGCGGCGCTTCCCCTTCCTTGCTGCGAAACCGCGATATCTTGTGCAGGGAATGGACCGAAACAAAGACCACGTCGCCGTCTTTGTACATCAACTTCACCACCTCGTGTACGCGTCCTTTATCATCGCGCATCCGCACGAGTCCGCCAAACACCCCCACTCCGTGGTCGATATGAACCACGTAATCGCCTATGTTGAAAGCACTTAAGTCATTGAGTGTGAGTTGCTCACTCTTATCTACCGTGCGGCGCAGGCTCACCCGGTGGAAACGATCGAAAATCTCGTGATCGGTATAACAGCAAATCTTTTCCGCCAGGTCGATGAATCCCGCGTGGAGGTTTTTCCCGACGATAAATTCCGGCAGCATACACCTCTCTTGTGCCAGGATGGACCGGAGCCGATCCATCTGCGCCTGTTTTTCGCCGAAAATATAAACCCGGAAATTGTTTTCCAGTTTCTGGCGGATATCGGCCGAAAGCAGTTCGAAATTTTTGTTGAAAACCGGCTGGGGAGCTATCTGGAATTGGATTACGCTGCCCTGTCCGGCCGTGAGCGGGGTTTCCAGATATACGCGCCGGAAGCTTTCCAGCTGGGGAAAAAATGCCTGCTGGCGATACATATCGGACGAATCCAGCCACACCAGCGTATCTTTGGGCAGCATGGATGCAATGCTTACCCCCTCTTCCTCGCGGACCGACAAATCGGGGAGGATATCCACCGCGTCGGCTTCCTCTTTGGAAAGTTGGGTGTTAACATCGAAAATGCTGATATTTTCAATCTCGTTTCCGAAGAACGATATGCGATAGGGATCGTTCCACGAGAAGGAAAAGATATCCACAATGGAACCGCGAATGGCAAACTGTCCCGGACGGGCTACAAAATCTACCCGCTCAAATCCCAGGCTATCCAGCTGCTCTACCAGTTTTTCGTGGCTGATTTCCAATTCCTTCCGGAGTTGGAGGGCTGTCTTTTGTATGGTTCCGGCTGCGGGAACGGGTTCGGATAAGGCTTCCGGATAGGTTACCAGAAAGAGTTTTTCGGAAGATTCCTTCAGGATTTTTCCCAGCGCGGAAGTACGCTGTACTCCCAAAGAAGCCTTGAAATTGCTCTTTTCCAGGCTTTTACCGGAATCCGGAAGATAAAATACGCAGTCTCCTTCGGTAAGATGATACAGATCTGCCGCACAATACTCCGCCGCCTCGCGATTAGGAAGGACAATCAGGTTGATGCCCTCGTGGGCTGCCGCGGATACGACAAACCATCGCGCAGAAAGGAAAAGTCCGTTACAGAAGGTTTCCTGCGCCTGGGTGATGGACCGTCGCAACGCATCGGTCTGTTTTTTATTTATCAACAATTCCACTTAAAAATCGGTTGATAACCTGTTTATAACCCTGTTGATAACTTATTTTCGGACGGTTCATAAAACCGGTCTGGAAGTTTTTCACAATTTTTCAAAAGAGGTTTAACAACTTTTTCAACATTTTTTAAAAAGTTAATTTATTCAAAATAAGGAACTTAGAATAGTTTTCAACATTTCAACATCCATAATAAACAAAACCAAATTTCAAATAAAAAAACTATATTTGTATTGGATAAAAAACGACGATGTCTATGGCCGATTTTGACCCAAGGAAAAGTTCCGCCGACAAAGATAAGGATTTAGACGGAATTATCAGACCGCAAGAGTTGGAAGATTTTACCGGACAACGGGAAATCGTCTCGAATCTGCGTATCTATATCCAGGCTGCGAAAATGCGCGGAGAAGCCTTGGATCATGTGCTCTTCCATGGCCCTCCCGGTTTGGGTAAGACCACGCTGGCGCATATTATTGCCAATGAGTTGGGCGTTAATATGAAGGTTAGTTCCGGACCTATCCTGGACAAGCCTGGAGATTTGGCGGGCCTGCTTACCTCGCTGGAAACCGGCGATGTCCTCTTTATCGATGAAATCCACCGTCTTTCGCCCGAAGTAGAGGAGTATCTTTACTCGGCCATGGAGGATTATGTCATTGATATTATGATAGATAAAGGCCCCGGTGCCCGTTCTGTCCGGATTTCGCTGAACCCGTTTACCCTGGTGGGCGCTACCACCCGCAGCGGCTTACTCACAGCTCCGTTACGGGCTCGTTTCGGAATCAATTGTGCGCTGGAGTATTATGATGCCGATGAATTGGTGAAGATTGTCCGTCGCAGCGCGAATATATTGAAGGTGGATATCGAAGAGGATGCAGCCCGCGAGGTAGCCTTACGCAGCCGCGGTACGCCGCGAATCGCAAATGCCCTCCTGAAACGGGTGCGCGACTTCGCCCAGGTGATGGGAGATGGTCATATCGACCTGGAGATTGCCCGTTATTCATTGAATAAGTTAAAGATAGATACGCGTGGTCTGGATTCTATCGATAACAAGATCCTGAATACGATTATTACCAAGTTTAAAGGAGGACCGGTTGGGGCCGGTACTATTGCAACGGCTATTTCAGAAGATCAGGGAACCCTGGAAGAGGTGTATGAACCGTATCTGATTAAGGAAGGCTTTATTTTGCGTACCCAGCGTGGAAGAATTGCTACTGAATTGGCTTACAAACATTTAGGCCTTGATTCTTTGCGTCCTGCATCGGAAGAAGGAGATTTGTTTGGGAATTAAAGAGATGAAAATTAAAAGCATATTAATAGGTATCCTTTGCTTCTTTGTCCTTGTAGAGACAAAGGCGGATGCGTGTACATCGGCCATTTTTACGGCACGGGCAAGCGGTATCGGGAGGCCGGTAATGCTGAAACATCGAGATACCGGTCATTTGGATAACCGGATTGAAAGGTTCCAGGGTCCGAAATATAGTTTTATCGGTCTGACAAACAGCGACCGCGACCAGGGAAAAAGCGAGGCGCACACTTCTTTCGAAGGGGTGGAAGTATGGTCGGGTGTGAACGATGCGGGATTCTGTATCATGAACACGGCGGCGTATAACTTCAATGAAGGAGATTATCCCGATGAAATAATGGACCGTGAGGGGATTGTGATGTATGGAGCTTTGGGAATTTGCGCCACCGTAGATGAGTTTGAAGCGTATCTGAACAGCCTCCCGAAACCGTGGGGCGTAGAAACGAATTTCGGGGTGATAGACGCCTTTGGCGGAGCTGCCTATTTTGAAGTGAACAATCAATTGTATGTCCGTCATAATGTGGAAGATACACCTAACGGATATATGGTTGTAACCAATTGGTGCGAAAGCGGCCGTCCCAAGGATAGGAAGGGAGTGGACAGGCGGGAAAAGACGGATAAAATCATCCTCTCGAAAAGAGGCTGTTGTTTCGATGCTGAAAGCCTGATTAACGATATATCCCGCAGTGGAAAACCCATCCTTCGGAATATTACCTCCGCATCGATTGTTTTTGAGGGGGTTGCGCCGGAAATGGATGCAAAACATACCGTTATGTGGACGGTGCTGGGATATCCGGTATCTGCGGTGGTGGTTCCCTTACGGGTAGACTGTGCCGTTCCGGAAGCCCTGCAAGGAAAGGCGGATGGTCACGCTCCCTTATGTGATCTGGCTATGAAACTCAAAAAAGAGAAGGTGGATGTATTGGATCTGGTAAGAGCGGAAGAAGCGAACTTTATCCCGGAATACCGTGCCCTTCAGAGCCAGTATGAAGCGGGAAAAGTATCGGACAGATATTTTTCGAAAAAATCTAAAAAGCTAATTAACAAGTATTTGGAGCAATATATGCGGATAAGCGTTCCCGCGCGCGTTGCAGAATTGCCAGAAAATGACTAAACTTGCAGGATAATTTAAGATAGTAAGTAATTATTGTACAATAAAAATAAACCAAATGGCCGAAAAATTAATTTCCAAGATTCCGGACGGACCGCTTGCCGAGAAATGGACCAAGCGTAAATCCGAGATTCATCTTGTCAGTCCCAACAACAAAAGAAAACTGGAAATCATTGTCGTCGGTACCGGTCTGGGCGGAGCGTCTGCAGCTGCTTCCCTGGGCGAACTCGGTTACAATGTGAAGGTGTTCTGTATCAGTGACTCCCCTCGTCGTGCACACTCGATTGCCGCACAGGGTGGTATCAATGCAGCCAAGAACTACCAGAATGACAATGACTCCGTCTATCGTCTTTTCTACGACACCATCAAGGGTGGTGACTATCGTGCCCGCGAAGCCAACGTTTACCGTTTGGCAGAAGTGAGTGCCGCCATTATCGACCAGTGCGTGGCGCAGGGAATTCCGTTTGCCCGTGAATACGGCGGATACCTGGCCAACCGTTCCTTCGGTGGTGTGCAGGTGAGCCGTACCTTCTATGCCCGCGGACAAACCGGACAGCAGCTGTTGCTGGGTGCTTATGCCGCCCTGAACCGCCAGATTGCCGCCGGTACCGTGAAGAGTTACCCGCGTCATGAGATGCTGGACCTGGTGGTGGTGAACGGTGAGGCAAAGGGTATTATCGCCCGTAACCTGGTAACCGGTAAACTGGAGCGCTTCGGTGCCCACGCAGTCGTCATTGCGACCGGTGGTTATGGAAATACCTATTTCCTTTCTACCAACGCTATGAATTCCAACGGTTCCGCTGCCTGGCAGTGCTACAAGAAAGGCGCTTTCTTCGCCAATCCTTGCTTTGCCCAGATTCACCCGACCTGTATTCCGGTCCATGGCGAGCAGCAATGCAAGCTGACGCTGATGAGCGAATCGCTGCGTAACGATGGCCGTATTTGGGTCCCGAAGAAGAAGGAAGATGTGGAGAAACTCCGCAAACATACCATCAAACCGTCCCAGATTCCGGAAGAGGATCGCGATTACTATCTGGAGCGCCGGTATCCGGCCTTCGGTAACCTGGTTCCGCGTGACGTGGCTTCCCGCGCCGCCAAAGAGCGTTGCGATGCCGGCTTCGGCGTGAACGAGACCGGTCTGGCCGTGTTCCTGGACTTCTCCGATGCCATCAAGCGCCTGGGTCACCAGCGGGTGGCCGAGCGGTATGGCAACCTGTTCGATATGTATGAGAAGATTACCGCTACCTCCCCTTGGGAAGAGCCGATGATGATTTATCCGGCCATCCACTATACTATGGGTGGTATCTGGGTAGATTATGATCTGCAGACCACCATCCCGGGCCTCTATGCCCTGGGTGAGGCCAACTTCTCCGACCACGGCGGAAACCGTCTGGGTGCATCGGCCCTGATGCAGGGTCTGGCCGACGGTTATTTCGTGATTCCGGTAACCATTGGCGATTATCTGTCGCACAAGTTCGCCGAGCCGAAGACCGACGTGAATACGCCCGAGTTCGATGCAGCCGAGAAGGCCGTCCAGGAGCGTATCGACAAGTTGTTCTCCATCAAGGGAAAGAAGACGGTTGATTCGATTCACAAGCAGCTGGGACACATTATGTGGGAGTATGTGGGTATGGCGCGTAACGAAGAAGGCTTGAAGAAAGCCATCGAGGAAATCCAGGCCCTCAAGAAGTCCTTCTATGAGAATGTGTGCGTACCGGGATCCCAGTATGAATTTAACCAGGAACTGGAGAAGGCCCTCCGTCTTGAGGACTTCCTGGAGATTGGTGAACTGATGGCCCGCGATGCCTTGAACCGCAATGAATCTTGCGGCGGTCACTTCCGTATCGAAAGCCAGACCGAAGAGGGCGAGGCGAAACGTGACGATAAGAACTATATGTACGTGGCTGCCTGGGAATACCAGGGAGAGGACAAGGAGCCGAAACTGCACAAGGAGCCGCTCAAGTACGAGTTTATCGAGGTGAAAACGAGAAACTACAAAGACTAAGGATATGGAATTCAATCTGAAGATATGGCGTCAGAAGAACGCCAAGGAGCAGGGTCATTTCGAGACCTATCACATTGCCGGTATCGAAGAGGACGCTTCGTTCCTCGAGATGCTTGACATCCTGAATGAGCAGCTGATTCGCGAGGGTAACGATCCCGTTGCCGTGGAGCGTGGCTGCAAGAGTTCCGGTCCGGTGTCTTTCGACCACGATTGCCGCGAAGGTATCTGCGGTGCGTGCGGTCTGTACATTGATGGCCGTGCCCATGGTCCGGACGACCATGTGACCACCTGCCAGCTGTTTATGCGTCATTTCAAGGACGGTGCCACCATTACGGTGGAACCCTGGCGCAGCAAGGCCTTCCCGGTGATCAAGGACCTGGTGGTGAACCGCAGCGCCTTTGACGAGATTCTCCAGGCCGGTGGTTTCATTTCGGTGCGTACCGGTTCTGCCCAGGACGCCAATAACATCCTCATTCCGCACGACGATGCCGAGAAGAGCATGGATGCCGCCGCCTGCGTAGGTTGCGGTGCCTGTGTGGCTACGTGTAAGAATGGTTCTGCGATGTTGTTCGTCGGCGCCCGCGTCAGTTCCCTGGCGCTCCTGCCGCAGGGTCGTCCCGAAGCTGCCCGCCGCGCTCGCGCAATGGTAGCCAAGATGGACGAACTGGGATTCGGTAACTGCACGAATACCCGCGCCTGCGAGATGGAATGCCCGAAGGGTATCTCCGTGGAGCATATCGCCCGCCTGAACCGCGAATATCTTTCCGCTAAGTTCAGCGAGTAAGCGTTCGAACCATAAATGAATCAGGGTGACCGTTTGGCCACCCTGATTTTTTATTGAATACCTTTATTTACATAGGAAAGCAGACACCGGGAGCGTCGAATTTCATCCGGGGATCTTCTTCGCGGACGTCGTCTTTGCTATAGGTAATGGTCCATTTGGGCAGGTTGAGCAGTTCCCAGATGCGGTCGGCCGTCATAGGGGCGGCAAAACGAATCTGGATGCAGGGAACGAGTGCCTTGTTCAGCGTAAGATAGACCCCGATGACACCCTCTTCCTTCGAGAGATGGTTGCTCAGGAAGGGGAGGCCGCGTTTGATGATGGGCTTCTCGTAATTCTGGTTGGCAATCTCGTAGATGAACTGCGGCTGGCCTTCGTACACTTCGGTACGCTTGCGCACCGCGGTGGTATCGCCCGAAGGATATCGGCCGCTGAATTCCGCCGTGAACGGATCGAACATGCGGTGGAGGTATTCATCGATCCCGATGCGTCCCTCGCCCTTTTCTAGCCGCACGAATTCAAAATCGACCGGCGTTTCCTTCACGCCGCCGCCGTGGACGGGCATCTGGAGCACCTTTTTGTTCACGATTTCTTTGAAGAAGGCTTCGTCAAGTTCCTCATTCGGAGAAGCATAGACCCGTACGATGAGCGGACAGTTGTACTCGGATTCCACGCCGAAGATACCCTTGCCGGTCTGGCGGAATTGGAGGCCGAGGTAGTTGAGATCCAGTTTATCGTACATCTTTTCGGTGCGGATGGTGAGGATCTTCAGTTCGGGAAGTTTGGCGGGATCGGGAGACCATACACGGAAGTGCGACGGCACAAAGACCTCTTCCTGAATCTTTTCGGCAGTGGTTTTGGCGGGATCGTAACTGATGACAACCGTGTGGCTGCCCACGAAGGTCTTGACGCCGTGTACGCCGCGGACGCCTTCCATCCGGGCCTTGAAAGCCATGGAACTGCCGTAGCATTTGACGGATTTGAGGTTCTCGATTTTGACGGTCTGCAGTTCCACGCCTTCCGGAACATCCCATTTTTCATCGATGGTAGGAAGTTCAAAGCTGTTGCGGAAAAGGAGGCCGAGTGCCACCAGGACCACCGCAATGAGGGCCGGCAACCAGCGCAGCCACTTCTTGCAGCCGGCTTTTTGTGCAGGGCCGATGGCCAGCGCGCCGGTGTTGCAAGCGCACACGCATTCGCCGCAAAGGGTGCAATCGACCGAAGTAATGCGGCCGCTGCGGGCGGAAAGGTCGATGGCGTACGGGCAAGCCTTGTTGCAGAGTCCGCAGTGGGTGCAGAGGCTGTCCTCTTTTACCACATGCAGCATTTGCAGGCGGGAATCCCGTTTGAAAACCTCCAGCGCCCAGCCCAGCAGGCACACGGCACCCAAGAGCCACCACCAGGCCAGCTGCACACCCAGCGTTCCCAGCAGCCACCAGACCAGGCCGATTCCCACCAGGGGAAGCCAGAATTTAAGGGTGTTGGACGCTGCGCCGAGCGGGCAGATATACCTGCACCAGAAACGCTTGATAAACAGGCCTCCGATAACGACGAGTGCCACGGAAACCACGGCCATCCACAGGACAATTTCGCCCTTGAAACCGGTTGCGGCGGCATAGTACGGGTCGAATTGCTTGCAGAACAGTTCACTGGCGCCTACGGTGCTGTAGAAGACAATGAACAGCAGGACGTATTTGAAGATGCGCAGAACGGCATCGCCCCACGAACCTGCCTTGGGTCCTTCCGTGCGGATACCCAGGAGTTTACGCAGGCGGATCAGCAAGTCTTCTATCGTCCCCACGGGGCACAGATAGGCGCAAAACAGCTTGCTGAAGAGGATGACGGCTGCTGCAAGGGCCAGGCCCATGAGAATCTGGGCAGAGCTCATGCTGCAGGGGAGAGAACCCCGTACCAGGAAGGTGGCGAAGGCCTGCAGGCCTCCCATAGGGCAGAGGGCTTCCGGATCGGCCGGTTCGGTGCCGAAAAGTTTTGAGGCCAGTCCGCTCAGGAACAGGACCAGGGCTGCCAGCGATCCCCACTGAAGGATGATGCGGGGCCAGTTGTGTTGTTTTTTAGCCATAAGTTATTGTTCTATAATTTATTTCAAGGTAAAAGATGCTGCTGCGCGGATGTCGCGGGAGGAAGAGCCAACCTGAACCAGGTAGGAACCGGCTTCGGCCGTCCAACCGTGTTTTTCGGCATCAAAGAACGCCAGGTCACGCGGATCGATGGTAAAGCTGACGTCGGCACGCTGGCCGGGCTTCAGGAAGACCTTGGCAAAGCCTTTGAGTTCCTTGGCCGGACGGTCGATGGAAGGCTCCTCGGCGGCCAGGTAGAGCTGGACCACCTCGGCACCGGCTAAAGTGCCCGTATTTCGCACGGAAAGGGTCACGGTGAGACCTTTCCCCGTCTTGGCGTCGGATCGTACCGTAGCGGGCCAAAAACCGGCTCCTGCGAGGGTTTTCGCGCTTAAGCGCGGTTCGCTATATTCGAAGGTGGTATAGCTGAGGCCGTGACCAAAGGCGAAGCGCGGGGCGGTACCCTGCGTATCGAACCAGCGGTAACCTACGTATACGCCCTCTGAGTAGTATTCGTCAAGGAGGTTGGAGTCGCTTCTCGGGATGCCGGGATATTGGCTTTCCGAGGTAACGGGCCCGTCTTCCATCTCTACGGGGATGGTGAAGGGAAGGTGTCCGGAAGGATTTACCTTGCCGGTAAGCACGTCGGTCGCTGCCCAGGTACCAGTCCTGGAGAATGACCGGGACTTTCGACGCCCAGGGCATGCCTACCGGGTTGCCGGAAATGTTGATAACCACCAGGTTGGGGTTGGCTTCGGCCAAGGCTTCAATTACCTCGTCCTGGCCATAGGGAAGGCCAAAGGAGGCTCGGTCGGTATCCTCTGCATCCTGTCCTTTGCTTTTGTTGAGGCCGCCGACAAAGAAGACCACATCGGCCTTGGCGGCCGCGGCCGCGGCATCGGCGATGAGCTGTTCGGCGGTGCGGGTTTCGACAAGGTTCTCTCCGGTAGAAACACCGTCGAAGACATTGCCAGGATCGCCCAAGTAGCCTCTTTCATACGCGATTTGCGCGTCGGGCCAGGCTTCCCGGATTCCCTGCAGCGGGGAAATCTCGTGCAGCGTTTTCAGGGAGGAAGAGCCTCCGCCGACGGTGAGTTTCTTGATGGCATTTTCTCCCACGACAAGGATGTTCTGCGCGTTTTTAACCGGCAGTAGGCCGCCTTCATTTTTCAGCAGGACGATGCCTTCCGCCCCAATCCGGCGCGCGGCGGCAAAGTGCTCGGGCGATGTAAACGAACCGTTGGGCCGGTCTTCGGCCAGGGAGGTCCGGTACATCAGGCGCAGGACGCGGCGGACCTTGTCGTCGAGTTCCTCCGTGCCATACTCGCCGGCTTCAATTTTTCGCTGGTAGGGGAGGGCCAGGTAATATTTGTCGTAAGGATTCTTGGCTTCGACGTTCAGGCCGTTGGTGCCGGTACCGAATTCCAGATCCAGGCCGTTGGTGATGGCCTGGTCCGTGTCGTGGCAGCCGCCCCAGTCGCTGATGACGGCGCCGTCAAAGCCCCACTCACCCTTGAGAATATCGTTCAGCAGGTACTGGTTGTGGCAGCAGTGCTGGTCTTTGTAAAGGTTATAGGAACCCATGACGGACCAGGCACCGCCTTCCTGCACGGCCGCTTTGAAGGCCGGCAGGTAGATTTCATAGAGGGCACGGTCGTCCACGACCACATTGGCCGTATGGCGGTGGATTTCGTCGTTGTTCAGGGCATAGTGCTTGACGCAGACGGCCACTTTGTTGCGCTGGACAGCCTGGATGTAGTTCACGGCCATCCGTCCGGTCAGGTACGGGTCTTCCCCCATATACTCGAAGTTTCGGCCGCCCAGGGGATGGCGCAGGATGTTCAGGCCGGGTGCCAGCAAAACATCTTTGTGGCGGTAGCGGGCTTCCTCTCCGATGCTCTTGCCGTACAGGGCGGCCATTTCGGTGTTCCAGGTGGCTGCCAGGCAGGTCAGGGCCGGGAAGGCGGTGCAGGAATCGTCCGTATGGTCGGCCTGGCGCCATCTGTCCCACAACACGTCGGCGCGGATGCCGTGGGGCCCGTCGGAGGTCCATAAGGTCGGAATGCCCAGACGAGGCACGCCGGCGCTGCTGAACTTGGACTGTGCGTGGATCAGCTTGATTTTTTCCTGCAGCGAGAGTTGCGCGAGGGTCTCGTCCACCTTCTTTTCGATGTCGGCGGCGGGTTTCTTGCTTTCGCATGCGGCCACGGCCAGCACTGCTGCAAAGAGGATCAGGAGGATTTTTTTCATATTTTTATTCGTCAAAGTAAATGATTTCAATATTATCGGATATATATTGTGATGATCTCTCAAAAGTTATTCCATAAAGAAACGCATCTTTGTTTAAATATAACGTGGAGAGATGATTTTCTCCTTTAATTTTTAGTTGATTATCAACATTATAAGAAGTATCAACATGTAATGATATTTCTGTTAAAAGATTGTTCTTTAATTCTATTCTGAATCCTTTTAGTTTATATTTTGGGAAACAGATTTCTTTCAAGGAGCAGTTGTTGATTGAGATATTATAGGTAGAACGAATAGTTCTTTCGTCGGTATTACTTAGATCCAGTTTTTGGATCGGAGTATTATCAAGGGAGACTTGAGTCAAACTAACACATCTAGAATGGTTAAAGTTATCTACTGTACTATTAGAAATACTTAAAGTACTTACAACCTCATTTAGTACCAAAGATTTTAAATAACTATCAGATATTTTCAAATATCCAACGGCAGGGCAATCAGAAAGGTCCAAAGATGCGCTGGAATTAAAAATATAAACATAATGTAGCAAAGGCAAAGAGTATTTAATAGGATCCAACTGCATTCCAGAAATATATAGGGATGTCAAGTTCTTATTATTAGAGAGATCCAGATTTTTGACAGGAAGATCGTATAGAGAGAGTTTTTCCAGAGCGATATTCGCAGAAAGATTCAAGGAAGAGATTTGCTCATTATTTAATGTTAATTCTTCTAGTTTGGTATTATTTCGCAAATCCATCTCCTTTAGCCCACAGGATGAAAATTGAATACGAGATAGGTTTGGAAAAGAAGAAAAATCAAAATGGTCAAGAGATGCACCAGACAATACAAGTCTTTTTAAATTAATGCAACCGGACAGGTCTATATTGTGTAATGGGCAATTTTCAGCCAAAACGCCTTCAAGTTGGGAATTGTTCCGGAGAACGAAAGAATGGATAGGATTGTTAGAGATTACCAACGATTTTAGATTCGGTAAACGCTCAATCCCATTTAGCGATTTGATACCTAGATTATTAACATTTAGACTTTCGATGTTTTTTGCTTCATCATACGAAAGTTTTCCATCTTGATTAAAATCTTCCAATAGCAGACAACGTTGCATAAGAACATTGTCTTCGAATTCAATAAAATCGTTCCCCTTCTCACAGGAACAAAGCGCAAAAACGGCAAAACAAATTATTAGGCAATGCTTAATTTTCATCATGTTATTTTCTTACAACAAAGAAACATTCTCCATAAGTAGGCAAGTCATATATTTTTTCCCCGTCAATGGCTACGTATCCGTTTTGTCCGGAGATTTGTGTAAAGACATGGCCGTCTAAAACAAAGATTTGATTTTTTTTGCTGGTATAGGTGTCTGTTGAACCCAAGTCCAGAAGGGGTTCCCGATTTTTCCATACATAGAGCCTCTTTGAAAAAGAACCAAGCAGATAAGCATTGTTGTCGTCGGCGGCGATTGCGTGCATGGAATACTTGGAAATAGAATCGTCAAAACCGGCAACAGGCTTGTTATTCTTCATGAGCCAAGGAATTTGACGGGATCGCTCGAATAGAATATAATACACATCTTTACCATTTGTGGTTATCAATGTTGGTTGAGCGATATATTGCGGCGTATCTGACAGAAACGAAGAAACGTCCTCCCCATCAATGTTTAGCCACGTTTTATAATAATACTCGGGAGAGGGAGTTACTTCTGTATAAACATAATAGGCGTGAGTTCCATCAAACGTGCAAACAAAAGGGAGGGTCGCGACAGAAGAAAGGCGCTCTTTCGGGAAATCTTTAACAATATTACCTTGAAGATCAAAGGATTGGTACATTCGTGTATTAGAATCGAAATAACATACTCCTTTTTCAGAGGAGAAACCTAGCATGGGCGAAATTTGAGATACGTTTTTGATATAATACTGACATTCACCATCATCTACTATCGCGGCATTTCCATCGAGATAGACAACATAGACCGCCCCGTTCGGTAAAACAAGCAAATCGCAGTATTTCTTTCCTGGCACGGAATTTCGGGGAACCGATCGAAGAAACTCTCCATTTTTCCATAATTGGAAAGTCTGTGCGATTGATGATGTGTTTGTTGTTGTTCCCAGGACATAAATGTCGTATTTCTGCTCGACGGGAGTATTGTCTTTATCGCACCCAGCCAGCGTCAGGAGCGAAAGACAGAAGAAGAAGAGAAATTTTTTCATATGATTATAAATTTAAGTTGATACCAAGGGCGATGGTGCGGAAGGTGCCGTATGGCAGGGAGCGGGAAGAAATGGGATGGAAGGGAATGCCGCTGGCGTTCTCGGGGTCGAATCCGTCCCAGTTGGTGAGGGTAAACAGGTCTGTTCCGGAAAGATAGACGGACGCGCCGCGAAGCCAGGAGACGTGCAGCGGAAGATCATAGGAAAGGACCAGATCCTTGAGTTTCAAGAAGGTGCGGGGTTGCCAGTAGGGCAATGTATAGGGATATTGTGGATTGTTTGCGGAATTGGGATTGTAACCCAGGAAATGCCCGTCATTTCCCTGCATCCAACGGAAATTAAAGTATAGGCTTACCCCTTTCCAGGAAAGCGTATTAGCGAAATTGACGGTAAAGAGCGGTGTCGTTGTGCCGAGATACTCAGATGTACCATTATTCGATTGATAGGCGCTATTGATGGCCTCGCCGTCCCGGGAGGCGGCATAACTCTCAAAACCAAAAGAGATGGCGTTCGCCAAGCCGGGGGTATATTGTTCATTGTCAAGGTCCAGCCGGTTCCGGTTCAGGTCGAAGGTCATTTGGGCATCCCATCGGAAGGAGTCTTTTCCATCGCCTTCAACGGGGTTTCCATAAATCATCCATTCCCATCCGACATTGTACACCGAGAGAGATTCCGGATTTTGTGGAGAAGAGTCCAGTAGTAACTGATCTGTCAATTTGTTCCGATAAATATCGGTCGTTACTCCCAATCGGCCGCTATTGATATGGAAATCTACTCCAAAATCATAGTTTTGTGTTTTGGCAAAAGGGTCGCCAGGGAAACCAAGATAGAGGGTGGCGGCATTGCTGTCATAGGAAGCCCGCAGCTTGAGCCCTTTGAGCGCCCGCCATGAGGCGTTGACGCCGAAAGAGTTCGTTCCTACCGAGTAGGGTTCCTGAAGATATGTAATAATTCTATCTTCTTCTTGAATTTCTTTGTAGTGATCCCGGCGATAAACGACGGTAACATCAACCCGGTCCTTGAATTGATAAGTCAGCGAGCCATAAAAGGAAAGCAAACGGAACGCAGTCTTGTTATATTTGAAGGCATAAGCCCCTCCTCTCTCTCTATAATGAAATTCGCCATCATTGTTCGTCTTTGAATACCAAAGCCCTGTTCCTACGGTAAGCAGATGGTCGTGAAACGATCTCTTCCAGGATAGGGAAGGATGTAACCGGCTAACGGTCTTCTCTGTGTCTTCCGTATAGGTGTAGGCGCGGCTTGCGTTCCTGTCCGGATGATCCATCGCATCCGGATTATTCGTATTAACAAAATATTCTTGTCCTAAATCAGATCGCAGAGGCTGATTCCAACGCAAATGTTGTCCACTCAAAGCAAACTGAAGACCGGGAACAAAGGGAATCCCTATAATTAAATCAGCTTGATAGTTCGTTCTGTTTGTTTTCTTCATTACATCAGACCAAAGCGTGGAAGCAAACAGGAATCCATATTTGAATTTTTTTCGGCCTTCCCAGAGCGGGTTGGGATCATTTCCGGTAGGGGATAAATTCGGCCATGATTCATATCCGGGTATGGTAGAATGGGTATAAGAATACGGAGACAGCCAATAGGCGGCATTGATATTGGCAGGAACACCCCAGTCTTTGTCGACGGCATGCTGAATGCTGGCGCCAAGGGTCATCCAGGGGAAGGGATTCACGTTGAATTTAGCCAACAGGTCCAGGTGTTCGGCGTCATTCCCGAGCAGGACGCCCTGGCGGCGGTCATAGTTGCCTGAAACGTAGTAGTCAAAGATTTTTGCTCCTCCGCTTACAGCAAGGTCGTAGTGCTGCCCAATGGCGCGGCGGGAGACTTCGTCCATCCAGTCGGTCCAGATGCCTTGCTGCTTGGCTTGTTGGCTGACGACGGTCATTCTGCTTTCGTCCACGGGCGGCATATCCGGTTTGCGCGACCAGCCGGAAACGGAGGCATAGCCATTGAAGGAAACGCTTACTGGACGGTTCCGGTTGCCTTTTTTGGTGGTGATGCAGATAACGCCGTTGGCGCCGTCGATACCATAGATGGCCGTCGCGTTTTTCATCACTTCAATCTTTTCTATATCAGTAGCGTTCAAACTGTTGAGGGAGCCGTAATACGGCATGCCATCTACGTAGATGCTCGGTCGATTGATCTCGATTTCATTATAGGAAGAAAAGAGATGGCTCCATCCGCGGATGGTCATGGAGTCCCAATAATCTCCGGTCGCATCGGAAGTTGGGGCGTAGCGGAGCCCCGGAACCATGGAGGAGAGTCCGGAAAAGAGGGTCGGATTCGGTTGTCGTTCCAACAGTTTGACGTTCACCGTGTCGCTCTGGGCGGCGGCGGTGGCAAGGAGGCCGAAAAGGGCGCATGCGGAAAGGACGAATTTTTTCATAATCATTCAGTTTTGTTTCTGTTACCAAAGGAAGTTGTTGAAGGGCCAGCGGCCGGCGTGGATTTCGGCCACCATTTTATAGATGTCGTTGCGGAGTTTTTCGATACCGATTTTCTCCTTGGCCGAGATGAAGATGCACGGGGTCTTTTCCCGGGCGATCCAGCTGTTCTTGAGCTCCTCCAGCGGAACGTTGTCCTTCGTGGGCGGCTCCAGCGAAAACTCATCGTACGGCTCGTAGGTATAGGCATCTATCTTATTGAAAACCACGTAGGTAGGTTTGTTGATGGAACCTATGTCCCGCAAGGTATCCTCTACGACCTTCATTTGTTCCTCGAAGCCCGGATGGGAGATGTCCACCACGTGGACCAGCACGTCGGCTTCGCGCACCTCGTCCAGCGTGCTTTTGAACGCTTCGATGAGTTGGGTGGGCAGTTTGCGGATAAACCCGACGGTGTCGCTGAGCAGGAAGGGGACGTTCTCGATAACCACTTTCCGGACGGTGGTGTCCAGGGTGGCGAACAATTTGTTCTCGGCAAATACGTCCGATTTGGCCAGCAGGTTCATCAGGGTACTTTTCCCCACGTTGGTATAACCTACGAGCGAAAGGCGCACCAGGGAACCCCGGTTGCCGCGCTGGGTGGCCATCTGCCGGTCCACTTTCTTGAGTTGTTCCTTCAGCCGGGAGATTTTTTCCTTGACGATCCGGCGGTCCACTTCGATCTGGGTCTCACCCATACCGCCCCGGGTTCCCACGCCGCCGCGCTGCCGCTCCAAGTGGGTCCACATACCCGCCAGCCGGGGGAGCATGTAGTTGTAACGGGCGAGCTCCACCTGCATCTTGGCATAGGAGGTTTTGGCCCGCTGGGCAAAGATTTCCAGGATCAGGCTGGTCCGGTCGATGACCGCCGTATTTTTGATAACGCGTTCGATATTACGCTGTTGCATGGGGGAGAGCTCGTCATCAAAAATAACATAGTTGATTTGGTTTTCCTCGCAGTATTGGGCGATTTCTTCCAGTTTGCCGCTGCGGATATAGGTGGCGTTGTCGGGCTTATCGACCCGCTGGATGAATTTTTTGTCACCCATTGCTCCGGCGGTTTCTGCCAGAAATTGCAGTTCGTCCAGGTATTCCATGACCGTCCGCTCGTTGTCGTGCGGGCGGATGATTCCAACGAAGACTGCTTTTTCTGTGTTATGATAGTCCATAAATGGCTTTTCCTTTTAGCGAAAAAAGGCCATCCGGTTGGGGACGGCCTTATTGTTCTTGGGCGCTCGTTTATCGGAGCTGGAAGATCACAGGGAAGGTATAGGTTACCTTCACGGCGCGGTCACGCTGCTTACCGGGTTTCCACTTCGGCGAGCTGGAGACCACGCGCACAGCTTCCTTATCCAGCGAGGAGTCCACGCCACGGAGAACCTTCACGTTGGAAACGGTTCCGTCTGCGTTTACGGTGAACTGCAGGGTTACACGGCCCTGGACACCGTTCTCCTTGGCGATTTCCGGATAGACAAGCTTGGAGTTCACCCATTTGGAGAACTCGTTGGCATCGCCACCGTTGAAGGAAGGCTTCTCTTCCACAAGCTGGAAAGGAATCGCTTCTTCTTCAACGACTTCTTCTTTGGTCTCTTCTACGTAGTCCATGATCTCCACACCCATGTTGGCGTTATCCTCGAGGTTCATGAACATATCGTCGTCGACTTTGATTTCATCGTCCACAATATCAATCTGGTCGGAGAGGATGGGGATCTTCGGGGCCTCGGGCGGCGGGGGAGGGGTCTCCTGCGTGATGGGCACCATGTCCTCTACTTCGACAATCTGGTTGTCTCCGTCCAGAATGGATGCGGCTTTTTCCTTCGAGCTATACTCGAAAGCGCCGTAAACGACCAGCAGGGCGATCACGAAACCAATCTCTGTGAAGAGCAGTCTCTTGTTCTCCAGGCTGGCTTTAACTGACTTTTTAATTTCCATATTCGCGAATTTTTATATCCGGTTTAGGTCCCAAAGTTAGGAATAAAGTTGTAGATTTGCAAAAAATTTTAAAATGGTCAGTTATCATTGCGAAGATATCCGGTTCGAGTTCAAGGGTAAAATCTTGAATAACAAGTGGCTGAAGATGGTTGCCGAGAGCGAGGTCAAGCGGCTCGGCGACGTGAGCATTATCTTTTGTTCGGACCCTTATATCCTGGATATCAACCAGCGTTACCTGCAGCACGATTATTTTACCGACATCATTACCTTCGATTATTGTGAAGGAAAGGTGCTCAGCGGAGACCTGTTTATCAGTATTGATACCGTCCGCGAAAATGCGGCCGAATACGGGGCCACTTTCGAGGAGGAGCTGAACCGCGTCATGGTGCACGGCCTGCTTCACCTGATAGGTTATGACGACCACACCCCCGAGCAGCAGCGGGAGATGCGGAGCAAGGAAGACTACTATCTGTCTATTCGAAATATTCTGAAAGGATAGGGGAGCATGGTGTACGATGTAATTGTGGTCGGCGGCGGTCATGCCGGATGCGAAGCTGCGATGGCGGCGGCGAACCTGGGTTCGTCGGTCTTGTTGGTTTCGATGGATTTGCGGGGTTTTGCCCGGATGTCTTGCAACCCGGCCGTGGGCGGAATCGCGAAAGGACAGATTGTCCGGGAGATAGATGCGTTGGGCGGGTACACCGGATTGGTGACGGACCGTTCCACCCTCCAGTTCCGGATGCTGAACCGGTCCAAGGGTCCGGCTATGTGGAGCCCCCGTGCGCAATGCGACAAAATCCAATTTTCCGCAGAATGGCGAAAAATCCTCGAAACTCATTGTAAATTAGACATTTACGAGGATTCCGCCGAGGCGATAACCCTTTCAGAATCGAAAATTTCAGGAGTTCGTACAAGAACCGGAGCAATTTTTCATTCTCGCGCGGTTATTTTGACCGCCGGAACCTTCCTGAACGGACGGATGTTTATCGGTCGGACTTCTTTCGAAGGAGGCCGGATCGGAGAGCGGGCGTCTTATGGGCTGACGGAACAGTTGGTGCAGATGGGACTCCGGACCGACCGGATGAAGACCGGTACCCCGCCGCGGATTGATATCTCCTCTGTAGACACCGCAATCCTGGAGCGCCAGGAAGGCGATTCGCATCCGGGTCGATTCTCTTTCCTGCCGGAACCGTCTGCGATTCAGCGCAGCGGAGAGCAGATGGACTGCTTTATCCTGCATACCAATGAACGGGTTCACGATATTCTCCGGACGGGATTTGGCGATTCTCCCCTTTTCACCGGGATGATTTCTGGACGCGGTCCGCGCTATTGCCCCAGCATAGAGGACAAGCTTCGGGTCTTCCCGGACAACCCGGCTCATCAGCTTTTCCTGGAGCCGGAAGGACGCTCAACCACCGAATACTATTTGCAAGGCTTTTCGTCTTCTTTGCCCCTTACAGTGCAGCTGGATGCCCTTCATTCCATAAAAGGACTGGAGCAGGCAAAGATTTTCAAACCGGCTTATGCGGTGGAATATGACTATTTTGATCCTACGCAACTTAACGCAACCTTGGAGGTCCGGGAGGTGCCCGGGCTTTTCCTTGCCGGTCAGGTAAATGGCACCACCGGCTATGAAGAAGCGGCCGCCCAAGGCATCATTGCAGGCATTAATGCACACCGGAAGGTACGTGAGCAGGAACCGTTCATCCTGCGTCGTGACGAGGCATATATCGGTGTTCTGATAGATGATCTGATTACCAAAGGCGTGGATGAACCATACCGTATGTTTACGTCACGGGCCGAATATCGTATTCTGTTACGCCAGGATAATGCCGATTTGCGCTTGACGGGTCTTTCTCATCAGTTGGGCCTGGCTTCCGATGAACGCTATGATACGATGATGTGGAAATATGAGCATGTCCAGGAACTGCACGAATGGGCCGATAAGACCCTTGTAAAGGCAGGAAAAGTGAATTCTTTCTTGGTTTCTGTGGGCTCTACGCCCCTGGATCAATCCAAGAAAGTGTCCGAATTGGTTTCTCGCCCTTCTGTATTTCTGAAGGATTTGCTGGAAATTGTTCCACGTGGAACATTTTCTGAGGAAGAAGTGGAATCTGTGGATATAGCCATCAAGTATCAGGGCTATATTGACCGCGAAAGGGCGCTCGCAGACAAGATGGTTCGACTGGAAACGCTTCGAATTCCGGAAGATTTTGACTTTGATTCCGTTTCCGGCCTGTCAATAGAATGCCGCCAGAAACTAAAAAAATACGCGCCCCGCACCTTGGCGCAGGCGTCGCGTATCTCTGGCGTATCCCCCGCAGATATCTCTGTTCTGCTGGTCTATTTTGGTCGGTAAAAGGTCCCGCTTTTCTCTGCTAGAGCATCTGCAAAGCTGCTTTGATGATTTCTTCCACGCCGGCCGCAGGGTTCTTGGCGAGGATGGCTCTTACCGCTTTGGTTACATTGGGTTTGGCAAATCCCAGCATAACCAGGGCGTTGGTTGCTTCCTCTACGGTAGCGTTGGCAGAGCCGCCGCCAAAGAGGGCGAGAGAGTCGCCGTCGCTCTTTCCCACCTTGTCTTTTAGCTCCAGGATTACGCGTTGTGCGGTTTTCAATCCGATGCCTTTTACGCCTTTCAGCAGGGTCAGGTTTTCGGTCAGGATGGCCTCCCGGAGAGCAGCTGCGCTCAGGGAAGAAAGCATAATACGGGCCGTTCCAACGCCGATTCCGGAGACGCTGATGAGCTGGCGGAACAGTTCCCGTTCGTCTTTCGTGACAAAGCCATAAAGCTCGTGTCCGTCTTCTTTTACGTGGTAGTGGACATAGACTTTTGCCGTGCTTTTTCCCATAAGGTTTTCATACCCCTGGAGGGTGATCATGATGAAATAACCCACCCCTCCGCAATCGATCACAACCGATGCCGGGGTTAATTCTGCGATGGTTCCTTGGATATACTCGTACATAGAGTTTTGAATTGTCTTTGTACAAAGGTCGTAAATTTCTTTCAGAAAACCGCTTAAAATTCTTATTTTTGCAAGTTATTATGATGGCAATAGAAGAAATACGCGCGCAATTTCCCACGCTTGCGAGAACCGTTTACGGTAAACCGCTGGTCTATTTGGACAATGCGGCCACCAGTATGCGGCCCCGCATCGTCCTGGAACGGCAGAACGAATTGGCGTCGTTGCACAATGCCAATATTCACCGGGCCGTCCATGCTTTGGCAGGGGAGGCAACGGAGGCATACGAAGCGGCCCGAGACGCCGTGGCGCGCCATTTGAACGCCGCTTCGCGCAGGGAAATTATCTTTACTTCCGGCACGACCGCTTCCATCAACCTGGTTGCTTTTTCCTTTGGGGAAACCTTCGTGAAACCTGGAGACGAAATCCTGGTTTCCGAGGCGGAACATCACTCCAATATTGTTCCCTGGCAGATGATGTGCCAGCGAAAAGGCGCGGTGCTGAAGGTGCTTCCGGTAGATGAGGAAGGCCATCTGCGGACCGATTTGCTGCCGAATCTGCTCTCCGAGAAAACCAAGTTGGTCGCCATCTCCCAAATCTCCAATGTATTGGGGATTATTAACCCGGTCAAAGACGTTGTAAGTGTTTGTCACTCAAACGGTTCCAAGGTTTTAATAGATGGCGCGCAGGGTGTGGTGCACGGGGGCGTGGACGTCCAGGATCTGGATTGCGATTTCTACGCATTTTCCGGCCATAAGGTATACGCAGCCACGGGAACCGGCGTCTTGTACGGGAAAGAAACGCTGTTGGAGCAGATGGTCCCGTATATGGGTGGGGGAGAGATGATTGGTACGGTTCGTTTTACGGGCACGACCTATGCCCCGCTGCCGGCCAAATTCGAGGCGGGAACCCAGAATATCAATGCACAGCCCACCTTGCAGACGGCCTTGGATTTTGCGGCCGGCTTACAGAACGAGGCCTATACCAAACAGGTGCGGGACTTCGTTTTGGAGGCGTTGACGGCCGATCCCCGGATCAAACTGTACGGTGTTCCCCGTGGAACAGAGGACAAGATCGCGCTCTTTTCTTTCACGGCGGAGGGGGCACACCACGAAGATATCGCCCTGATTCTGGATAAAATGGGGGTTGCGGTGCGCTCCGGGCAAATGTGCGCCGAGCCGCTGATGGACCGCTTTGGCGTGACGGGCATGGTGCGGGCGTCCTTCGCGCCGTACAACACCCTGGAGGAGGCGGAAATCTTCTTGAAGGCGCTGGACAAAGCGCTGAAGCTCCTGCGATAAACAACCTGATTAGCAATTAGATAGAATGAGTGCTACTGGAACATTGGAAGAAGCCAAACAGGCCGTCATCGAAGATTTTTCGATGTACGACGAGTGGCTGGACAAATATGAATATTTGATTGAACTGGGGAAGGATCTGGAAGCCTATCCCGAGGATGCGCGCACGGACGATCACCTGATCAAGGGCTGCCAGTCGCGCGTCTGGCTGGACTGGAAGGTGGAAAACGGGGCGCTGCAGTTCCGTGCCGACAGCGATGCCATTATTACCAAGGGCATCATTTCGCTGTTGATCCGGGTGTATTCCGGCCGCACGCCGGCCGAAATCGCTGCAGACGATTTCCGTTTCATCGAGTCCCTGGGTTTAAAGGAAAATCTGTCTCCCACGCGCGCCAACGGCCTGGTTTCCATGATCGAGACCATCCGCCGGGCGGCACAGGAAAACGTATAGGAAATGAGCGAAGAGAAAGAAATATTGAACGCCGAAGACGTAAAGGAACTGGCCCCCCTGTATGAGAAGGTGGTCCTGGCCCTGAAACAGGTGTACGATCCGGAAATTCCGGTGAACATCTACGATCTGGGTTTGATTTACGAATTGAATATCAATAAGAAACACGAAGCGTTCGTGCGGATGACCTTTACCGCGCCCAATTGCCCGATGGCAGACGAAGTCATGGCCGAGGTGCAGCGGAGCGTGGCCGACGTGCCGGGCATTACCAAGTGCGAAATCGAGCTTACCTTTGAGCCCGCCTGGGACCAGAGCATGCTTTCGGACGAAGCGCGCGTAGAATTGGGGCTGGACGTAGATTTGGATACGGAAGATGGCCTTCGTTAGCATCTATTTTTCCCTGGGGAGCAACCTGGGAGACCGTCGGGAAAACATCCTGGAAGCCCTCCGCCGCCTGGACGAGGCCCTTGGATCGCACTGGAAAGCCCTTTCGCGCCTCATCGAAACCAAACCAATGGGCTTTGTGGGCGGGAAATTCCTGAACGGCGCGGTGCTGTACCGGATTCCGGAGGGACCCGATCCCGAACAGCAGGCGAGGGAACTGCTGGCGACCGTCAAACGCATCGAACGGGAAATGGGCCGGATCGATCCGCCCGAATACGACGGTGCCGGGAACCGCATCTACCATTCGCGCATCATCGACATCGACATCCTGTTCCTGGGTGCGCTGCGGATGGATACGCCGGAACTGACCATCCCGCACAAGGGCATCAAAGAGCGCGCGTTCGTGATGATTCCCCTGCTGGAAATCGCCAAACCCACGCTGAAAGCGACATTTCCGGAAATATTTGATTAAATTTGCACGTTTTTGAAGATAAACAACAAAAGATATGACGCAAGACGAACTTTTCAAGGTACTGGTTGCGCATTGCAAAGAGTACGGTTTCATTTTCCCGTCCAGTGAGATTTACGACGGATTGGCCGCCGTATATGACTACGGACAGATGGGCGTTCAGCTCAAAAACAACATCAAAAATTACTGGTGGGAGGCGATGACTCGCCTGAACGAGAACATCGTCGGGATAGATTCCGCCATCTTCATGCACCCCCGCATTTGGGAGGCTTCCGGCCACGTGGGTGCCTTTAACGACCCGCTTATCGACAACAAAGATTCCAAAAAACGCTATCGCGCCGATGTCCTGATCGAGGACTACCTGGGCAAAATCGAAGAGAAGATTGAAAAAGAGGTGGCAAAGGGACGCAAGAAATTCGGCGAGGCTTTCGACGAGGCCCAGTTCCGCGCGACCAACCCCAATGTCCTGCGCGAAAAGGCCAAGTGGGACGAGGTT
The DNA here is from genome assembly GCA_902799895.1 of uncultured Bacteroidia bacterium. Classification (GTDB taxonomy): domain Bacteria; phylum Bacteroidota; class Bacteroidia; order Bacteroidales; family UBA932; genus Cryptobacteroides. The sequence continues at coordinate 1,049 of CADCCI010000023.1, read as the reverse complement.
CACAACCGCTATGTGGCCGCCGAAAAGGCCAATGACTTTGCCGAATATCGCCAGATTATCATCGATTGCAATATTGTCTGCCCCATTTCGGGTACCTGCAACTGGACCGAGGTCCGTCAGTTTAACCTGATGTTCTCTACCTCCATGGGCTCCACGGCCGACGGCGCGAACCTGATTTATCTGCGTCCGGAGACCGCACAGGGCATTTTCGTGAACTACCTGAACGTGCAGAAAACCGGCCGCATGAAGATTCCGTTCGGTATCGCCCAGATTGGCAAAGCCTTCCGTAACGAGATCGTGGCCCGCCAGTTCATCTTCCGCATGCGCGAATTCGAGCAGATGGAAATGCAGTTCTTCATCAAACCGGGAACCGAGCTGGATTGGTTCAAAAAGTGGAAAGAAACCCGTATGAAGTGGCACGTGAACCTGGGAATGGGTGCCGAAAACTACCGTTTCCACGACCACGAGAAGCTGGCCCACTACGCCAACGCCGCTACCGATATCGAGTTCAACTTCCCCTTCGGCTTCAAGGAACTGGAGGGTATCCACAGCCGCACCAACTTCGACCTGGGCAACCACCAGAAGTTCTCCGGAAAGAAGATCGAGTACTTCGACCCCGAGGAGAACACCTCCTACACCCCGTATGTGATTGAGACTTCCATCGGTGTAGACCGGATGGTGCTGGCCGTGCTGAGCCACGCCTACACCGTGGAGGAACTGGAAGGCCTGTATAAAGCCATCGGCTCCAAGTATCTGCCGGAGCATATCGGCATCGATCCCGCACTGCGGGATGAGATGCTTCCCATCTCCGCTGCCATCCGCAACCGTCTGACCCTGGTCCGGATGATGCGCGTACTGAAGTTCCCCGAATAACCGGAACAGCAAACAGAATCACCCGGGAGGGACCTGAGATTCAGGTCCCTCTCTTTTTTATGCGTCGGCGGTGTCCGAATGGAGTATTTTTTGTTTCGGGTATGGAAAAACCTTTAAAAAAGTATTCCTTTCCTAACAATGTTAGGTTATAATAGCACCACCACGTGTTACTAAAT